>CALXGT010000062.1 GCA_944387915.1 uncultured Clostridia bacterium
AAGAATTAGATACCGTCGAAGTCATTGTGGAAAAAGAATGCTATGCAAAAGAAGGCGTCCATAAAGGGATGCAGGGATGGATTTGCTTAGACGATTGTGCCGATGGATATTGGCTTGTAAATTTTCCCCAATATGGAGAAAAAGATGATATCGCGGAAATCAGCATAAAAGAATCCGATTTAAAATTAATTCCTCGTATGAACGCAAAGGTCAACGAACGGATCAAAGAGGCGTTCGGGGAATAAAAAACGAGTTCTTTCGTTTCCCGCACAAAAAACGCGCACTCACCAACGTGAATACGCGTATCTGCCGCGGTTTCAAACCGCTGTGTTTTGGGACATCTGCGTAAAACAAAAGAAAAGACCCGGAGCAGGTTTGGCTCCGGGTCTAACCTGGTCGGAGTGATGAGACTCGAACTCACGGCCTCTTGGTCCCGAACCAAGCACGCTACCAAACTGCGCTACACCCCGACACTGAACAAAAAACATTATACCTTCTTCCAAAGATTTTGTCAAGTCAATCGGCTGTTTTTTCTTTTGTTTCAAAAATCCCCGCCAATAGGCGGGGATTTTTTAGGATGTGCCAGATATTCAGCTTTTACTTTTGGGTTTAAAGATCAACGCCACCAAAAGACCGGCAATTACCGCCGCTCCGATGCCTCCTGCCCCCGCGGTAAAGCCCCCGGTAAAGATCCCGAGAAAGCCGTCCTGATCCACCGCTTTTCGCATTCCCTCTGCCAGCAGGGCACCAAAGCCGGTCAGCGGCACCGTCGCTCCTGCCCCGGCAAAATCAATAATGGGTTGGTATATATTAAACGCGCCTAAAATAACGCCTGTTACGACGAAACATACTAAGATTCGCGCCGGCGTTAATTTGGTGTAGTCAATTAAAAGCTGGCCGATGACGCAAAATAATCCTCCCACCAAAAATGCTTTTAGATATTCCATACTATTCCTCCGAAGACAATTCCACCAAGTGCGCAATACAGGGGATGCTTTCTCCCTGTTGAATGGATAAAGGAGACATCAACGCACCGGTAGCAATAAATAGAACTTTTTTCCCCGGCTGTTTTTCCAACTCCGGCAAAATTTTTCCGCAAAGCACCGAGGCGGAACATCCACAGCCGGAACCGCCCGCATGGACGTCCTGCGTTTCCCGGTCGTACAGTAAAAGACCGCAGTCCTGATGCCGCTCGGTGATGGAAAGCCCTTCTTTCTCAAGCAATTCGTACAGTAAATCGGAACCTACCTGGGCCAAATCCCCGGTTGCAATCAAATCGTAATCCTCCGGGCGGCGTCCCCCTTTAAAATATCGAATAATAGTGTCGGCGGCAGCGGGGGAAAGTGGTTTATAAGGGAAATTGTACGAAAAGAGGTCGGGTACTGTTGTTTAAATCGACTATTTTACTATCAGTCCGTTTTATTACTCTCTGATTTATGGTAAACTAAAGGCGGAGGGATGGTAATGGCGAAATCTGCTTATCAAAAATTAAAGCTACTCTTTCTAAGAGACCTTTTGCTGCAAAAAACCGATGAAGAGCACCCTCTTTCCATTTCTGAAATAATCGAAGAGCTTCAAAAAAACGGTATTCGCGCCGAGCGAAAAAGCCTCTACGACGATTTGGAATTGCTTCGCCTTTACGGACTGGATATTATCCGCGTGAAACATAAAAAAACCGGCTACTATGTGGGGATGCGCCCTTTTGAGTTAGCGGAGCTGAAAATGCTGGTGGATATGATTCAATCCGCTCGGTTTATTACGCCCAAGAAAACCCTTTCCCTTATAAAAAAGCTGGGATCATTAACCAGTGTTCACCAAGCGCGCACAATTCATCACCAGGTCTACATCCAAAATCGAAGCAAAAATCTAAACGAAACCGTCTATTATAATATCGATCGCATCAACAGCGGCATCGCGCAGGATAAAATGCTTCGCTTTCAGTATTTCGATTACAACTCGAAAAAGGAACAAGTTTTGCGAAAAGACGGCGCGTTTTATCAGGTCAGCCCGTTCGCTTTAATTTGGGACCGCTACAACTATTACATGCTTGCTTTCGACCATCAAAGCGATCCAAAGCGGTTTAAACATTACCGTGTGGATAAAATGCTTTCTATTTCCCTTTGTGAAACCCCCAGAGAAGGAACTGTGGAATTTTTGCTTTTAGATATTTCCTCTTATACCAACCAGATTTTTTCCATGTTTTCGGGCGAGAAAAAAACCGTCTCCATCCGCTTTCCGGAGAATTTAGCCCATGTGATTATCGACCGATTCGGAAAAGACTGCTTTTTGCGGCCGGAACCGGAAACCAATACCTTTATCGCTACGGTTACGGTAGAAATTAGCCCGCAATTCTTCGGTTGGCTTTTGGCATTGGGAGAAGGAGAGATCCTTTCTCCCCCGGAAGTAAGAAAAGATATGCATTCCTTTTTGATGGACGCGCAAATGCGCTACCGCTAAATTTTTTAGGGTTCTTGTTCCATCCTTGTAAATATGCTAAAATATAGCTGCTATCGATTAACGGACTGCACCGTAAAAAATTTTCCCGTATATCCGAAACAAGGAGAGAAAAATGAAAGCTATACTACGCAATTCGGAAGAAGATACCCTATTTTTAATTGACGTTTGTGAAATGACCTACCGGCATGCGGATCAGGAGCTGTGCCTAAGCAGCCCTTTGGATGATTATATTATTGCCGATATCGGCGAGACAACCGCGATGGGACTGATTACCGCTCTCTACGAAAACGAAAAGATCAATTTGGTCCAATTCGACGCCTACCGGGAGGAACCTTAAAAATCCCCACCGAAGGAGTGTGTCGTATGCAGATCAAAACCATCACCGACTACGCGATCAAAACAATTCTTTCCATCGCCTCTGCCGAAACGGCCAAATCCTCGAAAGAAATTTCCGACGAGATCTGCGTCCCCCGGGAATATCTGATTCAAATTGCGAAGCCTCTGAAATCTGCCGGAATTTTGATTGCCTCACCCGGAAAAAACGGCGGATATCTTTTAGGCCGTCCCCCAAAAGAAATCACCCTGTGGGATATTTTAGCGGTTACAGAAGGAACTAAGAACATCAATCGCTGCCTCGAAAAATCCCACGCATGCAGTCGAAAGGACCCGGAAAATTGTCCCATCCGAAAGGTATATACCATTTTACAGCAACAGATTGAAACGTTAATGCAAAAAATTACCATTTTGGATATGCTGCAAAACGGAGATATGTTAAACCAATATCTTTCGGTGAAATAAAAGAGCTCCGCGCTTTTGGCGCGGAGCTCTTTTTGCCAGAGGAAAAACTTATTCCTCATCAAAAATTTCAATTCCCTTCCTCTTTTTTGGAATACTATCTCCATGTCGGACAAAAAGCATGGTAATCCATGATAAAAATACAAATATCGACGAGTATAAAAACAAGATTTTATACCCTACGTTTTGTAAAAGCCAACCCGCTACAATAGGCGTTACAATCTGTGCCGCCATCGAAAAGGTGTAGTAATAACCGGTAAATTTCCCAATATCGCTTCCTTTGCACATTTCCACCACCATAGGAAGGCTATTGACATTGATCGCTGCCCAAGCCAATCCCACCAACGCGAAAACCAAAAGGAAAACGCCATGGAAGGAATCAAACCAAAGAGAAAAGAGAAATCCTGTAAAAAAGCAGGCCGCCAGTAAAAGCGTTCCGCAAAGAATGGTTTTTTTCCTTCCGATTTTGGAAGCGAAAACGCCGACGGGAAGGTAAGAGACAATCGCTCCCGCCGTCGCCACAGTAAGGCAATTCGACGCCTCCCCCAAGCTCATATTCCAAACCGAAGCGGCGTAAGTGGTAAACCATGTAGTAATGCCATTGTATCCAATAAACCAAAGAGCCACCGAAAGCAAAAGGAAAAGCAAAGACTTCTTTACTTCCTTGGAAAGGACTTCCTCTCCCCGTTCGTTTGGATGGGAAAGCGCTTCTTCCGGATGCGCCGCTTCATATTCCTCCCTCTTTTTTTCCAGCTTTTTTTCTTTCACAGTGAGAAAAAGAACCAGCACCGAACAAGCCATGATGAGAGAAATGAGTAAAAATAACGGGCTGTAATCAATATGTTCCAATCCCTCCGTCCGGGATTTGGAATACAGCGTAGAGGCGAGCACGAGATAAACGACGCCCCCTATCGCTCCCATTAAATTGATTACCGCGTTCCCCTTACTGCGTAAAGGCTTTGGCGTTACATCCGGCATCAACGCAACCGCCGGGGAACGATAAAGCCCCATACAGATTAACAGCAAAGCCAAAACCACCACAAAAGATACGGTCGTACCCAAAGAAGGAACCCGGCTATATCGATTGTCCAACTGGGGAAGCAAATTCATCAGCAAAACCGCCGCTGCGGTCCCGCCTATAATAAAAGGCATACGCCGTCCGATTCTGGTATCCGTTTTATCGGAAAGCGCACCAAACAAAGGAAGCAAAAACAACGCCAAAATGTTGTCTCCCGCCATAATAAAGCCCGAAAGGGTCTCGTCGAGATGAAACGTATTGTTGAGCATCAAGGGAATGACACTGTCGTACATCTGCCAAAAAGCGCAAATAGAAAAGAATGCCAAACCCACTAAAACGGTCTGTCGGTAATTGAGTTTCATAAAAAAGCCTCCCTTCTTTTCCAGTATACTGGAAATTTTCCTTACTTACAAGAATAAATTGCCTTTTTTCCCAAACTATGCTATACTGTTTATTAACTAATATATTATCAGAAAAGGGGAAAACGGTATGGGAAAAATAAAAAAAGGATTGTTGTTGTCCGCAGCCGCAGCGGGTCTTACCGCCTTTCTCATTGCGCCGGAAAAACCGGATTTTAAAAAAAAGGCGCCTTTTTTAGGTCGAGCCATTGCGCACCGGGGACTGCACACCAAAGATAAATCCATTCCGGAAAATTCATTGAGCGCTTTTCGCCGTGCCGCCGCCTTTGGCTACGGCGCCGAGCTGGACGTGCATCTCACCGCGGATCAGCAGGTCGTCGTTTTCCACGATGATACGCTCAACCGCGTCTGCGGCGTAGAAGGCGTTATCGAGGATCTGACCTATGAGGAGCTTTTACAATACCGCCTTTGCCAAACCGACGAGAAAATCCCTCTGCTGACAGAAGCATTAGTAGCCTTAAGGGGGAATCCTGTCATTGTGGAACTCAAGAGAGGGCGCAATAACGATCTTCTGGCGGAAAAAACATTGGAAATTTTGCGGCGTTACCGGGGCGCTTTTTGTATCGAGAGCTTTGACCCAACGATCGTTTCCTGGTTTCGGAAAAATGCGCCCGACGTCTACCGGGGACAGCTTGCCTGCCGGAATTATGGCAGTGCCGTTTCCGCTGTAAAGGCTTTTGCTTTACGGAATGGATTGTCCAATGTTATTGCCCGTCCCAACTTTATCGCCTACGAAAAAGGGAAACGACCCCTTTTCATTCGGCTTGCGGAAAAGATGGGCGCTTCTAAAGTTTCCTGGACCATTCGGGGATACGGCGCCGAGGGAGAAAACGACACCATTATTTTCGAATATTACTATCCCAAAGCCCGCTATCGATAAGCCTGATAGAAAAGTCCTGTCGTTTACAGGACTTTTCTTTTTTCTCATGCGCTACATCTCACTATTGAAAGGAACTTCTATGAAACTGATCCATCTTTCTGATCTCCACGTTGGAAAACGGCTGAATGAATTCTCATTATTAGACGACCAAAAGTATATTTTAGACAAAATTCTACAAATTGTAACAGAAGAAACGCCGGATGCGGTTTTGCTTGCGGGGGATATTTATGACAAAAGCATCCCTTCCGCGGAAGCCGTTAGGGTGTTTGATGAATTTTTGGCGAAACTCGCGAGAAAAACGGCGGTGTTCCTCATCAGCGGAAACCATGACTCCCCGGAACGACTTGCCTTTGGCAGAGAACTCATGGCCAAAAGCAACGTCTATCTTTCGTCAATTTACGCAGGACCGGAGGAACCGACGGTGCTGCGGGATGGGTACGGAGAAGTGGCCATATACCTTCTTCCCTTTGTGAAACCGCCGGTCGTTCGATCCGCTTTTCCCGATGCCGCCATTGAAAGCTACAATGACGCGGTAAAAACCGCGTTGAGCGCCCTTACTTTAGACCCCGGCCGGCGA
This sequence comes from uncultured Clostridia bacterium, assembly GCA_944387915.1. GTDB lineage: Bacteria > Bacillota > Clostridia > Oscillospirales > Ruminococcaceae > CALXGT01. The sequence goes on from CALXGT010000062.1 coordinate 6,147, forward strand.
AATGTTTTGGTAGCGCATCAATTTGTTATTGGCGCAATTTTATCGGAATCCGAAACCCTCTCGGTGGGGGGATTGGATTATATTGACGCCTCTGTGCTGGAGCCTTTTGACTACGTCGCCTTAGGCCATATCCACAAAGCGCAAACCATCAAAAAAGAAACAATCCGGTACAGCGGTACGCCTCTTGTCTACTCTTTTTCCGAAAGCGAAGATCCCAAATCGGTTACAGTGGTCACTCTAAAGGAAAAAGGAAACTGCAGCGTGTCCACAATCCCCCTTGTCCCTTATCGACGACTCCGTAAAATCCGGGGGAGTTATATGGAATTGACCAACCAAAAAACCTATCAAAACCAAAATACCGACGATTATCTTTCCGTTACCTTAACGGACGAAGAAGATGTGATAGACGCTATGCAAAAACTCCGAACCATATATCCCAATATTATGGAGCTTCGATACGATAATGCGAGAACACGCACGCAAAACCGAATTGAAGGCGGGGAAGAAAAGAAAGATCTTTCCCCTTTCGCCCTCTTCGAAGAATTTTATCTGCTGCAAAATAACGCACCGCTAACCGAAGCGCAAAAAGTGTATCTCCAAGAGCAAATGGAGCTTTTATGGGAAGAAAGGAACGGTGAACAATGAGACCGCTACAATTAACCCTTTCCGCCTTTGGCCCTTACGCGGAAGAAACTGTAATTGATTTTGAAAAATTGGGCGAAAAAGGATTATATCTGATTACAGGCGACACAGGCGCGGGAAAAACCACCATCTTCGACGGCATTACCTTTGCCCTTTACGGAGAAGGAAGCGGAACGGTGCGCGAACCCAATATGTTTCGGAGCAAATACGCGTCCTCTGATACCCCCACCTTTGCAAAGTTAACTTTCCTCTGCAAAGGGCAAAAATATACGGTCCGCCGCAGTCCCGAGTATCTTCGCCCAGGGAGAAAAGGGGCGATGACCACCAAAAGAGCGGAAGCGGAGTTGTATTCTTGTGAAGGACAACTTCTTGCCTCGAAAGTTCGGGATGTCACGCAAAAAATCACCGAATTGATCGGGCTGGACAAAAATCGCTTTACGCAAATTGTGATGATTGCCCAAGGGGATTTTTTGAAATTGCTGTTAGCGAAAACCGAGGAGCGAAGCAAAATTTTTCGGGATTTGTTCCATACAATGCCCTTTTTAGAGCTTCAGGAACGTTTAAAAACACAAGCGGGCGAACGGAAAAAAAGATATGACGAGATTTCCCAACAAATCATTCAGGAGTTTGATCGACTCTCTTTTCCCGAAAACAGCCCCCAAAGAGAAACCTGGTTAGAAGAAAAGGAAAAGGGCTTGTTGGCGCTTCCCCTTTTAATCCAAACGCTTCAAACACAAATGAAAGATGACGAAAACGCCTTAACCCAATTGCGAAATCATCTTGCTCAGATCGAAACATCATTAAGCCAAAGCAACCGGCTATCCGGTATAGCGGAAGCGGCGGAAAATGCCAAAAAAGAAATTCAAGCGAAGGAAACGGCGCTTTCCGAAAAGCAAAAGGCGCTTCCTTCCTTGGCGGAGGATTATCAGAAAGAAGAAGCGAAACGGCCGCAGACAGAAGCGATCAACGCCAAACTTCTTTCCCTGTCAGAAAAGCTTCCCCAATATCGGGAACTGGAAAAAATCCGCGCGGCAGGCAAAGAGAAAAAAGAGAAACGGAAGGGAAAAAAAGAGCGTTTTTCCCAACTGGAAAAAGCCATTCTTGATTTTTCCTCTACTTTGGAGCAATATCGAAAAGAAAAGGAACAATTATCCGGCATGGACGCCGAAGAAGAAGTGATTGCTTCCAAGACTAAGGAAATTGCCGGGAAAAAAGAACAGTTGCATCGTCTGGAAACGCTACTTGTTTCTTTAAAAACCGCTAAAACCCAATATGAGGAAGCGAAAGCCACCTATCAAAAAGAAGAAGTGCGGCGCAACCTTTTAAGACAAGAATCGGAATTACTGGAAAAAGCGTTTTTGGATGCCCAAGCGGGAATTTTGGCTTCCGAATTAAAGGAAAATATGCCTTGCCCGGTTTGCGGTTCCACAAAACACCCTGCGCCGGCGCCCCTTTTATCCCATGCTCCGACGGAAGCAGCGCGAAAAGAAAAAAAAGCGGCTGTAGCGGAAGCCGAAAGGAAGCTTACCCGTTTAAGCCAAGACGCGGGCGCAAAAAATGGCACATATCAAACCCTGTTGCAGCAAATTTCCATTCATAGCGCTTCCCTCTTTCCCGAAACTGAAATTCACGCGCTGCCAAACCAAATTGAGCTGGAAAAACAATCCCTTTTTCAGGAGCAAAGTTCCCTAAAAATTCGCGCCGCGACGCTGGAAAAAAATAAACGGCGGAAAATGCAAATGGAGCAGGCTATTCCCAAAACGGAAAAACAAAAGGAAGCCGCCGAAGCGGAAAAAGAAAAGGTAAACGCTGAAATTACGACTCTGTCCGCTGAATTGGCCCATTTGTCCGGGCAGTTTTCCGAAATGATGGCCGCCTTACCTTATTCCACCGAGCAGGATGCGCTCAATGCCATTGAACAATTAAAAGCCGAAAAAAATCGGCAAGAAGCCCTTTTGCTTCAGAAAAAAAATGCTTATGAATCCGCAAAAAGTCAAATGGAACAAATTGCGGCTTCTGTCTCATCCCTGCGCCAGCAATTGCCCCAAGAGCCACTGCCTCCTTTAAACGAATTGTCTGCCCAAGTTTTACAATTGACAGAAGAAAAAAAGAAGGCCGAAGAGGATCTCCATACATTGCAGTTCCGATTGCAAACAAACCAGCTGGCAGCGAAGACATTGGCACAAAAAGAAACTGCATTAAAAACGGCGGAGGAAAACTATTTTCTTGTCCGTTCTCTTTCGAATACCGCTTCCGGTGCGGTAAGTGGAAAAACCCGAATCACATTAGAGACCTATGTACAAACCTATTATTTCGATCGCGTTATCCGCCGCGCCAACTTGCGATTAATGTCCATGACTGGCGGACAATACGAATTGAAACGACGGATAGATAACGAAGATCTTCGAAGCCAAACCGGCTTGGAACTGGATGTTATCGACCACTATAATGCTTCCCAGAGAAGCGCAAGAACCCTGTCCGGAGGAGAATCGTTCAAAGCATCCTTAGCTTTGGCACTGGGGTTGTCGGACGAAATTCAATCCTCCTTTGGAGGAATTCGGCTGGATACCATGTTTGTAGACGAAGGGTTTGGCTCCTTAGACGACGAATCTTTGGAGCAAGCAATTCACACTCTTTACGGATTGACTGAAGGGAATCGTCTGGTGGGAATCATATCTCATGTATCCGAATTAAAGGAACGTATTGATAAACAAATTATTGTTTCCAAAAAACGGGAAAAAGGAAGCTTCGTCCGTATCCAAACTGGATAAAAGAAAAAATCGCTGTGCATGATGCACAGCGATTTTTTATCGAATAGGAAAGGATTTTATTCTTCCAAAACCCACTTCTTGTTGAGGTAACGGTCTACGGAAATCTGTTTCAATTCCACGCAACGCGCTACGTTCATAGACTCAAGACCGGAAACGAAGCTATCCCACTCCGCATCGATGTCTTTGGTGCCCATGATGAACTGAACAGTGTTCTCCGCAACATAAGACTCAATATCCACGTAGAGGTTCTGGTATTCCTGAGATTCTTCCGGAGTAAAGGAAGCATTCAAGGGAACCATCAAGTCATCAGTCTGATTCGCCCAAGTCTCATAGGCGATAGGAGGCCAAGTCTGGCCCATAGAAGCGTTCAGCTCAAACCGGCTCTGCCAGTTCATAAAGCCAACATTATTGAACAGCGCATAGGTAAATACTACGTCACCAGAAGTCATTTGACTGTCCACAGGATTGCGAATGATATCAGTGTAGTAGTAGTAGTACCCATCAGGATCATCTTCCGTGATGGTGAAGGATTCGCCTTCCACACCATAAGACTGGATGACCAGATAATCATAGGTATAGTGCCAGTCAAGCCACTGCGCCAGGATGGGAAGTTCCTCATCGGAAACATTGGTGGTGATCATCTGGGGGTTGCAGGCGGTTTCCGACTGAAAGGTGGTGCCAACGGTATCGCCCTCGTTCAAAACGGGAGCAACCATGGGCTGAAGCCAGATATCTTCATTTTCGGTATAACCATTCGTGTAATGAAAGCTGCCGCAGGTGCCCTGGTAAACCATACCAACACCGCACTTATCGTTGGCGTAATACTCGTTATCGGTCAGGATCGCAGTAGAGTTAGTAGAAGCGAAGTCGGGGTCAATGAGACCTTCCGCGTACCAATCCCGCATCAGCTTCAAGTATTCTTTATAGGCATCGGTAGAAGGACCAAAACCAACCTGATCTCCTCTATCGATCATATAGAAGTCCTGAGTAACGCCAAAGGCGGAAAGGATGTAGTCGCTTCCGATGGTACCGTCCTGATACAGATGCATCCAGGCACCGTAGTTTTCTTTGAAAGCTACCAGCACCTCATACAGCTCATCAATGGTGGTGGGGACTTCCATATTCAGTTCATCCAGCCAGTCCTGACGAACCCCCATACCACACCAGGCGGGCTCATTTTCTACAATAACCGACTTAGTGGGATAGTCAAGGATCGCACGGATCATGTAAATAGCGCCGTTTTTACCTTCATCGGTAATGGCAACCTGTTTTACATCCTCGTTTTCCTCCATGACTTTCCGGTAGTTGGGCATATATACCCGAACCATCTCGGTCATATCCCGCAAAACGCCGTCATTGATTCCCGCGTCCAGACCACCGGGATAAACAACATTGCCTCCATCACCCTCGATCATGTCGGGATATTCTCCGGAAGCCAGAAGCAGACCGAATTTTTCCTTCGCCGAGGTAGTGGGAACACAGGTATAATCAATGTGAATGTTGGTGAGCTCTTCGATTTTCTGGATTCCCTTTACCTCTCCGTAATTGTCCATAAAGTTATTGGACCAGGGACGCCACTCACTAAAGCTCATGGTCTCTTCCACAATGGGAAGAGTGATCTCCGTCAAGGGTTCAACCGACTCATCTACCATAGAGGCGGTAGAAGAACCGCTGGTGCTTCCCGAAGAGGACCCCTCGTCATCCCCGCAGGATACAGCGAATGCCGCCACCATAGAAAGGGCAAGCAACGCCGCAAGCAAACGTTTTTTCATAATGGACCTCCTTGTTCACATTGCGAATGAATATTCATCGCAAATCTTGTTGTAAATCGAGAATACCATAATTTGAAATTTCTGTAAACTTATTTTTTATTAAAAAAGTATTTAAAAAAATGTATAAAATATACAAAAACTTTTTATTACTCAAAAAGCGTAGTAATAATTTTAATATATTGATCATTTTATCCTTTTAATTTTTAGAGCTTTTAACGAAAAGTTTATGGACTTTTTCTAAATCATGATTGGCTATTTTTGATGGTTGCATAATTAAGTAAATATTCAGTAGCAAAATTTTCCATTATCTTTCAATAAAATACAGAAAACGGCTCCGAAAAGGAGCCGTTTTTTCAGGTACGAAATAGAAATTTTTCTAATAATTACTGTTCCAAAATCCACTGTTTGCCATAGTACCGGTCAACAGAAGCCTGTTTTAACTCGACACAACGAGCCACATCCATGCCTTCCAAGCCAGAAACAAAGCTATCCCACTCGGAATCAATGTCTTTCGTTCCCATAATGAACTGAACGGTATTCTCCGCAACATAAGACTCAATATCCACAAAGAGATTCTGATACTCTTGGGATTCGTCCGCGGTAAAGGACGCATTCAACGGAACCATAATCTTATCCGTCTGTTTTTCCCAAGTTTCATAAGCCTTAGCGCTCCAGTCATTGCCCGTCACTTCGTACAGAGAGAAGCCAGAAGTCCAATCCATGTAACCTACGTTGTTAAAGAGAGATTCCAAATACCGAGCCGCCGTAATGGTCATACCTTCGGTTTCCGGATGAATGATATGATCAGTATATACGAAGTAATCTTCGCTGTTTTCGTCGATGGTGTAGGTGGTACCTTCTACGCCGTAACCCTGAATCACCGCGTAATCATAAGTGTAGTGCCAATCCAAGAACTGTGCCAAGATAGGAAGCTCTTCATCAGTGACGCTGCTAGTGATCATCTGGGGGTTACAAGCAACCGCAGACTGGTAAGTGGTAACCACTTCGTCGCCTTCGTTCAGAACAGGAGCAACAATAGGCTCTAAGTACATGTCTTCGTTATCGGTGTAACCATTCTGGAGATGGTAAGCGCCGCAGGTACCCTGAAACACCATACCAACGCCGCACTTATCATTGGCGTAGTACTCGTTATCGGTCAAAATCGCGGTGGAGTTGGTGGAAGCGAAGTCGGGGTCAATCAGACCTTCCGCATACCAATCCCGCATCAGCTCTAAGTACTGTTTGTAAGCATCTGTGGAGGGACCAAAAGCTACTTCGGTACCGCCGTCTACCATGTAAAAGTCCTGAGTGACGCCGAAAGCAGAAAGAATGTAGTCGTTGCCCATGGTACCATCCTGGTACAAATGCATCCAAGCGCCATAATTATCCTTAAACGCCACTAACACATCATACAGTTCATCAATGGTAGTAGGAACTTCCATGTTCAGCTCGTCCAACCAGTCTTGACGGATCGCCATACCGCACCAAGCGGGCTCATTTCGTACTGCTACCGTCTGGGTATGTCCATCTACGTCGGCACGGATCATATAAATAGCACCGTTTTTACCGGTATCAGTAATCGCAATTCTCTTGATATCTTCATAATCTTCGAGAAGAGTACGGTAGTTAGGCATATACACTCGGACCATTTCGGTCATATCCCGTAAAACGCCATCACCGATCCCTGCATCCAAACCACCGGGATACACAACGTTTCCGCCGTCACCCTCGATCATATCCGGATATTCACCGGACGCTAAAAGCAAACCAAATTTCTCCTTGGCCGCTGTAGAGGGTACACAAGTATAATCAACATGGATATTGGTGAGCTTTTCAATTTCCTGGATACCCAAAATCTCTCCGTAATTGGAAACATAATCATTGGACCAGGCACGCCATTCACTAAAGCTCATGGTTTCTTCCACAATGGGAAGAGTGATTTCCGTCAGGGGTTCTACCGAATCATCCACCGTAGACGCGGTAGAGGAATCATTACTGCTTCCCGATCCAGAGGAAGAGCCTTCGTCGCCCCCACAGGATACAGCCAACGCCGCCACCATCGTCATGGCGAGCAAAGCCGCAAGCAAACGTTTTTTCATAATTGACCTCCTTGATGATTTCACACTGTAATACTTTGTGTGAAATTTTGTGTAACTTGAGCATATCACAAATCAGAAATGATGTAAATTTACATTTGGTATAGATATTCATTATTTATTTGTGCGAATTGAATAGATTTAATTTATATTAAGTTATTTTTTATTATATTTGCTGTTTTGATTTGATTTCAAATTAGTATTTTTACCGAAAATTTTAATTTATTATCTAATTTCAGTGGGTTTGATTTTGGCACAACTCTAAAATTAAGTAAATTTCAGTAGTTTTTATCCCATAAAAAGCAAAAAAGAACGGCCCCTACGGGGTCGTTCTTTTTGTTCCATTTTTTTATTCCGAAATTATTCTTCCAGGACCCACTTCTTATCGAGGTAACGATCCACAGAAGTTTGTTTCAGTTCAATGCAGCGTGCCACATCCATACTTTCCAAGCCAGAAACGAAGCTATCCCACTCCGCGTCAATATCCTTGGTGCCCATGATGAACTGAACGGTGTTCTCTGCTACATAAGACTCAATGTCCACATACAGGTTCTGATATTCCTGAGACTCTTCCGGAGTAAAGGAAGCGTTCAGCGGAACCATCAGATCATCTGTCTGATTCGCCCAAGTCGCGTAAGCGAGAGCGTTCCAGGTTTGTCCGATAGAAGCATTCAGCTCAAACCGGCTCTGCCAGTTCATAAAGCCCACATTGTTAAACAACGCATACATATACACCATATCCGTCGAAGTCATACCTTCTTGAGGATTCCGGATAATGTCAGTAAAGATGTAGTAATACTCGTTGTTTTCGTCAATATTGAAGGATTCACCTTCCACACCATAAGACTGGATCACCAAATAGTCATAGGTGTAATGCCAGTCAAGCCACTGCGCCAGGATAGGAAGATCCTCATCGGAAACATTCGTGGTAATCATCTGGGGGTTGCAGGCAGTTTCGGATTGATACGTTGTTCCAACAGTGTCCCCCTCGTTCAAAACGGGAGCAACCATAGGCTGGAGCCACATATCTTCATTTTCGGTGTAACCGTTGACGTAATGATATCTGCCGCAGGTACCCTGATACACCATACCAACGCCGCACTTATTGTTAGCGTAGTATTCGTTGTCGGTCAAAATCGCGGTAGAGTTGGTGGAAGCGAAGTCGGGGTCAATTAAGCCTTCCGCGTACCAATCCCGCATCAGCTCTAAGTACTGTTTGTAGGCGTCGGTCATCGGACCAAATCCAACTTCCGTACCGCCGTCAATCATATAGAAGTCCTGGGTGACGCCGAAAGCGGAAAGAATGTAGTCGCTTCCAATGGTGCCGTCCTGATACAGATGCATCCAAGCGCCGTAATTTTCTTTAAAGGCAACCAACACATCGTACAACTCATCAATTGTGGTGGGAACTTCCATGTTCAACTCATCCAGCCAGTCTTGACGAATCGCCATACCGCACCAGGCGGGCTCGTTTTCCACAACTACCGATTTCGCGGGGTAATCGAGAATGGCACGGATCATATAAATGGCGCCATTTTTTCCTTGGTCGGTAATAGCAACCTGTTTGACATCCGCATTTTCCTCGATGACTTTCCGATAGTTGGGCATATATACCCGAACCATTTCAGTCATATCCCGTAAGACGCCGTCACTGATTCCCGCATCCAGGCCTCCAGGGTAAACTACATTTCCGCCATCGCCCTGAATCATATCCGGATACTCTCCAGACGCCAGGAGCAAGCCAAATTTCTCCTTCGCGGAAGTCGTAGGAACACAGGTGTAATCGATATGAATATTGGTAAGTTCCTCGATTTTCTGGATTCCCTTTACTTCCCCGTAGTTGTCCATAAAGTTGTTGGACCAAGCACGCCATTCAGTAAAGCTTTTTGTTTCTTCTACGATGGGGAGGGTAATCTCCGTCAGGGGCTCTACCGACTCATCCACTACCATCGTAGAGGAATTTTGGGAAGAGCCTTCCTCGTCCCCACAAGATACAGCCAACGCCGCCACCATAGAAAGGGCAAGCAAAGCTGCAAGCAAACGTTTTTTCATAATGAACCTCCTTGTTTTTGCTGATTTTATTTTGTGCAATTTTGCAAGTTCAGCATAACATAGATCCATTTTCTTGTAAATTGTTATTTATACAAAGTTAAGTGTAAATATTTATGCATTATATATAAAACAACATATATTAAGCTTATAATCTAATATAAATTTTATCTTTATGTTAAATTTAAGCACTTAATTATACTGATTTTAACTATGTTATTTAGTAAGATTGGAAAACAAATCGCTTAACAAAATATATTTTCATACTGGTATTTCCTTGTTTGTCTTTGCAACGCAAAAAAATGAAAAGGCTGCCCTTTTTTCAAGGGTAGCCTTTTCATTTTTAAAAGCTGTGACGCTGTTCTCTCTTATTGCTCCAAGAGCCATACCTTATTGTAGAACCGATCGACAGAAGCTTGCCGCAGTTCCTGGCAACGAGCCACATTCAAAGATTCCAGACCGCTCAGGTAACTATCCCAACCAGCGTCGATATCCACATTACCCATAATAAACTGGACCGTATTTTCTTCTACGTAAGTCTCAATGTCCACGTACAGGTTGTTGTACTCGTTCGCCTCGTCGGTGGTAAAGGAAGCGTCCGAAGGAATCATAATATCATCGGTCTGTCTTCCCCATACCTCGTAAGAATAGGCACTCCAGGTATTTCCAGTTGCTTCGTTGATCTCAAACTGCGCTTTCCAGTTCATATACCCTACGTTGTTGAATAAGCCATACATCGCTCTAGCAGCACTGGGAGTCATACCCTCAGTCGTTGGGTGCATCACCGTATCTGTCCAAACGTAGTACCATTCACTGTTCTCATCGATTTCATAGGACTCGCCTTCTACGCCAAAGGACTGGATCACCGCATAATCATAAGTATAATGCCAGTCTAAAAATTTTGCCAAAGTCGCGCGATCTTCTTCCGGAACCGAAGTAAAGATCAAGTTGGGAGTGGTTGCTACATAAGACGGGAAGGTAGAAACTGTTGTATCGCCTTCATTCAAAACCGGACCTTCAATGGGCTCTAACCAAATATCCTCGTCGCTGGTGTAACCATTCACATAATGGTAACTTCCACAGGTACCTTGATAAGACATTCCGACGCCGCACTTGTTATTGGCAAAATACTCATGATCGGTAAGGATGTAGGTAGAGTTGGTGGAAGAGAAGTCGGGGTCGATCAAACCTTCCGCGTACCAATCACGCATCAGCTTCAAGTACTCCTTGTAAGCATCTGTAGAAGGTCCGAAAGCCACTTCTTCTCCGCCGTCAACAAGGTAGAAATCCTGCATTACGCCATAAGCGGAAAGAATATAGTCGTTTCCGATGGTTCCGTCCTTATAAAGATGCATCCAAGCACCATAGTTGTCTCTGAAAGCAACCAGCACATCATGGAGCTCGTCAATGGTCCGGGGAACTTCCATATTGAGTTCGTCCAGCCAGTCTTTCCGCACCGTCATACCACACCAGGCGGGCTCGTTTTCTACCACAACTTCCTGATTGTGGCCATCCACATAGCAACGGATCATATAGATCCCAACGTTTCTGCCCTCATCGGTGATGGCAATCTGCTTAATATCCTCATATTCTTCCAACAACGCACGGTAGTTAGGCATATATTTCCGGACATATTCAGTCATATCCAGCAAAACGCCGTCCGCTACGCCCGCGTCCTGACCGCCGGGATACGCCAACGTCGTGGTGTTTCCTTCCACCATGCTGGGATATTCGCCAGACGCCAGCAAAAGACCAAATTTTTCCGTCGCCGAAGAAGTTGGTACACAAGTATATTCGACCCGAACATTGGTCAATTCCTCGATCTTCTGAATTCCTCTGACCTCACCGTAATTGGTCATCCAGTCGTTAGACCAGCTTCTCCATTCGGTAAAGGTTACCTTCTCCTCGGTGATGGGAAGGGTGATCTCGGTCACGATCTCTTCATCATCCGCTACGGTGGAAGATCCCGAAGAACTACCACTGCTGTCGGAAGAAGAGTTTCCGTCATCTCCGCAAGAGACAGCCAATGCCGCTACCATTGACAAAGCCAGCAAGGCCGCAAGCAAACGTTTTTTCATAATTGACCTCCTTTTTGTGGCAAAACCACCTCTTTCTTGTTTCAAATTGTAACATATGAAAATTTTTATGTAAATAACTTTTTATTTAAAAATATTTACATTCATTTGTATAAAATAAACAATAACTTAAAACTAAATTGGGGAACATAATAACAATTTTATATATTTATGAATTTGCATGCACTGAATTTGTAGTGAAAAGCCAGAAAATATTATTGTTTCGCCATATTTAATCAATTTTTATTGTTAAAAATTTTCCTTTATATACTTTCCAGCGAAAATTTTTTCTTAATTACAAAAAGAAACGCCCACAAAGTGGTACGTTTCTTTCAATCCCTTTTCCATAAATTCTATGGATTTACCCGTGAAATCTATTGTAAGACCAATTTACCGAAGCATATCAAAAGCTTCGATCATACCCTATACATCTTAATTCGTCAAATGCCTGTCTCTCGCGCTTTTTCAAGTCTCTTGTAAAGGAAAAAGGCAGCTTCGGTTTCCCGAAGCTGCCCCACGCAGTAATTTTTACTCCGCATCGTCCGCCAGCACCCATTTTTTGTTGTAGTACCGATCTACCGAAGCCTGTTTCAACTCCACGCAGCGCGCTACATCCATGCTCTCCAGGGTTTGGACGAAATTATCCCATTCCGTATCAATATCTTTGGATCCGATAATAAACTGAACCGTATTTTCCGCTACATAAGACTCAATATCCACATACAGATTCTGATATTCCTGAGACTCTTCCGTAGTGAGGGAAGCGTACATGGGAAGCATAATTTTATCCGTTTGCTTCTCCCAGGTCGCGTAGGACTCCTCGGTCCAGGTATTACCGGAAAGCTCGTTCAGCTCGAAGCCGCTGGTCCAGTCCATATATCCCACGATATTATTTTGGGTCCAGAGACCTTTCGCAGCAGAGGGGGTCATACCGGGTGTTTCCGGATTTTTGATCTTGTCGGTAAATACAAAATACCACTTGCTGTTTTCGTCAATTTCGTAAGACTCGCCTTCGATACCGTAGGACATCAGCACCGCATAATCGTAAGTATAATGCCAATCCAACCATTTCGCGTACACCGGCATCAGCTCTTCGGGAAGGTTGGTGGTGGTCATATGCGCGCGAAGCGCCGGCATAGACTGCCAGGTGGTAACTACCTCGTCGCCTTCGTTGAGTACGGGAGCAACCATCGCCCGCAGGTACATATCCGCATTATCGGTATAACCGTTGACGTAATGATAACGTCCGCTGGTTCCATGATAAGACATACCAACGCCGCACTTATCATTGGCATAATACTCATTGTCCGTCAAAATAAAGGTAGAGTTCGTAGAAACGAAATCAGGGTCAATTAACCCTTCCGCATACCAATCCCGCATCAAGGTTACGTAGGTTCTATACGCATCCGTCGTGGGGCCAAAAGCTACCTCGTCCCCGCCGTCAACAAGGTAAAAGTCCTGGGTTACTCCATAAGCGGAAAGAATGTAATCGTTTCCAATGGTGCCATCCTGGAACAAATGCATCCAGGCGCCGTAATTATCCCGGAACGCTACCAAAACATCATGCAGCTCATCAATGGTCGTAGGCATCTCAAGATTTAACTCATCCAGCCAGTCCTGACGAATGGCCATACCGCACCAGGCGGGTTCATTGCGAACCAGCACTTCATGGTTTGGACCGTCAATGTCGGCGCGAATACCATAGCAGGCCACGTTCTTTCCTTCATCGGTAATCGCTACCTGAAGGATCTCGGGGTAAGTTTCCAAAAGCGCCCGGTAATTGGGCATATACTTTTGGACGTATTCCGTCATATCCCGCAAAATACCATCGTCCACACCCGCGTCTAAACCGCCGGGATACACTACGGTTTCACCGGGATTTTCTCCGTCAATCATATCGGTATATTCCCCGGACGCCAGAAGAAGGCCAAACTTTTCTTTTGCCGCAGAGGGCGGAACGCAAGTAAAGTCCACCGTAACCCCCGTCAATCGCGCCATCTCCTGGAAAGCGTAGTTCTCACTCAGGTTGGTCAAATAATCACTGGACCAGGCTTTCCAGCATGTAAAGGTCACCGGCTCTTCCGTAATGGGAAGCGTAATCTCGGTAACAATTTCTTCCTCTTCACTCGAGCTTCCATCCGATGCCGTGGTAGAGCTGGAGCTTTGGGAGGAAGAGCCTTCGTCGTCCCCGCAGGATACGGCGAACGCCGCAACCATCGTCATGGCGAGCAAAGCCGCCAACAGCCTCTTTTTCATCTTTTCATTCCTTTCTTCCTGTTTCTGTCTGAAATTTCATGAACATGTCGCACCGTTAGTTTCAGATATTTTTATTATAGCGGTCCCCATTTTTGTCTTCAATTGATATATTACATAAACTTTAATTAAAAACTTTGTTAATTATTGTAATTTGCTTTCAATAAATTTATGGCAAATCGTCGAAAATTTGTGTTATTTTCCCGCTTTGCAGTTAAAAGAACGAAAGATGTTTCTTTCTTACATAAAAAAAGGGACCTTTCGGTCCCTTTTTTCTTTTTCGCAAAACGGTTATTCATCCAAAATCCAGGTTTTGGCATAGTACCGGTCTACCGACGCCTGTTTCAGTTCGATACACCGATCCACATTGAGACTCTTTACACCGGCAACATAATTATCCCAGCCGGCGTCGATATCCACCGTCCCCATAATGAATTGAACGGTATTCTCTTCCACATAAGTCTCAATATCCACAAACAGGTTATTGTACTCACTGGCTTCGTCCGTGGTGAAGGAGGAAGCGGCGGGAACCATGATCTCATCGGTCTGCCGACCCCATACCTCGTACGCCAACGCGCTGTAGGTATTTCCGGTAAATTCGCTCAGCTCAAAGCCGGCTTTCCAGTTCATATATCCCACATTGTTGAACAATCCGTACATCCCTCTCCGCGCGCCGGGCGTCATTCCGGGAGTGGTAGGATATTTTACGTCATCGGTATATACAAAGTACCAGTCGTTGCTCTCATCGATCACATAGGATTCCCCTTCTACGCCGAAGGACTGGATCACTGCGTAATCATAAGTGTAATGCCAGTCTAAGAATTTTGCCAGAATGGGAAGCTGCTCTTCTGTCACCGAGTTGAAAATAATATTGGGGCTGGTGGCAACGGTAGACTGGAAGGTGGTGACCGTGGTATCGCCTTCGTTGAGCACCGGTCCTTCAATGGGTTCCAGCCACATTTTTTCATTGGCGGTGTATCCGTTCATGTAATGCATATTGCCGCAGGTCCCCTGATACGACATTCCCACGCCGCATTTATCATTAGCGAAATACTCGTTATCCGTCAGAATATTGGTAGAATTGGTGGATGTGAAATCAGGGTCGATCAAACCTTCCGCGTACCAATCCCGCATCAGTTTCAAATAGGTTTTGTACTCCTCGGTGATGGGACCAAAGCCTACGGTCGAATCATCCACCATATAGAAATCCTGAGTTACCCCGTAAGCGGAAAGAATATAATCATTTCCAATGGTGCCGTCTTTGTAAAGATGCATCCAGGCGCCGTAATTATCCCGGAAAGCAACCAAAACCTCATGGAGTTCATCAATGGTCCGGGGAACTTCCATATTCAGCTCTTCCAGCCAGTCTAACCGCACCGTCATACCGCACCAGGCAGGCTCATTTTCGATCACGACTTCTTGGTTGGGACCATCTACATAACAGCGGATCATATAGATACCTACGTTGCGCCCTTCATCGGAAATGGAAATCCGTTTGATATCCTCGTATTCTTCCAACAAAGTACGGTAGTTAGGCATATACTTCCGAACATATTCGGTCATATCCACCAAAACGCCGTCGGCTACACCCGCATCCAGGCCGCCGGGATACATTAGGGTAGGACCGCTGGATTCTACCATATTGGGGTACTCACCGGATGCCAAAAGAAGACCGAATTTTTCGGTAGCCGCCGTATTGGGTACACAAATATATTCCACTCGAACATTGGTCAATTCCTCAATTTTTTGGATACCTCTCACTTCTCCATAATTGGTCATCCAATCGTTGGACCACGGCCTCCATTCCGTAAAGGTCACTTTTTCTTCAGTAATAGGAAGGGTGATCTCAGTTACAATCTCATCGTCATCCGTACTCCTTGTAACGGCAGACGAATCCGAACTTTGAGAAGACGTTTTCTCGTCGTCCCCACAAGATACAGCCATCGCAGCCACCATAGACAGCGCCAGCAAAGCGGCAAGCAAACGTTTTTTCATAATAAACCTCCCTTTCATGATTAGAATACGATATCGCACCTTCATTGTAACATGGAGTCTTAAATATGTAAATGATTTTTCATTTAAATTTTATTTATTTTATTTATGCAATTTTACTATATAATTATCAACTAAATTTTCAAACATTGTTGTTATTTGATCTTTTGCGCAAAGAAAAAGACCCGCTTTCGCGGGTCTTTTCCCTGCAACGGATCTTCGCTGCTTCAAACAAGGAGAGTCAATTATTGTTCCAGTAACCAAGTCTTACCATAGAACCGGTCTACAGATGCCTGGCGGATCTCTAAGCAGCGGGCAATATTCAGTGCCTCGAGGCCACTGATAAAGTTATCCCAGTTAGAATCAATATCCAACGTACCCATAATGAACTGGACCGTATTTTCTTCCACATAGGTCTCAATATCCACAAACAGGTTGTTGTACTCGTTGGCTTCATCCGAAGTAAAGGACGCATCGGTAGGGATCATAATGTCATCCGTCTGACGTCCCCATACCTCATAAGCATGCTCGCTGTAGGTGTTTCCGGTGGCTTCGTTCAACTCAAAGCCACCCTTCCAGTCCATATAACCTACGTTATTGAACATGGTCTCCAACCCTCTGGCCGTGGTCGGCGTCATACCGGGAGTTTCCGGATTCTTGATCTTATCGGTGTAAATGAAGTACCATTCGCTGTCCTCGTCGATGGTATAGGTGGAACCCTCTACACCATGACCCTGGATCACCGCATAATCATAGGTGTAATGCCAGTCAAGCCATTTTGCCAGCACAGGAAGTTCTTCGGCAGTTACCGACGTATAAACATAGGTAGGACCAGTCGCTACATTAGACTGGAAAGTGGTGACCGTGGTGTCGCCCTCGTTCAAAACGGGACCCTCAATGGGTTCCAGCCAGATATCCGGGTTGTCGGTATAACCGTTCCGGTAAGGCGCGTCTCCGCAGGTACCCTGGTAAGAGATGCCAACGCCGCACTTGTTGTTGGCGAAATACTCGTTATCCGTTAAAATCTCGGTAGAATTGGTAGAAGAGAAGTCGGGGTCGATTAGCCCTTCCGCATACCAATCCCGCATCAGCTTCAGGTAAGTTTTATATTCTTCCGTCATAGGACCAAAGCCAACTTCGGTAGTACCGTCAATGAGGTAAAAGTCCTGCGTTACGCCATAAGCGGAAAGAATGTAATCGCTTCCAATGGTACCATTGCGGTACAGATGCATCCAGGCGCCGTAATTGTCTCTAAAGGCAACCAGCACATCATACAACTGATCGATGGTACGGGGAATTTCCATATCCAGTTCTTCCAACCAGTCTAACCGGATCGTCATACCGGTCCAGGCAGGCTCTGTTTCTACGATAACTTCTTTGTTGTGACCGTCTACATAGCAGCGGATCATATACATACCGACGTTTCTGCCTTCATCGGTAATAGCAATCTGCTTTACGTCTTCATGCTCGGTAAGCAATGTCCGATAGTTGGGCATATACAGCCGAACCGCTTCGGTCATATCCCAAAGCACGCCATCTGCTACACCCGCATCCATACCGCCGGGATAATTACCAAAAAGGGACATATCCGGATATTCGCCGGAAGCCAAAAGCAGACCGTACTTTTCCGTTGCCGCTGTTTCCGGAACGCAGGTATACTCAATGTGGATGTTGGTAAGCTCTTCGATCTTCTGGGCGCCCAAAACCTCGCCGTAGTTGGTGAGATAATCGTTAGACCAGCTTCTCCATTCGGTGAAGGTCATCTTCTCCTCAGAAATGGGGAGAGTGATCTCTGTCACGATTTCTTCTTCCACATCGCCGCTTGTGCCCCCCGACGCGGTAGAGGAGCTGGAGCTTTGAGAAGAAGATCCCTGATCGTCTCCGCAGGAAACTGCCGCCATCGCGATCATTGAGAGCGCTAAAAGGGCCGCCAAAATTCGTTTCTTCACAATTATGCCTCCTTACTTCGTAGTTACACTACTTGCTTGTGTTACTATGTTAGCATAAAGAAAATGATTTGTAAATATTCCTTTAATAAAATAATTTCGTTTTTCATTGTGCATTTTGTATAGTATATTAGTTTTTAATGTTTTCTTTCTATTTATTTTTTACTTTTCCCTCTAAACACGTCTAAAAATGCATAAAAGTATAGATTTTATCGGTATTGTAACTAATCTTTTCCTATTTTCTTATCTTTTTTGCCTTTGTTCAGTTGCGATTCACCTGAAAAATTGTCTATGTGGGGAAAAGCAGCACTTTAAAGGAACCCTAAAGTGCTGCTTTTCTTACAACTTATTTGGCGTCATCCGCCAAAACCCAGTGTTTGTTATAATAACGGTCTACCGACGCCTGTTTCAATTCCACACATCGATCCACGTTCATATTTTCCAACTCCGCAAGGTAAGCATCCCATTCGGTATCGATATCCTTGCTTCCTACAATAAACTGAACGGTATTTTCCGCCACATAGGACTCAATATCCACATAAAGGCTTTGATATTCCTGGGATTCCTCTGTAGTAAGAGAAGCGTACATAGGAAGCATGATTTGATCGGTCTGCTGCTCCCAGGTTTCATAGGATTCCTCAGTCCAGGTGTTTCCGGAAAGGGCATTCAGCTCAAATCCGCTGGTCCAATCCATGTAGCCGACAATATTATTTTGGGTCCAGAGACCTTTCGCAGCCGAGGGGGTCATACCAGGGGTTTCCGGATTTTTGATCCGGTCGGTAAAAACAAAGTACCACTCGCTGTTTTCATCAATTTCATAAGACTCGCCTTCAATACCGTAAGCCATCAGCACTGCGTAATCATAGGTGTAGTGCCAATCCAGCCATTTCGCATATATTGGCATCAGCTCCTCGGGAAGATTGGTGGTGGTCATATGCGCACGAAGCGCCGGCATAGACTGCCAGGTAGTGACCACTTCGTCCCCTTCGTTCAAAACCGGAGCGACCATTGCCCGAAGGTACATGTCTTCGTTATCGGTATATCCGTTGATATAATGATACCGGCCGCTGGTTCCATGATAGGACATTCCTACGCCGCACTTATCGTTGGCGTAGTATTCATTATCGGTAAGGATAAAGGTAGAGTTTGTAGAAACGAAATCGGGGTCAATCAACCCTTGAGCGTACCAATCCCGCATCAACGTCACATACGTTTTATAAGCCTCGGTGGTAGGACCAAACCCTACCGTATCGCCGCCGTCGATCATATAAAAGTCCTGGGTCACGCCGTAAGCCGAAAGGATGTAATCATTTCCGATGGTGCCATCCTGATACAAATGCATCCAGGCACCGTAGTTATCTCGAAACGCCACCAAAACGTCGTGAAGCTCATCTATGGTGGTGGGAATCTCCAGATTCAGTTCATCCAGCCAGTCCTGGCGAATGGCCATACCGCACCAGGCGGGCTCATTGCGCACCACAACCTCATGGTTGGGGCCGTCAATATCGGCGCGGATGCCATAGCAGGCCACGTTTCTTCCCTCATCGGTGATGGCGACCTGGAGAATATCCGGATACGTCTCCAAAAGCGCCCGGTAATTGGGCATATACTTCTGAACATATTCGGTCATATCCCGCAAAATGCCATCGGAAACCCCCGCATCCAGACCGCCGGGATACACGACTGTCTCACCCGGATTTTCACCATCAATCATATCAGTGTACTCTCCGGAAGCCAAAAGCAAGCCGAACTTTTCCTTTGCAGCCGAGGCAGGCACACAGGTAAAATCAATGGTCACGCCGGTCAGACGGGCCATTTCCTGGAACGCATAGTTTTCGCTTAAATTGGTCAGATAATCGCTGGACCAGGCTTTCCAGCATGTAAAGGTCACCGGTTCTTCGGTAATGGGAAGCGTGATCTCGGTCACAATCTCTTCTTCACCTGTGCTCTCCTCCGACGCCGTCGCGGAGCTGGAGCTTTGGGAAGAGGAGCCTTGGTCATCCCCGCAGGATACGGCAAACGCCGTTACCGTAGCCAAGGACAGCAAAGCCGCCAACAGTCTCTTTTTCATAACTCACTTTCCTTTCTTTCATTGAGATTTTTATGAGAACACCATATGATGTGCACATTTCCGTTATAACTATGGGGGAAAAACACTTTCATTGCCATATTATATGAACTTTGATTGAAACTTTGTTATCTACTATCATTTTTTAATTCTTTTATTATTTGCCTCAAAATAATTTATTAGAATGCAAAAAGCGTTTCGAGTATAGCCAAACCTTTTCTTTCCAAATAAAAAAGGAGGCCAGAAGGCCTCCTTTTTCAATCGACGCAATTTACTGATCCAACAGCCACACTTTATTGTAGTACCGGTCGACCGAAGCCTGCCGCAGTTCCTGGCAGCGGGCTACGTTCATGCCCTCAAGGGTAGAAACGTAATTATCCCACTGACTGTCGATATCCAGCGTTCCCATAATAAATTGAACGGTGCTTTCCTCTACATAAGTCTGGATATCCACATACAGATTATTGTACTCTGTCGCTTCATCCGCCGTAAAGGACGCGCCCAACGGGATCATAATATCATCAGTCTGTCTTCCCCATACCTCGTAAGAATAGGCGCTCCAGGTATTTCCAGTCGCTTCGTTGATTTCAAACTGCGCTTTCCAGTTCATATATCCAACGTTATCGAACAAGCCGTAAAGAGGTCTCGCGTCAAAAGGCGTCATACCCTCAGTGGTGGGTTTCATAACCGTATCGGTCCAAACGTAATACCATTCGCTGTTTTCGTCGATCTCGTAGGACTCGCCTTCCACACCAAAGGAAGCAATAACCGCGTAATCATAGGTGTAGTGCCAGTCTAAGAATTTTGCCAGCACCGGCATATCCTCATCGGAAACCGAAGTACAGATCAGCTGAGGCACCGTAGCAGTGTAGGAAGGATAGGTGGAAACGGTAGTATCGCCTTCATTCAGCACCGGGCCTTCGATAGGCTCCAGCCAGATATCTTCCTCGCTGGTATAACCGCTGTAGTAATAATAGTTTCCGCAAGTGCCCTGTAAAGACACACCTACGCCGCACTTATTGTTGGCAAAATACTCATCATCAGTCAGGATATAAGTGGAACTGGTGGACGTAAAGTCGGGGTCGATAAGGCCTTCCGCATACCAATCCCGCATCAGCTTCAGGTAGGTTTTGTACTCCTCAGTAGTAGGACCAAACCCTACCGTATCGCCGCCGTCGATCATATAAAAGTCCTGCATTAC
The DNA here is from genome assembly GCA_944387915.1 of uncultured Clostridia bacterium. Classification (GTDB taxonomy): domain Bacteria; phylum Bacillota; class Clostridia; order Oscillospirales; family Ruminococcaceae; genus CALXGT01. Next base: position 27,012 of record CALXGT010000062.1, read on the forward strand.
GCCGTAAGCAGAAAGGATATAATCGTTTCCGATGGTACCATCTTTATAAAGGTGCATCCAGGCGCTGTAATTGTCCTTGAATGCAACCAGCACATCATGGAGCTCATCAATAGTCCGAGGAACTTCCATATTGAGCTCATCCAGCCAGTCCTTCCGCACCGCCATACCGCACCAGGCAGGCTCGTTTTGAATGACCACTTCCTGATTATGTCCGTCTACATAGCAGCGGATCATATAGATTCCCACGTTTTTGCCTTCATCCGTGATGGCGATTCGCTTAATTCCCTCGTCATTTTCCAAAATGCTCCGGTAATTAGGCATATACTTCCGAACGTATTCCGTCATATCCCGCAAAACACCATCTGCTACCCCCGCATCCAGGCCGCCGGGATACACGATGGAATCCGACGCCTGAATCATACTCGGATATTCACCGGACGCCAGAAGAAGACCAAACTTTTCCAAAGCCGCCGATCCGGGTACACAGGTGTATTCCACTCTTACGTTGGTCAAACGTTCCACTTCCTGAATACCTCTGACCTCTCCATAGTTGGTCAGCCAGTTGTTGGACCAGCTTCTCCACTCGGTAAAGGTGACTTTCTCTTCGGTAATGGGAAGGGTGATCTCCGTTACGATCTCTTCTTCCGCATCATTGCTTTCTGTACTCCCTGATGCCGTAGAGGAACCGGAGCTTTGGGAAGAAGAGCCCTGATCATCTCCACAGGACACCGCCGAAAATACCAGCATCGATCCCGCGAGAAGCATCGCCAAAATTCGTTTCTTCATACTGAAGCATCCTTGCATCTTAATCAAGTTATAAACTTACATTATCATACTACCATAAAGAGCAACAAATTGTAATAGGATAATTGTTAAAAGAAAAAAAGCTTTTCTTGTGCAATTTATCAAAATATTTAGAATTTCATATATATTTATATATATATTGGCTTTTCATCTTTTATGTGCTATGAATTTTTTCTGTTTTTACCATTTTCTGTAAAGATTATTGAATTTTTCTTTGTATTTTTATTACTTACGTTAGGACTGTGCTTTCCAAAATATGAAATATCGTCCATATCTTAAAGAAGTCTCATCTTTTTTCATTCATTTCATGGACAAAATTTCATTTTTTTCATAAAAAAACGCCCCGGTTTCCCGGAGCGTTTTTTATCGAATCATTTTTAATTCTCTTCAAGGAGCCATTTCTTTCCGTAGTAACGGTCTACCGAAGCCTGCTTCAATTCCACACACCGCGCCACGTTCATTTTTTCCAGATCCGACAGATAGGTATCCCAATCCCGGTCAATATCCAACGTGCCAATAATAAATTTCACCGCATTTTCCGCTACATAGGATTCAATATCCACAAACAGCGTGGTGTATTCGGTGGATTCATCGCTGGTAAAAGACGCTTCCAGCGGAACCATAATGTCCTGGGTCTGTTCTCCCCAGGTCGCATAGGCCTCCGCCGTATTGGTCATGCCCGGCGTCGAAGGATTTTTGATAGCGTCGGTCCAAACGTAATACCATTCGCTGTTTTCATCCACAACATAGGATTCTCCTTCCACGCCGAAGGACTGAATCACCAAATAATCGTAGGTATAATGCCAATCCAAAAACTTGGATAATACCTCGATCCTATCGTTTCCTACCGATGTAGTGACCAAAGTGGGACTGCAAGCCACATTGGAAGGATAGGTGGTAACGGTGGTATCTCCCTTGTTCAGCACCGATCCCTTGATCGCGGTCAAAAAGGCGTCCTCGTTTTGGGTGTAACCGTTGATTACCAGATACTTTCCAACTGTGCCCTGATAAGACATTCCCACACCACGCTTATCATTCGCGTAGTAAGAGCTATCGGTGAGAATGGCCGTAGAATTGGTTGACATAAAATCGGGATCGATGAGTCCTTCCCGATACCAATCCCGCATCAGCGTCACATAAGTCTTGTATTCCTCGGTGGTGGGACCGAAGCCTACCTGATCTCCGCCGTCAATCATATAGAAATCCTGGGTCACGCCGTAAGCGGAAAGAATGTAATCGTTGCCGATTGTTCCATCGGTGAACAGATGCATCCAAGCGCCGTAGTTATCTCTAAAAGCAACCAGCACTTCATGTAACTCATCAATGGTTTCGGGAACCTCCATGTTCAGCTCATCCAGCCATTCCTGACGAATCGCCATACCGCACCATGCAGGTTCGTTTTCTACCACGACCTTCTGTTTATGTCCGTCCACATAAGCCCGGATCATAAAGATCCCCACATTTTTTCCCTCATCGGTAATGGAAATTCGTTTGATCTCTTCGTCATTTTCCAGCAAAGTTCGGTAGTTAGGCATCCATTTTCGCACCGACTCGGTCATATCCCGTAAAACGCCGTCGGCTACTCCCGCGTCTAAGCCGCCGGGATAGGTGGTACTGGAACCATAAAAGATCATATCCGGATACTCTCCAAAGGCCAGCATCAACCCGTATTTTTCCTGAGCAGCGGTAGCAGGAACGCAGATGTAATCCACATGGACGTTAGTTAGACGTTCGACTTCGCCGATTCCACACGTTTCACCGTAATTAGATAACCAGTCGCTGGACCAGCTTCTCCACTCGGTAAAACTCACTGTCTCTTCTGTAATCGGGAGGGTAATCTCGGTGAGGATTTCTTCATCTCCGCTCCTGCTCGATATGGAAGAGGAAGAACTATTGCCGTTTTCCGAAGAAGGTTTGCCGCCATTATTACATGACGAAAAAATAGCCATGCTCATTGACAAAACTAACAACATCGCAAAAATCCGCTTCTTTATGTTTTCGCTTCCTTTGGCAAAACTCGAATGTCTGCTTTTGTATTTCATTATATCATATGTAAATAGTAGTATAAATTGGCTCTATATTAAAATTTATTCATATATTTTATATATTATATATAAAATAATAGCCGTATATTCTAATATTATTTCAAATTTTAGTAAAAAACAACCGTTCCTTAGAAAAAGGAACGGTTGTTTGTAGTCGTTTAATCCGCGGCTAAATTTTTCTTTGCCGTAGAAAGCATCAGTTTAATCCGGTTGAGCTGATTCACTTCGCTGGCGCCGGGATCGTAATCCACCGCCACAATATTCGCCTGATGATAGGTACCGCGCAGGGATTTGATAACGCCTTTCCCCACCACATGATTGGGAAGGCAAGCAAAAGGCTGGATACAAACGATATTGCAAACGCCGGAACGAATCAGTTCCACCATTTCTCCAGTCAAAAACCAACCTTCTCCGGCCTGATTTCCTATGGACAAAAAGGGCTTTGCATATTCGGCAATCGTTCGAATGGCAACCGGCGGCTCAAACCGTTTTGACGCCTTGAGCGCGTCTACAGCAGGCTTTCTTACCCAAGAGATCACTGAGCAAACCATATCTCCGAGAAAGCTTCCTACCTTGCTTCCGCCCAAATACTCGCTTCGATAATCCCCGTTATAGAAACAGTAGTTAAAGAAATCCAAAAGATCGGGAACTACCGCCTCGGCGCCTTCCTTCTCTAAGAGATCCACCAAATGATTGTTTGCCAAGGGCAGATATTTCACCAAAATTTCGCCCACAATTCCGACCCGGGGCTTTCTAAGGGATTCGTCAATGGGAAACGTATCGAAGGAAGAAACAATCTTCCGACAAAGGCGGCTATACTGTCCTTTGGTAAAATGAGGACCTTTTAGCTCGTCGATACATTCTTTTTGAAGCGTTTCCCAAAGCTGGTTTGCGCTTCCTTTGACTTTCTCATAGGGGCGAACCCGGTAGAGACAGCGCATAAACAGATCCCCTAACACCACCGCGCGGATCGCCCGGATCACCAACCCGGGCGCCAAACGGAAGCCGGAGTTTTTCTCCATGCCGTTGGCGTTTAAGGAAATCACAGGGATATGGGACAAATTTACCCGATCCAGCGCCCGGCGAATAAATCCCACATAGTTGGACGCCCGGCAGCATCCCCCGGTCTGGGTCATAATGATCGCCAGATGGTCGGTGTCATATTCTCCGGACAGCACCGCGTTCATAATCTGTCCCACCACCGTCAGCGACGGGAAGCAAGCGTCATTATTCACAAATTGCAGTCCGGTATCGATCGCTGCGCGGGTATCGTTTTCCAACACCTCAAGCCGATACCCGTACCGGCGGAAAACCGGCGCTACCAAATTGAAGTGAATGGGAGACATCTGGGGAGCGATAATGGTGTACCCCTCTTTTTGCATCTCTTTGGTGTATTCGGCCCGGTGATAATCCGTCGGGCCTTTTTTAATCTCGACGCCCCGTTCTTCCCGCATCCGCATAGCCGCAAGGAGGGAGCGAAGGCGAATTCGGGCAGCGCCTAAATTGTTGACTTCATCAATTTTTAAGACGGTGTACAGCTTGTTGGCCTTCTCTAAAATCTCCGAAACCTGATCGGTGGTAACCGCATCCAGTCCGCATCCGAAACTGTTGAGTTGGATCAGCTCCAGATCCTTTCGATCCCGCACAAACTCCGCCGCCGTATACAAACGGGAGTGATAGGTCCACTGGTCATTGACCCGAAGAGGGCGGGATGGGTCATGAGGAAGGGTTATAGAGTCCTCGCTCAAAACGGCAAGCCCGTACCCGTTAATCATCTCCGGAATCCCATGGTTAATTTCCGGATCGATATGATAAGGCCGCCCCGCCAGCACGATCCCCTTCCTTCCGTTTTCTTTCATCCACTGAAGGGCCTTTTGTCCTTCCGCTTTTACGTCCGCCTTAGCCTGTATCAGCTCTTGATACGCCTTTTTTACCGCGGCAACCACTTCAGCGGCGGGAATCGCAAAGTGGCTTTTGAAAAAGCGGACCAACCGCTCCGCCGCCACCTTTTCACTGGCAAGAGAAATAAAGGGCCGCAGATAGGTAACGCCCTTCTCCCGGATGTCATCGACGTTGTTTTTCAAATTCTCGGCATAGGAAATCACAATGGGACAATTGTACTGATTTTGGGCGTCCGGCGTTTCCTTTCGCTCATAAAAAACGCAAGGGTGGAAAATGGTCTTGACGCCCTGGTCGATGAGCCACTGCACATGGCCATGAGCCAACTTCGCCGGATAACATTCCGACTCCGAAGGGATAGACTCCATTCCCCGCTCATAAATGGAACGGGATGACAAAGGAGAAAGCACCACCGAAAAGCGAAGCTCGGAAAACAGCGTCGCCCAAAACGGATAGTTTTCATACATATTCAGCACTCTCGGAATGCCGATCACGCCCCGGCTGGCTTCGCTTTCGGGAAGGGATGGATACTGGAAAAGACGATTTAGCTTATATTGATACAGATTGGGTACCTGCTCTTTCGAAACTTCCTTGCCCAGCCCCCGCTCACAGCGATTTCCGGTAATGTGGCGCCGCCCGTCGGGAAAACGGTTGATGGTAAGCATACAGTTATTGGCGCACCGTCCGCAGCGAACCGTAGAGGTCGTATAAGTGAGCGCCTTGATCTCTTCGATGGAGAGCATGCTGGTCTGGCCTTCTGCCGACCGTTCCTTGGCGATCAACGCCGCGCCGAACGCGCCCATAATTCCCGAAATGTCGGGACAAACCGCATTACAGCCCGCCACCTTCTCAAAGGCTCGGAGCACCGCCTCGTTGTAAAAGGTCCCGCCCTGGGTCACCACATGGTTTCCCAGTTCCCCCGCCGAAGAAAGCTTAATGACCTTAAAAAGCGCGTTTTTGATAACCGAATAAGCGAGCCCCGCCGAAATATCCGGCACTGTAGCGCCTTCCTTTTGCGCCTGCTTCACGTTGGAATTCATAAACACGGTACAGCGGGTTCCCAAATCGATGGGATTTTTGGCAAACAGCGCCTCTTTGGAAAATTCCGCCGCCGTGTACCCTAAGGAGTTGGCAAAGTTTTCGATAAAGGATCCGCATCCCGAAGAACACGCCTCATTGAGCAAAATGGTGTCTACCGAGCCGTTTTTGATCTTGATGCACTTCATGTCCTGACCACCGATGTCCAAAATACAGTCCACCTCGGGGTCAAAAAAGGACGCGGCGTAATAATGGGCGATGGTCTCCACTTCTCCCTCGTCCAGCCGGAAAGCCGATTTCACTAACGACTCCCCGTAACCGGTAGAGCAGCCATAGCGAATCTTCGCTCCCTTGGGAAGCTCCTCGGAAAGAGCGGTCACAGCCCGGATCGCCGTTTTGACAGGACCTTCCTCGTTGGCGCTGTAATAAGACCAGAGCAAAGCTCCCTCGTCGTCGATCAACGCTAACTTGGTAGTGGTAGAGCCGGCGTCAATCCCAAGGTAACAGTTTCCTTCATATCCCGCGAGAGACCGTTTTTTGACCGTGTGTTGCCGGTGACGGCGGGAAAATTCGTCGTATTCCTCCTGATTTTCGAATAAAGGCGCAAGCCGTTTCAGCTCAAAATCCATATGGATTCCCTGATCCAACCGGCGAATCATCTCCGAAATGGATTGTTCCTCGCCTTCATCGGAAGCCACAGCAGCCCCAATGGCGGCAAAAAGATGGGAATTTTCCGGATCGATGACCTGTTCCGGCGTCAACTTCAGCGTCCGGATAAACGCCTTTTTCAGCTCGGGGAGAAAATGCAAAGGACCTCCCAAAAAGGCCACATTCCCCCGGATAGGCTTGCCGCAGGCCAAGCCGCTGATGGTTTGATTGACCACCGCCTGGAAGATGGACGCCGCCAAGTCAGGCAAAGTCGCGCCTTCATTGATGAGGGGCTGGATATCGCTTTTAGCGAAAACGCCGCATCGGGCGGCAATGGGATAGATTTCCTTATAATCGGCGGCAGCAGTATTTAAACCTACTGCGTCGGTTTGAAGCAGCGCCGCCATCTGGTCGATAAACGAGCCGGTCCCGCCGGCGCAAACGCCGTTCATCCGCTGTTCCAACCCGCCGGTAAAGTAAATAATCTTCGCGTCCTCGCCGCCAAGTTCAATGGCCACGTCGGTTTTCGGGTAACCCGTCTCCAGGGCGGCGGCTACCGCCACCACTTCCTGGACAAAGGGAATATGTAATGCTTTGGACAGATTGATACTGCCGCTGCCCGTAATGGCAAAGCGCAAAGAAATCTCGCCGAGCTGCGCCTTCGCCTGCTTCAAAAGCGCACTAAGCGTCTCTTGAATATGCGCGCGATGGCGGCGGTATTCACCAAACAGCAGCCGGTTATTTTCGTCCAAAATCGACACCTTCACCGTCGTCGATCCCACGTCAATTCCTGCTTTATATTTTTCAGCCATAATTTCCTCCGCTATTTTAGTTTCTACTCTTTAAGTATAACAAATCTTTCGGCAAAAGGAAACTGACAAATTATGAAAAATAGAGAAAAAACGGCTTGGTTTTCGTCATTTCTGCTCAGGATTCAAGCCTTGGAAACGTTTTTTTCACATCCTAAAACGGGAGAAGCTCCAAATGCTCTAATAAGATCTTACATCCGATCAGCACTAAGATCACACCGCCCAAAAGCTCCGCCTTGCTTTGATACCGGGCGCCGAAGCGATGCCCGATGAACACCCCTACCGCGGAAAGGAAAAAGGTAATGACGCCGATTAAAAAGATAGACGTCCAGATATTCACCTGTAAAAATGCGAAAGTAATTCCTACCGCCAAAGCGTCAATACTGGTAGCCACCGCCATCATTATAAGCTCCCTTAAGGAAAATCTTTCATCCTTACAATCTTCACATTCTTCTCCTTTGAGCGCCTCAAAAATCATCTTTCCGCCGATAAACGCGAGCAGCGCGAAAGCAACCCAATGGTCAAAGCTTACGATGTACTGTTCAAACTGTCTTCCCAAAAAATAACCGATTAGGGGCATCAGAGCTTGAAATCCGCCGAAAAACAAAGCAATTAAAAAAAGTTGCCCCTTGTTGATCCTTGGCATCTTTAACCCTTTACACACCGACACCGCGAAAGCATCCATGGAAAGTCCGACGCCTATAAGACACAGCTCCAAAAAATTCATCTTCTCCACTCCTGTTTCTCTTATTTTTCTATATAAAAAGACTCACGCATGGCGGCTGCCATGCGTGAGTCTTGTCATTTAAGGAAAGCCAGACCGTAAGGTCAGTATGTTGACTTGCCGCGCAAACGCGCTGACTACTCCCTCACCAAACAGGCTCATTATAGCAAAATCGCATTTTTTTGTCAAGAAAAAGCCACATCTTGACGAAAAAAAGAAAATGCTATACTATAGGAAAAAACGGTGGAGGAAACGATATGATCTTAATTATCGACGGTCAGGGAGGCCGTATGGGGAAAATGTTAGTGGAGCAGTTATTACTGCGCTGTCCGAACGAGGAGATCGTGGCGGTGGGGACCAACACCATCGCCACCAGCGCTATGCTCAAGGCGGGAGCCGTCCATGGCGCTACCGGAGAAAATCCGGTAGTTGTACTGAGCAAAAAGGCGAAACTTATTATCGGCCCCATTGGTATCCTGATTCCTGACGCCTTATATGGAGAAGTCACCCCCAAAATGGCGGCGGCAATTGGAGAAAGCGGCGCCGAAAAGATCCTGATTCCGGTAAACCGCTGCGGCATTTCGGTAGTGGGGGTCAAAAATCTCCCCCTCGGGGACGCGATTGCCGGAGCGGTAGAGCTTGCGGTAAACGCTTTGGAAACGGAAAAGAAGTAAAAAAAGGAAGCCAAAAGGCTTCCTTTTTTCGTTAAATATGGCTTGCGACCTCGTAAGCGTCCCAAATCGCGTACATAATATTGGATACGTTTTTCGCGTCGCCGATCTGGTACAGTTCCGTTACCGAATCAAACAGCTTATCATAAAGGCCCTTGCGGGAACGATAGCCCACCGCCAACACTACGCTGTCGGCAGGGATTTCCTTCTCGCCGTCGGGAGTTTTGATCTTCGCTGTTTTCCCGTCGCAGGAAACCACCGTAGAAGAGGTCAACACATCGATGCCGTTAAAGGGAATAAGCGCCTCCAACATCTCGCTATTGGCGTGGCAAAGAGGACCGTTGACTCCCAAAATTTTGTCCGCGAGCTCTACGAGCGTCACTTTTTTGCCGGACTTCGCCAACCATAACGCCGTTTCGCAGCCGACTAACCCGCCGCCGACCATGATCACATTTTGCCCCGGGTCTTTTTTCCCCAACAAAACTTCTTCCGCCGCGTATACCGTGTTTCCGGGAATGGAGAGCATTTTCGGCTCGGAACCCACCGCAACAATCACCGCGTCGGGGGTTTCCTTCTTCACCGTCTCCTCATCCGCCTTAGCGCCCAAGTGTACCGTTACGCCCAACACCTTCAGCTCATTTTCATACCATGCCGCCAAAGCCAGATCGTCTTCCTTGAAATCGGGTTGGCCACCGGGGATGAGATTGCCGCCCAAACGATCCTTCGCCTCATATAACACCGGCTCATGCCCCCGAAGCGCCAATACTCTCGCCGCTTCGCATCCGGCGGGACCGCCGCCGATAATGAGCACTTTCTTCTTTTTCAAAGCAGGCGTCAACGCCGCCACACGCTCCCGACATGCCGCCGGATTGACAGCGCAGTTCAAAGCGGAGTACTCCTGGATTCTTCCCATACAACCCTCGTGACAGGAAAGGCAGGGACGAATCCGAGCAACGTCGCCGCTGCGCAGCTTATTTACATAATCCGCGTCAGCGAGCAAAGGACGACCAAGGGAAATCATATCGCAGGTTCCATCGGCGATCGCTTGAGAGGCCATGTCCGGATTATCCATCCGTCCGGCACAAATCACCGGTACGTCTACCACTTCTTTAACCATCTTCGCGTAAGGCCGGTAAAGCCCTTTTTGCTGGTACATGGGCGGATGGCTCCACCACCAGGCGTCGTAGCTTCCCACGTCCACGTCTAAAGCGTCGTATCCATAGGAAACCAAAAGTTTCGCCGCTTCCAGGCCTTCCGGAACGTCTCTTCCCTTTTCCTCGAACACTTCTCCGGGAAGCGCGCCGACCCGCCAATCCTTAATGAAACTCTTGGGGCTAAACCGTAAGGTTACCGGGAAATCCTTGCCGCAGCGAGCTTTGATCTCCTCAACAATCTCCCTGGCGAAGCGAAGCCGATTCTCTAAAGAGCCTCCGTACTCGTCGGTACGGTGATTGAAAAAGGAAATGGCAAACTGGTCGATGAGATATCCTTCATGAACGGCATGAATCTGGACGCCGTCAAAGCCGGCCCGTTTGGCGTTAAATGCTCCTTCGCCAAACTTTTTGACAATGGTATGGATTTCTTCTTTAGTCAATTCCCGACAGATTTTATCCAACCACCGGTGAGGAATGGGAGAAGGCGCTACCGGAGGGTACTCTCCTAAGTTCGTAGGAATGGTAACCCGTCCGAAACCGCCGGACATCTGCAAAAAGACTTTCGCGCCATACGCGTGGATCCGCTCGGTCATCTCTCTCGAAGTCCGGACAAAATGCACAGAGTTATAAGTGGAACATGGGCAATTGGGCATGCCATGTTCTTCCACCTCATTATCCACAAAGGTTACGCCGGTGATAATCAAACCAGTTCCGCCTTTCGCCCGCTCGGTGTAATAGTCAATGCCCCGTTGATTGAAACCGCCGTCAGCGTCTCCCAATCCCAACGGACCCATAGGCGCCATGGCAAATCGATTTTTGATGACACAGTTCCCAATCGCTACGGGAGTAAATAAATTTTGGTATTTCATGACGTCCTCCTTCTTTCTTTTTTCTATTATAACCCAAAGGGATTAAAAACGACGCTTATCCACCTGAACTACCGCGTAAAATGCCTGATTAAATTGTTTGACCAGCGTATTTAACCGCGCGGCAACCTCTTTATCCGACATAGAAATCCCATAAGGAATTTCTATATCAAAAATCACATTGGTGTGGCTGGGGCCCTTCACAATCCGAAGGTCGTGGATTCCGCACTGGGGATCGATCTGTTCTCTGGCTTCCTTGGTCAGATACTCTTTCAGCTTCTCCGTCAGCGGATCTCCCACCGCCACCGGATCCATATGAATGGTCGCGTCACAGGAAAGCTTTTCCTTTAATTCCCGTTCAATGTTGTCTATAACGTCGTGAAGGGATAAAATATCCCCGGAAGCATCCACTTCCGCATGCAGAGAAATCATCTGCCGCCCTGGGCCATAGTCGTGAACAATCAGGTCATGAACGCCGATAATTTCCGGATAGGCTTCTACCATATCCCGAATCTGCTTTACAAATTCCCGATCCGGCGCCTGGCCGAGGAGAGGAGAAATGGTTTCCTTGGCCACGCCAATGCCCGCCTTCAAAATAAATAAGGCCACCAAAACGCCGAAATATCCGTCAATGGAAACAGGAAGGAAGGAGCCGATAATCATAGAAAGCAAAACCGCCGTCGTCGCCGCCGCGTCGCTCAACGAATCGGTAGCGGTCGCTTTCATCGCCGAGGATTGAATCTTCTCGCCGATGCGCCTATTGTAGTAGTACATATACCCCTTCACAGCGATAGATGCCAAAAGAATTCCTCCGGTAAGCCAGGAGAAAACCACTTCCTCCGGATGAATGATCTTTTCAATGGAGGATTTCAAAAGCTCCCCCGCCACCAAAAAAATAATGAGCGCTACGATAAAACCGGAAATGTATTCGAACCGCCCGTGACCAAAAGGATGCTCCGCATCGGATTTTTGGGCCGAAAGGCGAAACCCAATTAAGGTAATTACCGAGCTTCCCGCATCGGAAAGGTTGTTAAAAGCATCCGCAGTCACCGCCACCGATCCAGAGATGGTCCCCACAATTAATTTCATAAGAAACAAGCACAAATTCAAAAAAATTCCCAAAAAGCTGCAAAGCGTCCCGTAAGCCCGCCGCACCAGAGGGGAAGAATACTGATCTCGATTGGGAATAAAAATTCGGGATAAAAGCGCGATCAAGATAACCCTCCTACACATAAAATATTTTTCTATCCTTTTATCATAACACTTCTCATTAGAAATAGCAAGAAACGCCTATCCAAAGCAGAGCACCTGTAAAATTTTCCCTTTGCTTACCTATTGCGCCGTTTTCCCGTCCATTTGCCGTTTTAAAAGCTATATATCTGAAAAAAAGAAAAATTCCGCGCTCTTTGCGTCGCCCCTTTCTTCCTTCCTACTTCACCGGCAAATCGAACAGCGCATAAACTAAAAATAAGAAAGAGGATTTTATATTGAATGAAATCTTTCCTTCCCGCTCATACTAAAAATAGTGAAAGAAAAGGAGGTATTCCCTATGTCTGTCAAGCGGGGAGAAATTTATTACGCTGATCTCAGCCCCGTAGTTGGTTCGGAACAGGGCGGCGTACGTCCCGTGCTGATTATTCAAAACGATGTAGGCAACAAATACAGCCCTACCGTTATCGCCGCGGCTATCACCAGCCAGAAAGACAAAACCCGTCTTCCCACTCACATCGAAGTGAGCGCCGCAAGCTGCGGACTGCAAAAGGACTCCATCGTTTTGTTAGAACAGGTGCGAACGCTGGATAAACGGCGACTAAAGGAAAAGATGGGAGAACTTCCCAAAAACGCCATGGCTTCGGTGGACAGTGCGTTATCCATCAGCTTCGGCTTAGGAAGCAGAACTCCTTTTGGGACTACATAGCCCCAAATAAGCCCGGGAAACCGGGCTTTCTTTTTCTATTAAAGCCCCAATTCTTCGTCAATGAAGAAAATACAGGTTTTCTCGATTCCCTTAGAAGGGTATTCATGCACCAAAAAGAGGTTGCACATCCGGTCTTTGGTATGGCAATCCGCGCAGCGGTCGGTCAAAGCGCATGGAACGTTCAAATTCTGCCTTCTGGCGTTGGGACCGCAAGCTTTTTCCCGGATCCGTTTGATTCCCTCTTCTACGTTATCCACAATCTTATTTTTCCCCACAAGAAAAACGAGGGTTTTCGGTCCAAACATCATCGCCGCCGCCCGATTTCCGGTGCCGTCGATGTTTACAAGCTTTCCGTCTTTCGTGACGGCGTTGCTGCTGCAAAGGTAAAAATCGGAAAATAAGGCTTCTCTTCTCGCCTTGGCTTTATCGCTTTCCTTCCAATGCCAGATTACCCGGTTCCCCTGCTCTTTGAGCGTGTCGTATAACGAAAGCTGATCCACCGTCTTGGACCCGCCAATGCCTACGGTTTTTCCCGTACCCACCATCTCAGCAAGCGCCTTTGCCGCTTGCGCGCCGGTGGAAAAAACAAAGGTTTGAAAGCCTTTTTCCGCAAATATCCGTGCCAACTGTTCCATATAAATCCTCCCTTGGTTTTCTTTTTATTGTACTAAAAACCCCAAAAAAGGTCAATATACCCGGTTGACAAAGAAAAAAAAGCGTGCTATGATGAAAAAAATAAACGTAGTGAGAAAAAGAGTAGGTAGCTTCCTTCGTCCAAAGAGAGCCCTTGTTTGCTGAAAGAGGGCGTCGAAGCGCTATTGAACATGGTTTTTGAACGGCGCATCTGAGGAGATTTCTTAGGGTGCGACAGGGTTTGCCTGTTATAGCAAAGCCGTATGTCAGTACGGGCAGAGGTCTGTTATTCGGACGAATTGAAGTGGTACCACGAAGGATAGCTTCGTCTTCAAGCCAAAGGGCGGAAGACGGGCTTTTTTATTTATAAGGAGTTGAAAAGATGAAAGAAAAATTTTATTTGACCACAGCGATCGCCTATACTTCCCGTAAACCCCATATTGGAAACACCTACGAAATCGTGTTGTCCGACGCGATAGCCCGAATGAAACGGCTTTTGGGGTACGATGTCTTTTTCTGCACCGGTACCGACGAGCATGGTCAAAAAATCGAAGAATACGCCAATGCCGCCGGCGTGTCTCCGAAAGAATATGTGGACAAGGTGTCCAAAGAGGTGCGGGACATCTGGGACTGTATGAACACAAGCTACGACTATTTTATCCGGACTACCGACGACTATCATGAAAAGGTGGTCCAAAAAATCTTTAAAAAGCTTTACGAGCAGGGAGACATCTATAAGGGAGAGTACAGTGGGAAATATTGCACCCCCTGCGAATCCTTTTGGACCGAAAGCCAGCTTGTAGACGGCTGCTGCCCCGATTGCGGACGGCCGGTTACCGAGGCGAAAGAGGAAGCCTATTTCTTTAAGATGAGCAAGTACCAGGACCGGCTGATGAAACACATCGAGGAAAATCCCGATTTTATCGTCCCCGAATCCCGAAAAAAAGAGATGATCAATAACTTTTTAAAGCCGGGACTCCAGGATCTTTGCGTCTCCCGCACCTCTTTCAAATGGGGGATCCCGGTGGATTTTGACGATAAGCATGTGGTGTATGTCTGGCTGGACGCTTTGACCAACTACATTACCGCGCTGGGATACGATCCGGATCATAAGAGCGAAAAATTCGAAAAGTACTGGCCCGCCGACGTCCATATTATCGGTAAAGACATTTTGCGGTTCCACACCATTTACTGGCCCATTTTCTTAATGGCGTTGGGAGAAGAGCTCCCCAAGCAGGTCTTCGGTCATCCCTGGCTTTTGTCCGGCACCGATAAGATGAGCAAATCCAAAGGAAACGTCATCTACGCCGATGATCTGGTCTCTCTGTTCGGCGTGGATGCGGTGCGGTATTACCTTCTTTCCAATATGCCCTATGCCCAGGACGGCAACATCACCTATGAAAACGTCATCACCCGGTACAACACCGATTTAGCCAACACCTTAGGCAACCTGGTAAACCGGACGGTGACCATGGCCAATAAATACTTTGACGGGGAGATCGACGCCGCTTCGGTGGGCGACCCGCTGGACGAAGACCTCGCCGCTTTGGCAAAATCCGCTAAGGAAAACGTAGTTTCCCTTATGGACGAATATAAGACCTCGGAGGCGTTGAGCCACATTATCGCCCTTTGCCAGCGTTCCAATAAGTATATCGATGAAACGGCGCCCTGGGCGTTAGCCAAAGAGGAAAGCGCCCTTCCCCGGTTAAAACAGGTATTGTCCAACTTAATGGAAAGCATCCGCTTTATCGGCGTTTTGCTGACGCCCTTTATGCCGGAAACCGCGGCTTCCATCATCGAGCAAATCGGCTCCCCTGACGCTTCCTTTGATTCCCTGATTTTTGGTCAGGGCGCTGCCCGGAAAGTTGGCGAGGCGAAGGCTCTGTTTGCCCGTCTGGACGAAAAGAAAACGTTGGAACGGATCGAAAAAGAGATCATCGCGCCCCAAATCGCAGCGGCACAGGCGGCAGAAGAAAAGCCGGAAGGCGTCGCCACCATCTCCATCGACGATTTTTCCAAAACGGAACTGCTGGTAGCGGAAGTGAAGGAATGTGAAAAGATGAAAAAGGCGAAAAAGCTTTTGCGGTTACAGTTGGACGACGGAAGAGGCGGCCGCCAGGTGGTTTCCGGTATCGCCAAATGGTACGCCCCCGAAGACCTCATTGGCAAAAAGGTTCTCATCGTCGCCAATTTGAAGCCCGCTACCCTCTGCGGAGAAGTGAGCGAAGGGATGATTTTGGCGGCGGACGCGGGAGAGGACGACGTCAAGGTGATTTTTGTCGATCCTTCCATTCCCAACGGCAGCAAGGTCCGCTGACCCTTCCCCGACGAGAAAGGAACCCTTATGATCCAATATTCCGACAACAACGGCATCTTCGATTCCCATGCCCACTATGACGACGAGCGGTTTGACGAAGACCGCTTTTCCTTGCTGGACGCGCTCTTCGCGTCGGGGATTTGCGGGATCCTAAATGTGGGCTGTGATTTGCAAAGCAGCCTGCAAGCCCTCTCCCTCAGCGAGCGCTATCCAAAGATCTACGCCGCCGCCGGCTACCATCCCCATAATGTGGAAGATTTTTCCGAAGAGGATTTTGCAAAGCTCACCGATCTTTTTTCCCGCCCCAAGGTAGTGGCTGTGGGAGAGATCGGGCTGGACTACCATTACGGGCTCTCCCAAAAAGAACTGCAAAAGCGGGTTTTCGCCCGCCAGATGGAGTACGCGAGCGAAAATAATCTTCCCGTTATCATCCATTCGAGGGAAGCCAGCGCCGACACCTTAGAGATCGTCAAACAGTTTCCCAAAGTGACCGGTGTGGTCCATTGCTTCAGCGGTTCTAAGGAAACGGCGCTGGAATATTTAAAATTGGGGTACTATATCGGCTTTACCGGTTCTGTCACCTTTAAAAACGCGAGGCGGCCGGTAGAAGCCTGCGCCGTAGTGCCGTTAGACCGGCTGCTTTTAGAAACGGATTGCCCCTATATGGCGCCGGTTCCCCACAGGGGAAAACGCTGCGAGTCTTCTATGATCCAAAAAACGGCGGAAAAGATCGCCGAGATCAAAAGCCTTCCTGTAAAGGAAGTGATCGACGCGGCCCGCCAAAATACCCTTTCTCTTTTTAGGATCCGCGATTTATAAGCTATCGCGTGCCTTTGTTTTGAAAAAAGTGCAGAAAAAAAGCCTTCGGAAAATTCCGAAGGCTTTTTGATTTGCAATTACTTGGAAAGACGATCTCTCAAAGCATCCAGCTGCTTTCTCATTTCCGCAGGCAGCTTGTCGCCGAATTTGGCATAGAACGCTTCGATACCGGTCTCGGGACGATCAATATCCTCGAGCCAGGATTCCTTATCCACGCTGAGCAGGTCTTTGATGACGTTGATGTCGATGTCCAGACCCTCGAGGTTGATGTCCTCCGCTTTGGGCTCGTAACCAATAGCGGTCTCTACCGCGTCAGCGGTTCCCTTGCAGCGATCAGCGATCCAGGCCAGTACACGCATGTTGTCGCCAAAGCCCGGCCAAATGAAGTTGCCTTCATCGTCGGTTCTGAACCAGTTGACATGGAAGATCTTCGGCGCTTTGTCGCCTAATTTCTCGCCCATATCCAGCCAGTGCTGCCAGTAGTCCGCCATATTGTAGCCGCAGAAAGGAAGCATCGCCATAGGGTCACGACGAACAACGCCCGTCGCACCGGCAGCGGCAGCGGTGGTCTCGGAAGCCATGATAGAACCTACAAAGGTACCATGCTTCCAGTCAAAGGATTGGTAAACCAGCGGAGCGGTTTTTGCCCGACGGCCGCCAAAGATAATCGCGGAAACGGGAACGCCGTCCGGATTGTTAAACTCGGGGCTGATGCAGGGGCAGTTAATAGCGGGAGCGGTAAACCGGGAGTTGGGATGGGCAAGCTTGTTGCCTTCCGCAACGTATTCCTTACCGTTTACCTTCGCGCCCTTCCACTCGGTAGCGTTTTCGGGAGGATTCTTATCCAAACCTTCCCACCACACCGTATTGTCGTCATTGTTAATGGCAACGTTGGTGAAGATGGTATTCTTCTGAGTGGAGATCAAAGCGTTGGGGTTGGACTTCATGTTGGTACCGGGAGCAACGCCAAAGAAACCGTTCTCCGGGTTAATGGCGTAAAGCCGTCCGTCGGGACCGGGTTTCAGCCAAGCGATATCGTCGCCGACCGTCCAAACCTTATAGCCCTTCTTCTTATATACCTCGGGAGGAATCAGCATAGCCAGATTGGTTTTACCGCAAGCAGAGGGGAACGCGGCGCAAACGTAGGTCACTTCTCCGTTGGGCGCTTCAATGCCGAGAATCAGCATATGCTCCGCCATCCAGCCTTCGTTTCTGCCCTGGTAGGAAGCGATCCGAAGCGCGAAGCATTTCTTGCTCAGAATTACGTTTCCGCCGTAAGCCGAGTTAATGGACCAAATGGTGTTGTCCTCAGGGAACTGCACAATATACCGTTTTTCCGGATCCACATCCGCTTTGGAATGCAGGCCGCGCACGAAATCATTAGAGGTATCCCCAAGGTCTTCAAACGCTTTTTTACCCATACGGGTCATAATATCCATGTTCAAAACAACATAGATGGAGTCAGTCAGCTCTACGCCAACTTTCGCCAAAGGCGATCCAAAGGGACCCATAGAGTAAGGAATTACGTACATGGTACGTCCCTTCATCACACCGTCGTACATGGCGGTGAGTTTTGCGCGCATTTCCTCAGGATCACACCAGTTATTGGTAGGACCGGCGTCAATTTCTTTTTTAGAGCAGATAAAAGTTCTGTCCTCAACACGGGCAACGTCGTTGGGGAGAGTTCTGTGGTAAAGGCATCCGGGAAGTTTTTCCTGATTTAAACGAATCATCTCTCCAGTGGAGATCGCTTCCTCGGTTAAGGCTTTCAGCTGTTCTTCGCTGCCATCCAGCCAGACGACCTTGTCCGGCTTACAAAGAGCAACCATTTCATCAATCCACGCTAACACGTTTTTGTTGTTCGTAAGCATGCTGATACCCCTTTCACGATAAGTTTTCTGGAAAAATTACCAATTTTCCACGTCTATTATTTTACCTTCGTTTTGTCAAAAAATCAAGCCTTTTCGAAAAAACATTCTCTGTTTCCAAAAAGATTTTCCTTTCAGACAGATTCTGGCGCAAATTTTGTGCAAAATGCAACAGCTTTTTGTAAAAAATTCATTTCTTAGGACTTTACCCAGCTAAATCGAAAAATTATTGAGAGAAAAAGAAGTTTTCCCCGCGTTTTCCTGCGAAAAAAACCGGCAGCGTCTCTGCTGCCGGTTTTGTTAGCGTTCAATTGTCACCGAGGTGATTACAATATCGTTGACGGGCTTGTCATTATCATCCACCGTTACTTCGGCGATTTTATCCACAATATCCATCCCTTCGATCACCTGGCCGAAAACGGTATGCTTCCCGTCCAGATAAGGGGTCCCGCCGTTTTGGGAGTAGTAGTTCATCACTTCCGTATCGTACTTTTTGGTACGGCCGGTATTTTGCTTTTCATAGTAAGCGGTGAGCTGCTCCTCGACCGACTCCAACTGGCTGTCGCTGTAACCGTACTGCTTATAATAGGCAAGATCCGACTGCACCCGCTCCTTGACGGATTTTTTGTTTTCCGAAATCAATTCGTCAAAATACGACCCCGTATAATCCGCCCCGTTATGAGACTGGACGATAAAAAATTGGCTTCCATTAGAGTCTTTACCGGAATTCGCCATAGACAGCGCGCCGTAAAAATGATACAGGTTATCGGAAAATTCATCCTCAAACTTTTCTCCGTAAATGGATTCCCCGCCGGTACCGTCGCCGTTGGGATCGCCGCCCTGAATCATAAAATCGGAAATCACCCGGTGAAAAGTTAACCCGTCGTAATATCCCGACTCCGCCAGCGAAATAAAATTCTCTACCGCTTTGGGGGCGTCGTTTTCGAACAGCACCGCTTTTACGGTCCCGTAATCCTCAATCTCGAACACCGCCACCGGCAATCCCTCATAGGACCCGTCAATCTGGTAATAAGTGGGATCCTCTCCGCAAGAGGAAAGGGACAAAAGCAGCACAAGCAAAAGGGAAAGAAGTCCCGCTTTCCGTTTTTTCATTCCTTCATCTCCCTATTATTCCACCGTCTCTATGGTAATGCCTTCAATAACCACATCATTCAGAGGCTTGGACATCCCGTTTACCGAAACCGAAGCGATGGCGTCCAAAACGTCCTCTCCCCGTAGCATCTGACCGAAAACGGTGTGGGCTCCGTCCAGCCAGGGCGTACCGCCCACCTCGAGGTATTTCGCTTTCGCATCCTCGGGGAAGGATTTCCCCTGCCGCTCTAACATGGGGAACATCCGATCGTCCAACGTATCGGCGCCGGCCTGGACCACGAAAAACTGGCTCCCGTTGGTGGAAGGGCCCGCGTTCGCCATAGACAGCGCGCCTCTAAAATTTCTCGCCTCTTCGGAAAATTCGTCGGCAAAGGGCTTGCCCCAAATGGACTCGCCGCCCATGCCCGTACCGGTGGGATCGCCCCCCTGGATCATAAAATCCTTGATGACTCGATGGAAGATAATCCCGTCGTAATAGCCGTTTTTCGCGTGTGTTACAAAATTCTCCACCGCCTTAGGCGCCACTTCGGGAAACAGCAAAAACTCCATATCCCCCCGATTGGTATGGATGGTTGCTTTGGTATCTCCGGTTTTTACTTCTCTGAAATTAATCATATCTGCCGCTCCTTTTTATTCTCCGCTGCTCTGCGCCGCTTCCTCAAAAGCGCAGCGAGCCTCAAATTCCTCAAATTCCTCTTCCGTCATGGTATTGTCCAACGTCTCATAATCTCCCTCATGATAGGTAGAGAGGGTCACTTTATTGATGACAATGTCGGTGACGGGACGAAGGGTAGCGCTTTCCGGGTCTTCCGGGTCAATCTTTTCAGCGTCCACTTCCAACATGGCATTCACCACATCCATGCCCTGGATAATCTTTCCGAATACCAGCTGATATTGGGAAAGTCCGGGGACGCCTCCCATTTCCTCAAACGCCTGCTGAAGCATGTAGGGGAACTGATACTCTTCCATGGTGGATCGATCTTCGTCGGTAATTTCAATATCCCCCATAAAGAAAGAACGGGAATCATAATAAATATCCCGGCTAAAGTAACTTCCCGACTGGTAGCAAATCGCCGAAACGCTGCCGGCAAAGGGCCAGAGGTTATAGGAATACTCCGCTTCCAACGCTTTCTCGCCCTGATAGGTCTTTCCCCCGTTTCCATCCGGCGTAGAGCTACCAAAAGCCGCCGCGGCCACCGTGGGCTCTAAGTAGAAAATAACCTGGCCGTCGAAAAAGCCTTCCTCCACCAGCGTCTTAAAGTTTGCTACCGTTTCCGGCACTTCCTCGGTGTAAAGCTGGATCACAATTTCTCCCATGGAAGTATCGAAAATCGCAATATCGCTTCCTTCCTCCGGGGGTAACAGTTGAACATAGCGAATATCCTCGGCGCTGATTGCCTCTTTACAGCCGGACATAGCAAAAATCGGCATCAAAATCACAGCGAAGGAAACCGCCAAACATTTTAACAAACGCTTCATGATCGCATTCCTTTCTTTTGCATTACCTCTCATAGTATACCAAAGGCGCTTTTAAAAAACAAGCCTTTCAAAAAATCGTTCACATTTTAGACACCGGAAAAGCAAAAATACCGGGGGAACACTCCCGCCGGTGTTTTTGCTTTTTAACAGAGTCCCTACAAACGGAACCATTTTTGAATCAACAGGTCGATCAAAAGCCAGAAGAAACTCATACCGCACAACGCTAACGCGGAAAAGAGGAAAAACGCGTTCAAAACGCTCATCAGCAAAATCAAAAGCCCGGTCACTACCATACCGCAAATCCAGAGAATGTCCGCGAAGGCGAACATTACCCGAAGCCGCTTCGCCGCCGAAAGAGAACAAGCCAAAGACACAAACGTTCCGTTGTTGACCACCTTGGCCTGTTTTCCCAAAACGCTTTCCGAAAGGGTATCAAACCGTTCAAAAAGCCGCTCGGGAATCATTTTGAAGCAATCCGGGTTCACATGAAACAAGCGGGATAAAATCTCCGGCGTCAATACCGCGTCGACCGTTTTTACCGCCAGTCCAATGCCGTTATCCTCTAACATCTGCACCGCGTTTTCCGTCTGAAGAGAGACATGGAGGGAGACGATAAAAACCGCCGTCAATTCCCCGCCGGTAGCAAGGTACAAAAACTCGTTCCCATCTTCCCGAAGCCGCCGCTCGTAATCCTCGCTGGGCATCCGGATCCCATGATTTGCTAAAAGATGGCGGTTTCCGATTAGGATTCGGCGATCGTTTACCCAAGCGCAAAGGCCCATGGTATCCTCATATGTAATATGCTCCGCCTTTCGAAGCAATCGCTTGCCGCTGAGCATTTTCAAAAATACGTCGGAAAAAATGCTGTTGGATTGATTCAACACCGCCGCCGCGTCCAAAATCGCCTCGTCGATGCGCATACCCTCAAACGTCTTAATGCCGTTTAGGGAGATGACCGAAGGGGGAAACAGGCTCTTCGCATCCACCAAAAGGGCGTTCACATCCCCGTATTCCCGCACACATTTTTCTCCCGCCGCCATGCTGCCCACCTTAGACAAAAGCTTGGACACCGAATTTAAGGGCGCGGAAGTCAAAAACGCCGCCGTAAACGGAGCAAACACCGCCGTTATCCCGGTAAACAGCGTCAACGCGAACGCCGAGGAACGACTTAACAGATAGGCAATCAGCCCCACTATAAGTCCCACCGCCGGTCCGACAATGGAGAAATTTCGCCCAACCAAATCGGATTTATCCGCGGAAAGGGAAAGGCGGAGAAAATCTTTCAGCCCCACCGCCTTTCGGTTGATGGCGGGCACAGCCATATCCTCAACCAGCCCCCGGGTAAATTCACCCGCCAGCCGGCTGTCCGAAAGAATTTGGGGAGTATACTTGTCCCCTTCGCTGTGAAACAGGGAAACGTTTCGAAGCGCCGCAGCGAGAGTCCCCGTCAGCGAAAAGCAACACACCGCCAAGGAAAGCGCGCCGAAAGCGCCGTAAAGCTGGACATTTGCATCGGACAAAATGCCGGGAAAACAAACAGCGAGAAATTGTTCAATGGTGCAGATGGCGTAACATACACAGCTAACGCTTCGCCGGTCGGGATCAAAGCGAAGAAGGGAGGAAAAACCGCCTTTCAAAATGTCCAACGCCACGCATCCCGCCGCTAACGTAAACAAAAGCGCGCCCAATGGGAGCCAAAAAGAGGGGGTAAAGCTTTCCTGCTTTCGGAAAATCTCCAAAATTACCGTCGTAAACAGCGCCGCAGCGCCGAAAAGCAAAAGAAAAATTCCTTTCTTGGTAAGCCTATTTTTTTCCGAAAGCAACCGCTCTTCCCAAATTCCCGCATGCTCCGTGTCCTCTACCGCTTCAAAGGAGGAAAAAGCGGGGGCGTAAAGAAGGCTGTCTTCAAAGGTCTTCTCCTTTTCCTGGTGAAATTTAATCGGGGTTTTTACGCCCTCCACCGACGGCTTTTCCTGTACAAACGCGGCGACATTGGGATCGGCGGGAATGGGTTTGGGAGGCGGGGCGCTGTTTCGGATCCCATCCACATCAATGCGAATCCCTCCGGTAGGTTCCGCCGGGGCGGACGGCTTTTGCGTCCGAAAGCTGGCGGTGTTTCGGGTAAGAGCCGAAGCAATTGTTCCCCGCTTAAAGGTCTTGGTAGGCGCCTCTTCCGGTTCCTTTGGAGCCGAAGCCGCTTTCTTTACATATTCTTTTTCGTTCAGGATGCTTTGCAAAAGCGCATCCACATCTACCGAAGGGGCGTTTTTGTCTTTCTTTTCCCCTTCCATTTCCAGCAGGATGTCATCTACCGAAAATTGTTTTTTATCCATAGGTCTCTCCGTTTCGTTACCGGTTAATTGCTGAAATATTGAGGCGCTGGCGCAAAACCTCATACATTATGATGCCGCCCGCCACCGAAGCGTTTAAGGAAGTGATCTTCCCTCGCATGGGAAGGGAAATCATACCGTCGCATTGCTCCCGAACCAGCCGGCTCAATCCCTTGCCCTCAGAGCCCACCACCAGGGCAACGCCGCCGGAAAAATCGGTTTCACACCAGTTTTTCCCTTTCATATCGCATCCGTAAACCCAAATGTTGTGCTGCTTTAACTCGTCTATAGCCGCCGCCAAATTGGTAACCCGGGCCACCGGAAGATGGAACGCGGCGCCGGCGGAAGTCTTATACACCGTTGGCGTCACCCCCACGTTCCTCCGTTTGGGAATAATCATGCCGTGAGCGCCCGCCGTTTCCGCCGTCCGGATCAACGCACCCAAATTATGGGGATCCTCCAATTCATCGGCGATCACAAAGAAAGGGGCCTCTCCTCTTTCTTCCGGAATCTTTAGCAATTCGGACAGCTCGAGATACGGTACCGCGGAAAGGGTGAGCAAGACGCCTTGGTGGCGAACGCCCTTCGAAAGCTCGGAAAGCTTTTTTTCACTAACTTCCTTAACGGGACACCCCGCCGCTTTCGCCATATCGATAATTTTCGTCAGTCCGCCAACTCCCGCCGCCACAAAAAGCGTATCGCCGTTTTTTCCTTCCGACAGCGCTTCCATCACCGCGTTTCTTCCGGCGGCAAACAGGCTCTCTTCCTCTTCTCTCGAAGCCTCCCGAAAAGGTTTTTCTCTCCGGGGGGAAGCCGGTACTTTTCCCGTTTTTCGAAACGATTTCTGCCTGTCGCGTGGGTCTTTCGCCATGGTCTCTCCCCTCCCCATTTTACAACTTGTTTTAGTTGCAGTATATCACATCTTTTGACAATTTACAACGGCGGGGTTGCTTTTTTCCACCATTTCGCATAAAATAAAGAAGAGAGTATTTATAAAAACCCCTTTGAAAAAGGAAGAAAGGAGAGGGCATGATGCGTAAGAAAGTTAAGAACATATCCGCCCTGCTTCTTTCGCTTTGCGTTGTGATTTTAGACGTTTCCTTTCCGGCGTTTGCGGCTTCCGCCGCTGTTTCGGTGAGCATTTTTGAAACCGTCAATTACCGGTATTTTATCCGTCCCTTAAATTTGACCATCGAAGAAGGCCAAACCGTCTCCGATTTACTGGATCTTTTGGTTTCCTACGCCTACATCGATTCTTTTGAATCCGAAGATGGCATGCTGACTTCCCTTACCGCGGACGGCCAGACTTTTGATCAAAGCGTGGGTCACTGGAGCATTTCCATCAATGAGGTGGAATCTGCTTTCGCTCCCCTTTCTGTCCCCCTCTCTTCGGGTGACGCCGTCGATTTAACATTTCTTTCCGATTCCCCATCGGAAAGCGAGTCGGAGGAGGAGCCGATTCCTTATGAAAGCGCTTTGTTCTCTTCCTTCTTTGATTGGGACAGTGAGAAAACCCAAATTCTTCGGGAAAGCGCTTTGTGGTTAGAAGAATCCGGCGCTTCCGATCCTCTTGCCCTAATTGCTTTGGGAGCCGCCGGAATCAGCGCCTCGTATCGGGATATTACTTTTTTTCTCCAGACTTTAAGTGAAGAAACAGACGGAGAGGCGTTGGCAAAAGGAGCGTTGGCCTGCGGCTTTTGCGGCGTTAACGCCACCAGCGCCCTTGACGTCGATTTGATTTCCGTGTTGTCCGAATATCCGGATCTTTCCAGGGAAGCAACCGCCTGGTTTTTAATTGCCGCCGACAGCAATCAATACGTTATTCCCGAAACATCTTTAAACAGTCGGGACAATATGATCAACTATCTTTTGGCGGCGAAAAATGAGGACGGGGGTTTTTCTACCCAAAAAGGAGAAGATAGTGATCCTTTCTTTACCTCTATCGTAGCTATTGCCTTCGCCCCTTATATCCACGACCCGGCTGTCAATGAAGCGACCATGGACGCTTTGACCTATTTAGCTTCCCTCCCTTACGACGGAGATTCCTTTGTAGAGTACTGCGCTTCTATCTGCGCTTTTGCCTCGAATTCCCGCCACCTTCCGGACGATATGATTGACGGAGACGCCATGGTCAATCGGGTTTTGGATTTCCAAACGGAAAACGGCGCTTTCTCCAGCCATATGGATACCGCAAGCGACCGGGAATCCACCATTTGGGCGATATTCGTCCTGGCCGCCGCCCGCTCGGAAGAAAGTCCGTTTACTTTGTCGGCGACCATAGACGGAGACGCAACTATCCCCCTTCCGCCCAAAACGGACCCCTCGACAGAAGGCACGGCTTCCTACCCCTCGAATCCCAATCACAAAACGCCCTCTCCCTGGCTTTGGATTCCGGTGTTGCTCCTTTCCGGCGGGTTAATTTATGTCGCAATGCGATGGGCAAGGACAAAATAAAAGAAATAGGCGGTAATAAAAACCGGCGTGGCTTTCGTCACGCCGGTTTTCTTTTGGAACAAATGGATCTTGGTAACTGCCGCCGCTTTATGAACTTTATCTTTTTAACGAACAAAGTTTGTAAAAATAGGCGTTTCCTGCTTTGGTAATTCTACCCCGGCATTTCGAGCCGCTTCCTGACAGCGAAGAAGATAAGCCATATTTCTTCCCAGCACCCGCATAGTATAAAGGCCTTCTGCATCCTGCTGCACTTGATCGGCTGTCGCGCCGTGCACCATATTCCAATAGCGGGATGAAACGATGGGCATTTCCTGAATGGTAAAATATTTATTGAGTTGGTCAAAGGTCGCCGTATTTCCGGCGCGACGAGCGGAAACAACCGCCGCCGCAGGCTTCATAAAAAAGGCCTTATTTTGATTGCCGCCAAGCTCCGAGTAAAACAGGCGATCCATAAAAGCCGTCATATTCCCAGTGGCCGCAGCGTAATGCACGGGACTTCCAAAAACAAATCCATCCGCTTCATACGCCTTTTCTCGAAATTGGTTCACCACATCGTCGAAGGCACACTTCCCCATGCGAACGCAAGCCTTGCAGGCGATACATCCGCCGATAGGCTTGTTTCCAATCCAAAAAATTTCCGTTTCTATTCCTTCCTCATTTAACGTTTTTGCCACTTCGCAAAGCGCCGTATAGGTGCATCCTTCTTTATGAGGACTCCCGTTTACCAATAACACTTTCATCTTTGTACCTCCTTTATTTATGTCCTCCACCGACAAAACGAAAGCGACGTAACCCCTTCATTTTCCGGCGTACTTGTACAATGTCCTTTATTTTAGTCCCTTGCCCCAGTTTCTGTTTTTACAATCTTGGAACCGCCAAATACGGCGGACAGTTGCATATGATCCAATGCTTCGTCTAATTCTTTCACTTCTTCTGGCGATAGTTTTATTTCTGCCGCCTTTGCATTTTCTATCAGTCGTTCTGTTTTTCGGGTTCCCGGGATGGGAACAATCCATGGCTTTTTGCAAAGCATCCATGCCATGGAGATTTGTGCGGGAGTCGCTTCTTTCTTTTCTGCCATATGACACAACAAATGCAAAAGAGCCTGGTTTTGTTCCACAGCCTCATCAGTAAATTGAGGCATACTGCTCCGGTAATCCAATTTTTTGTCAAATTGCGTTCCTTTTCCATAAGCGCCTGTTAAAAAGCCATTTGCCATAGGGGAAAAAGCGACGAACCCAATTTGCAGTTCTTCCAACACCGGAAATAAAGATTCATAATGGCGCGCCATCATAGAATAGCGGTTTTCCACAGCAGTAACCTTACAAACCGCATTCGCCCGGCGAAGATATTCTTCATTTGCTTCCGAAATACCCCAGTGCAGGATCTTCCCTTCCTTTATGAGATCTTGCATTACACCCGCTACCATTTCCGGTTCCACCGCCGGGTCGATCCGATGCTGAAAATAAAGATCAATGTAATCCGTTTGCAGGCGTCTTAAAGAACCCTCCACCGATTTGCGAATTTCCTCCGGCCGAGAATTTGTAATCAGCGAGTGATTCACCTGCGCATCACTTCTATCAAAATGAACGCCGAATTTTGTAACGATTTGCACATGATTGCGTATAGGCTTCAACGCCTCTCCTACAATCCGCTCATTGATATGGGGATCTTCCTCTGTACCGTATACCTCTGCTGTATCAAAAAAGGTATAACCGCAATCGAACGCCCTTCGAATAACTTCTATCGCTTTTTTGCTTTCCATGGGGGGACCGTAAGCGTGGCTAAACCCCATACATCCAAGTCCTATCGCAGAAACCGATAAATGGTTTCCCAATATCCTCTTTTCCATAAAATCCTCCTTAGATTTTTCTGACTGCTCTTCTCTGGACAGCATCCGATGCATATCCAGATATATTTGGAACACACTCAGTAGGATTTTTTAGGCTAACATTAATTCATATTTTCCGCGGATACAAATTTACGCCGTTAAAAAACGGATTTTCCGGTACTTCATTTTTCGCTGTTACCTGTATTATAAATAAAACGAGACCTCAAAGGAAGTCTCGTTTTGTTCTTCTGCTTCTACCTAAAGGTTATAACCGGATTTTGCTTCACCACTTTTTTTGCTGTTACAAGAAGACGTTTCACCGTTTCCGATGGTGCAGGCGAATAAAGTAAGCCGTAAGGAATGCTGTAGTCCCAGGCTACGGGAACCATCTTTAAAAGAGGGTGAACGTTCGCCCACCCGGGAACAGCTAAAAGCACATCTTTACTATTTTCACAGCGATTAAAAATACTGGTGTCATAAAAATCAAAATCAATCACATGAATAGCGCTGTGATTTTGCAAAATTTCGTCCCGCAGCTGATCTACATAATGACTCCATCCTCGATGCATCAAAAGTAAATTTTGGTGGTACAAATCCTGTATTTGCAGCTTATCTTTTGCGGCAAGAGGATGATGAACGGAAACCGCACAGCAAAAAGGCTCCCGGGAAAGCTCCAACCCCGCGCAATTGCGTAGACTTAACATCGTCTCATCAAAAACACCGGCAACCACATCAATATTGGTTCCGAGATGCGCTAAAATTTCTCTGGCGTTTTCCGGCGTATTTTCAAAAGGGACGATTTCAAATTTCATATCGGGACAATGCAGCTGAATACTAGGCCACAGTTGAATGAGAAGCTGTGCCGGAGTCATAGGTGAAGTCCCGATGCGCACAGAAGGAACCTCATCCTCCATGGCGTTTTTGGCTCGTGTAACGGAAGCTTTGCAGTACTGCACAATATACTTTGCATCCTGATATAAAGACTCTCCCGCTTTCGTTAAAGTCAACCCTCGGTGCGTACGTTCAAACAGCTTTACATCCAAAGAAGCCTCCAAAAGGTTGATTTG
The DNA here is from genome assembly GCA_944387915.1 of uncultured Clostridia bacterium. Lineage (GTDB taxonomy): Bacteria > Bacillota > Clostridia > Oscillospirales > Ruminococcaceae > CALXGT01. The sequence goes on from CALXGT010000062.1 coordinate 55,499, forward strand.
TTTCATTACGGCGGTTGGCGTAATATAAAGGCTTTCTGCCGCTTTACTAAAACTCCCCGCATCCGCTACCCGTAAAAAGGTCTCCAATTGAGGATTATACATAGGCGTTCACCATTTCCTTAAAATCCGGTTGTTTCTCCTTTTCAATCCCATGTCCAAAAGCTTTATTTCCATACCGCCCTATAAAATATGTACCTTTTAACTTTTACTTTTATAATAGAGCATACAATGGCAATAGCCTTCAAAATCGGGGTCGGCGATCTGGGCTTTAAATTCCGAGCAGATGCACTTGTTCTCCTCGTTGCGTTCCAACCGGCATGGGCAATACCCTCCGGTGCGTTTCAAACCTTCTTTTACCGTTTTTACAATTTCTTTGTCTTCATTCAAACGAACAGCCATTTTTATCCCTCCTTTAATGATTTTATATCAATTCTAATTTTTTGTCAACCATAACGTTTTTTATTATAAAAAAGTGAAGAAATTAGCTTAAATCCAAAGAAAAGATTGGACAGAAATGGCTTTTTATAGTATGATAAGGGGGAATAAAACAGTTCATAAAAACGGGTGTGCATTCTTACGTTTTACAGCGTCACCTTCGTTTTTATGCCTGCTTTTTATAAGTTCCTTCTTTCTCTATCTGTACGCAAAGGAGAATGTCATGAGAAATCAAATTATAGGACAAAATTACGATGAAGAACGGGCGCTGTACCATTTAATGGATACCGACGTGATCGACTGTACCTTTGCCGGTCCCGCCGACGGGGAATCCGTGCTAAAGGAAGCCCGAAGCGTGGACCTGCAAAACTGCCAGTTCTCTTTACGCTACCCCCTTTGGCATGTAAAGGAGTTTCGCCTTACCCATTGCGATATGGACGAAAAAACGAGAGCGCCCATCTGGTACTCGGAAAACGGCGGGTTATTTCACTGTTCCATTCGGGGAATCAAATGTCTGCGGGAATGCAAAAATATTTTGATCCAGGGAGGCAGGATCGTTTCCCCCGAATTTGGTTGGAAATGCGATTCTGTGGTAATAAACGATACCGAGCTGGAATCGGAGTACCTCTTTTTCGAGACCAAAAATTTAGAGATCGCGCGTCTTCAAATGACGGGAAAATACTCTTTCCAATACACCGAAAACGTGGTGATTACCGACTCGGTCTTAGATACCAAAGACGCCTTCTGGCACAGCAAAAACGTCACCGTGAAAAACAGTCTCGTAAAAGGCGAGTACTTAGGGTGGTTTTCCGAGGGACTGACCCTGGTGGACTGCCAAATCGAGGGGACCCAGCCCCTTTGCTACTGCAAGGATCTGACGTTAGTCAACTGCACCATGAAGGATACCGACTTATCCTTCGAGTATTCCGATGTCCATGCGGATATTCAAGGGCACGTCCTTTCCATTAAGAACCCCCGCTCCGGCGTCATCACGGTGGACAGCGTGGGCGAGATCATTAAAGAGGATCCGGTTATGCCCTGTACCGGTGAAGTGGTAATTCGAAATCAAAATCCCGCAGAGTAACGCGGATAAATAAAAGAGGAAACGTTATGGCAAAAATGACGGTCAATGTAATCTCCTACGTTTTGAAACGGACGGTAGACCTGACGGTGGTGATCCCCACCCCCACCATCCCCGAATCTATGGGAATGATGGGAAAAGAACCGGCGCGGCACACCCCGAAAGCCAAATACCCGGTACTTTACCTGCTTCATGGCATGGGAAATAACCACGCCACCTGGACCGGCTACACCAACGTAGAATTTTTCGCCGAGGAGCGCAACATCGCGGTGGTAATGATGTCCGGCGAAAACAAAGCCTACATCGATAACGACCGGGACGCCTTTTTCCGCTTTATCAGCGAAGAGCTCCCCGATCTGGTCACCGGGCTGTTCCCCATTTCCCACCGGAAAGAGGATACCTTTATCGCCGGGCTTTCCATGGGTGGCTACGGAACGCTGATCCACGCGCTACGACAGCCGGAACGGTTCGCCGCTTTGGGCGCTTTTTCCGCGGCATGCGACGGCATGGGCGAAACGACGGCGGAAAACGATCCCTATACGGCGGCGAAGGAAAGCGCCGCGGCGGGAAAAACCTTCCCGAAGATGTATATTGCCTGCGGCGACAAGGATTTCCTTTTCGAGCCCAACTTGAAGTTCCAGCGGAAAATGAAGGATTTAGGCGCCGACGTGACCTGGGTGCCGGTAGAGGGCTTCGGTCATGAATGGCGTTTTTGGAACCAGCAGATCGAAGCGTTTTTGGACTGGATCCCAAGAGAGGACCCTTACGCCGAAAACGGCCACAGCAAACGCCGCCAGATCTAAAAAAACCCGGACGGGAGCATACCCCGTCCGGGTTTTGTTTTGAGAAAGGCACTATTGAAACGTCCGGAATTTTTCGCTTATTCATCGAAAATCCAATAAAAGAATTCGACGTATTCACAGACCGTAATGTAAGGATTAAAAAGGTATTCGAGATATTTTGGAAAACCCAAAAAGTAGATCGTTTTGTCGCTTAGATCATTGATATCATAGACCATCAATTTGATTTTAGATTCAGCGCTATCAATATCATCGATCAACCAGCTTATATTCCGAAGATCATCCCTCCTGCCGTCTTCTTCGAAACGATTCCACGCTCTGTCTATATCTTCCCTGATCTTTTGGGACAATCGGTACAGTTTTTCGTAGGAAACGGAAACATACTCGAAGGCATATCCTGCGTTTTCCGCCTGAGCCATGATTTCGTGGATCTCGTCTTCCATGTAGGAGTGACCCCGCACGATCTGGATCACTGCATGGAGTTTTCCATGGGGAGCGTCGATGAGATAACGAGCATATCGCCCGCCATACCAATCCGGATACCCATCTTCATCTTCAGACCATTCATCCGAAA
>CALXGT010000063.1 GCA_944387915.1 uncultured Clostridia bacterium
AATCATTTTTGGTCAGCAGTCGATACGCGGTATCCATCAGCTCCTGGTAAGGAACTTCGCTTAACAGCTTGAACCCGACGATCGTTGCTTTTGGCGCGAGGGCTCGAAATAAGGGAAGAATTTTTGGTGTTTGCTCCAACAGTAAAAGAGGGGCTTCCAGCTGAGAAGAGATCTTTTCAGCATTTTTTCGGTAGTTGGTGTGGGAAATTACCTGTAAAAGCATTTCCTTTACAGATTCCTGTGTCTCCAAATTCGGGGAAAGGCGAGAGAAAACCCCTTTTGCAAGGTCCGAAAGATCAAAAACCGCCTTCACCCGGTAATCGCTGACTGCCATACTGTGGACGACGACGTCGATATGGTATTGCCCGCATAGGGATTCGACCTGTTGTTTCAGCTCATCCACGCCGAGGATAGGTAAAACGGTAACCCGTTTTGAGTGGGGACGAAGAGAATCTTTCCCGCAAAGGTAAAAAATAGGACCTACGTCTTCGCATTGGGCAAAAGCGTCGGCAATTAGGCTCCCCAGTCTCCCGGTCGCCGTGTTGGTGATGGTGCGGACGCTGTCGATGGGTTCGCTGGTTCCGCCGCCGGTTACTAAGATTTGTTTCATGTGTCTCTCCTGCCTTTGTTTCGATATTTACCGTTTTATAGCTTCGGGACCATTTGCGCGGTATCCGGCATATTGGATCGCCGGTCCCAGACGGCGACCCGCATTTTTTTGATCCGTTTGCCGTCGCCGAAATCCAAGAGATCCTCGCGCTTGTATATGTTCAACAGCTTATTTAACGTCCCCAGCCCGGCGCTGGTAAACAAAAAGGCTTCTTTGGGGTCGATGAGCTTACAGTATGCCCACAGCTGCCCCAAATCCCGCAGTGTCAAGTCGGTTTTCTTCGCTTCAATGAAAAAGAGGAGAAAACCTTTGGCGTTTCGAACGATTCCGAGAACGTCGATTTGAATGTCGACGCCGATAGCGGCGTCGCAGACAACGTCGTATCGGGAAAGTACCCGGTCTAATCGTTCGCTGTGGGCATCTACCGCAATAATCTCCGAGGAAGGATACTGATCCAAAAGATAATTTTCGAGCCATTTTCGCATAGGCTCATACAGTTCCAGTTCTTTCATATCTCTTTTTGATACCCCAAATCTTTCGCGATTTCTTTCCAGGAATCATAATGTTTTCCCAAAATCTCCGCCGGAAGGGAAGGGTCGTTTTCTCCGGGATGGATTGGCTTACTTCGGTTTCGCTCGGGATTTTCCCAATAAAACCGGTGCGTCACATCCGAGGGATTTTTGCCTTCGTTTTGGAGCCCTTGGAGTAGTTCTTCGGCAAATCGGTCAAGGGCTTCTTTTTTATGGATGACCGCAAACCCGATAGGAAGAAATTCGTTGGCCCAAATCTTGATCTGGTGTTCTTTTTTCCAAAAATCCGGATTTCCCGCGTTGTATTTGGAAAGTTTTCCGTCCCGCATATTGGGGTGCGCCCAGTCAATAGCCTGAACGGGGATATCCACTTTTTGGAGCAGACGGCAGATATCTACCACTAAGTACCAATTCCGGGGCACTTCCAAATACACCCGGTGCATATACTTCTTGAAAAAATAATTGCTTTGTCGAATATAGCCGGTGACGTCGGCGAATCCTTGCAAAAAAGAACGGATCTCATCTCGGGTAAAGGAAAAAACATCGTTGCTGATCCGGATATTTTCGTGGGAAACGGCGTTTTGGGTGTAGCGGAGGATCTCCCGCATCAAATATTCGTCATTGGGCTTGATAAAGGATAAAATGGATCCGTTGTTTTGTTGAATAAAACGAAGCCCGGTTCCCATTAACGGTTCTAAAACCCCGCGAATGTCGGTAATGCTGGCGCGGACGTAAATTTTAACGTCGTTATTGTTTTCGGTGACTAATTTTTTGTGGGGAATTTCAATGGAAACGGTGGTTTCTATAGGCCCCCGTCTAATTTCCCCGTTTCCGCAGATCATGCCTAAAAGATAAGCCATTTCTCGATTCATAGGGCGCCTCCTTTTTTGGGACACTATTCTTTCATTAGGATCAAGAGAAATTCATGGACCTTGTTGATTCGAAAACGATAAGGATACCCCAAAGGGCGCATATTGTTGTAATCGGCTTGCCGGTCCCAAATAATTAAGTCGTCATAAAGAAAACCAACTTTTTGTAAGGCGGATGCCAAATCACTGTGAAGGGGGTAAAACTTATTTTTCTTTCGGATGTCCATGACATTGACGATGCAATAGCTTTTGGGCTTCAGCACTCGGTACACTAAGGTAAAGAGGAAAGAAAGGGCGTCGAGAAAGTCCTGATAATCGGAAAGGTTCCCAAGGTCATTTTCTTTGTCGGAGTAGTTGACCGACGCTTTTTGATCGGCGCTCCGCTTCATGTTCAGAATATCCCAGTAGGGCGGAGAAGTAATACAAAGGTCAAAGGAATCCGCAGGAAAGGTTTTCAGCACTTCAAAGCTGTCCCCGCAAAGAATTTGGACGCCATCGGTACCGCCGATGCGCTCTTTGGCGATCTTACAAAATTCCTCCGAAAGATCGATGCCTACTCCGGTACAGCCTAAATTTTTCGCCGCCGCCGTGGTGGAGCCAATACCATTGAAAGGGTCCAATACCCGGGCGCCGGATCTGGAAAAGGTCTTTATCAGCTTTTCACACAGGGACACCGGATAGGAAGCGGGGTGCTTATAGCTTTTTTCCTCCTTGGTTTTGGAAAGATCCCGCCAGATGCTGAAGGAATTTTGAAGCCATTCCTTTCCGGTCAGGTCATTACAGCGTTTCGAGTTGTCCATCTGTGTTCCACCTTTTCGATTGGATTTGTTTCATTTCGCCGTCTACATAGGCGGCTTCTCCCGGGGTTAGACTGTATGCGTCGTAAACCGCTCGATTGAGGTCTTCCATAGCCGCAAACCACTGGGCGCTTCGGTAAGCGAGGGCCTCTAAGCGATTGGACAAAGCGACAATCTTTTCAAAACAGCGCGCTTGTCCCTCTTTGGTCGGGAGGGGAATCTTTTGAAGATATTTTGCGTCGGTATGCATGGTGAGCTTGGAAGAGTTATAACAATATTTATATAAAAACAGGTTGCAAAGCCGGGAATGTAAAATCCCGAGCAGATACCGACAGGCCGTTTCCTCTTCACAGCGCAGTACTGTCACCGTTTGGGATGCGGGGAGGTCTCCGCCGAAAGCGGCGATGATCCCGGATTCGGCACTATAGATGTTTTGGAGAAAAATCTGGTTTCCGAGAGAGGGGAGAACGCGGTTTTTGTATCCGAATTTTTGGATCTCTTTTCCGGTAACAGCATCGGGGGAAGTGGATTTTCCCCGGCGGATCTCGCTATTTAAATCAGCAATGGTAGGATAGGTTTTCATCTTTTTGTAGATGGTATAATCCTGAAAGGAATTGAATAGTAAAATCTCGTCGGCGTAAAAATCCTGGGGAATTTTCGTTAAACGAAAGACTCTTCGTCCTTCGAGGCGTTTGATGAGAATGCGGTGATTTTTTTCGGGGGGACAGTTCTTGGCGGTTAAGACAATCTGTTCCCCTCGAACACTTTTAAAATAGGCGCCGATATCCATTAAAGAAAGGATGGTTTTCTCGGAGAGGAGAGCCTGGCGCAGCGTCCGGTAGCCGGATACATGCAAAAAGTTTTTCGGAAGGATATAGGATACCACCCCTCCTTCTTTTACCAGTTCAAACGCCCGGATCAGCGCCGCAATAAACAGATTTCCGCCCATTTTGGAGACCTGTTCCCGAAAAGACGGGTCCCAATCTTTTTCCACATTTCCGTTAAAAGGGACATAGGGGGGATTTCCTACAACGGCGTCAGGCTGTTCCGTTATCCCAATCGAGGAAAAAACATCTTCTTTGGGCTTTCCAATGGTGTCGCCGGAAAAGAAAGGAAGATTTGGAAAGTAGGTTTTGCAAAAAGAGATCGCCTTTTCGTCGGAATCCATTCCACAAAGATGGGAAAATCCGCATTGCTTCGCGGCGAATAAAAACGCCCCCGTTCCGCAGCATGGATCCATCAGGAAAGCATCCTTGGAAAGGCGCAATCCGTGAATCATCTTGTTTGCCAAAATGAGATCGGTATAAAAAATCCCGTTTCCTTTTCTTTCCAGTTCGGTAACGGCTTGCTCATACTGTTTTACCGCTTTTTGATATCTTTTTTTCGAAGGTTTCATCCTTTTCCTCCATAACCCTTCGGGTGTCGATTCTTGAATCAATTATACCATTGGAAGCAGTAGCACGCAATCGTTTTCCCGTAAGAAAGAAAAAAAGTCCCGTTTATGGGTCCCTTGATCCAAAAAGAAAAGCCGTGCTTTTCGCACGGTTTTTTCCGTTTTACGATCCAATCGCATTTTCCGGTTCTTCATTTCGTATCCCTTTTAAAAGCAGCTTAGCGTCGATACTGTACAGACGTCCAGTAATTTTGCATATGACGCAAGATATTTAAGAGGGGATATCCAATTACAGCTCCGCGTCGTGGGAGAAACGTTCGGTAATGACCTGGTGAACGAATTTTTTGATTTCCAAATGAAGCGGGTTGACCTGATAGCTGTCCAGCGCCTCACGGTTTACAAAAGTACAGAGAAGACAGGCGTCCACACCGCCGGGGACAAAATTCGCAGTCACTTCGATGGAAAGCATCCCGTCGATTTTTCCGTCGATGGCCGCGAATTTTTCTTTCAGCAAGGCGATGTTTTCTTCCTTTGTATGCCCTAACGCCTCATCTTTCAAATTCCATAACACAATATGCCGTACCATAATGCCTCCTACAGCGTCTTAGAGAGCTCTTTCAAATAAGCTTTAAAGCCTTCGCCGATCTCTTTATGTTTCAGCGCCGTTTCCACGATCGCTTCCATGATTCCCAGTTTATTGCCCATATCGTACCGTTTTCCGATAAAGTCGACGCCGACCATACCGTCCCGAACCGCCAGCGTTTTCATCGCGTCGGTAAGCTGAAGCTCGCCGCCATGGCCATAAGGGGTGTTTTTTAATATGGTAAAGATCTCGGGGGTCAGCACACAGCGCCCCAAAATGGAAAAGAGGGAAAAAACCTCGTCCGGTTTTGGCTTTTCGATCATATCGGTGACTTTATACAGGTTATCCCGCAAAAGGGAAACCTTCATAGAAGAGTATTTTCCGATGTCGGAAGCTGAGACCTCTTTGATTCCGACGCATCCCAAACCGTACTCCTCATAGGCGCTGCAAAGCTGGCCGCAGACGGGGTTATCTCCCATAATGACGTCGTCGCCGTAAAGCACCGCAAAGGGCTCGTTTCCGATAAAGGATTCCGCCCGTAAAATCGCGTGTCCCAACCCTTTGGTCTCGATCTGGCGCAGGAAGGTAATATTGGCTAACGAAGCGATTTTTTTGATCTCCTCATACATCTCTTCCTTACCGGTACGAAGAAGATGCTCCTCTAATTCCGGAGAACGGTCGAAATGATCCTCAATGACGCCTTTACCCCGGTTGGTGATAATTAAAATATCCTCTATGCCGCTGTTTACCGCTTCTTCTACAATGTATTGGATCGCGGGCTTATCCACAATGGGCAGCATTTCTTTGGGGAGGGATTTGGAAATGGGAAGGACTCTTGTTCCTAACCCGGCGGCGGGGATGACTGCTTTTCTGATTTTCATTGTTATTTCTCCTCTTCTTTTTATATCAGGGACACCAGCCAGTTGAGCGTCAGCGCGCTTCCTACCGAGGAAACTAAAATCGTCGCGCAGACGGCGACAATCACGGCAACTTTTGAGGTACCGCCTTTCTGCGCCAAGGCGGTGTGGTAAGCGGTGACATCACCGGCATAAGTGCCTTTTATCCGCTTGATATTTTTTAACGTTTTGCTCATATACATTTTGTTGGTAAAAAAACCGAGAGCAACCCGTAAAAGGATGGACAAAAAGGAACAGAAGTTAACTAACTGAATCAATTTGTATTCATCCAAATTGAGGGTTTCCAGCAGGGAAACCCCATTGGTCAAAGAGTAAAAGACGCTGTCTAAGCTAAACAGGAGAGAGGGGAGCCCGAGCAGGGTGGAAAGGACGAACACCACGGCCGCCGCCACCCAAAGTTTCCGGTAAAGAAGGTAATAATACCCCAAAAGGAAACCGCACCAGTTAATGGGCAGATTCTTCTGCCGATGGGAAATGGTTTTAAAACGGGGAAGAAAATAATGGGTATTTTCTTTCACATAGATGGCCAGCTCTTTAACGGGGACTTCCTCAATTTCCTCTTCGGCGTCCAGTCCGCCAAACGGCGTCGTAAACGGATTATAACCGTACCGAAGGTAGTCCTCCGGAGGCTGCTTTTCGTTTCTTCCCGAAAAAGGGGGAAAGCCGGAAGAATCCGGTGTTCGAGAAGAGACGTCTTCCGGAGAATGAAGAGGGCTTCCGCAAATTTCGCAAAACAAGCTCCCCGGCGGATTGACGGTCCCGCAGTTCTTACAGCGGTTCGGCGGGTCATTAAAGAAAGGATCTTCTCTTTCGGCTCGCTTTTTCGGAGGTTCCCAGCTTTTATGCTCTCGATGGAGATCCTCGAGGATACAGCCCCCCACCGTATGGATACAGCTCCGGTGGTAAGGAGCGCCGCAGTCGGGACAAACCACAATGTCGTCGTTTTCGGTAAATTCCTTTTTACAGATCGGGCAAGAAGCCCCAATATATCTTTGATCCATAAACTCACTTCCTGCCGGTGTGCCGGCAACTTTCCCATTTTTAGACTGATTTGTTATAAAAAGATTATACTCTTTCTTTGGTAACGTGTCAATCGAAGGACAGCTTTTCAGATAATACTTTACACTTTATCCATTTTCTATTATAATATAGAGAGCCAAAACGGAAGAAAGTGGATTCGGTCTGTTCGTTTTTGGAAAAAGCGTAAAATTGGAGGAACAATATGCTGCAATTTGACGAGCTTTCTTTACGGCTTCGAGGGTTTAAACCGGAATTGGAGGACCTGGCTTCCGCCTTGGATATTCCGTCGATCAAAAAGGAAATCCAGGTTTTGGAAGAAAAAGCCGCGGACCCCAATTTTTGGAACGATATGGAGGAGAGCGGGAAAATACTGAAAAAAACCGGAAATTTAAAAGATACCCTCGCGTCTTACGAGGCATTGGAGCGTCTTTACGACGACGCCGAGGTGTTGATCGAAATGGGAAATGAGGACGATGACGTTTCGGTCCTTCCGGAAATTGAAGAACAGCTTCAGGCGTTGGAGGAAGGTATTAAAAGCCAGCGTCTTGCCACGTTGCTGTCCGGCGAATATGACGGAAAGAACGCGATCTTAACTTTCCATGCCGGCGCGGGCGGTACCGAAGCGCAGGATTGGGTCGGTATGCTTTATCGGATGTATAATCACTGGGCGGAGCGACATCGGTTTAAAGTCTCCCTGCTCGACTATTTGGAAGGAGATGAAGCGGGAATCAAGAGCGCTTCCATCTTAGTCGAGGGAACCAATGCCTATGGGTATTTAAAATCGGAGGCGGGGGTGCACCGACTGGTTCGGATTTCTCCCTTTGATTCCTCGGGAAGACGCCATACGTCCTTCGCCTCTTTGGAGGTTATGCCGGAGATCGACGACGATATTCAAATCGAGATTCGTCCCGAGGACCTTCGCATCGACGTTTATCGCTCCTCCGGCGCGGGTGGACAGAAGGTTAATAAGACCGATTCCGCCGTTCGGATTACCCATCTTCCCACCGGTATCGTAGTGGCCTGTCAAAATGAAAGAAGCCAGTATCAAAATAAGGATATGGCCATGAAAATGCTTAAGTCTAAATTGATGGAGATTAAAGAGCGGGAGCATTTGGATAAGATCGAGGATATTCGCGGAGACCAAAAGGAAATCGCCTGGGGCGCCCAAATTCGCTCCTATGTGTTTATGCCCTACACTTTGGTGAAGGATCATAGAACCGGTTACGAAGTAGGAAACATCGACGCCGTGATGAACGGCGATTTGGATGGGTTCATTAACGCATACCTGAAAGCGCTGGCTCATGGGGAATTAAACCAAAAGTAAAAGGCAGCCTTTTGTCCGGTATTTGTAAATCGCATGGGTAATGGATTCCTTTATAAACGAAAGAAATACCGCGTTTTGGCCGTCTGTTTTCCAGCAGACGGCTTTTTGGATGTAAGGTAGCGGTATTTTTATCTGGAAAATGTAAAAAAAATGTGAATTTGATGAATAATTTACGAACAAAACGGCCGCTAAAAAATGACATCTGATAGAATAAAGGGAGATTATTAGCGAGAAAGGCAGGGATATTGTGCTGAAAAGTATGACCGGCTATGGCCGGGGACATTGTGTGACTCCCCTTTGGGATATCCTTTCGGAGGTTCGCTCGGTGAACCATCGTTATTTGGAAGTGTCGGTAAAACTCCCCAAACCCTTTTTGTTTTTAGAAGATAAAATCAAAGGAAAGGTGATGGGAGCCGTTTCCCGGGGGAAGATCGAGGTTTCTCTTTCTATCTTTTCCGTGGGGAAAGGAGAAACCGAAGTGGAAGTAAATATGGAGACGGCGCAAAGCTATCTTTCGGCTTTACGGAACGCTTCGGAAGCGCTGGGATTAGAGGACGACTTTACGCTTTCCGACTTGATGCGGATTCCGGACATTTTTACCTTGAAGAGGGTGGAGATTGATGAGGAAGCGCTGTGGAGCGTGGTTTCCGAAGCTCTTGACGGGGCGCTTGCAGCTTTTTGCGCGATGCGGGAAACGGAAGGCGTTCGCATGAAAGCGGACATTTACGACCGTCTGCTTTTGATTGAACGGATTGTGTCCGAAGTCGAAGAACGGATGCCTTTCATCCAGCAGGGATATTATAATCGGCTTTACCAGAAAATTTCCGAAATCCTTGCCGATCAGCAAATTGACGAAGGACGGCTTTTGACCGAGGCCGCCATCTTTGCCGATAAAGTGGCGGTGGACGAGGAAACGGTTCGTTTGAAAAGCCATCTTAGCCAGTTTCACGAGATGTTAAACGAAGAAATTCCCGTAGGTCGGAAGCTGGACTTTTTGGTCCAGGAGATGAACCGGGAAGCCAATACCATCGGCTCCAAAGCGCAGGATCTTGAGGTAGCGCGGAAGGTGGTAGAAATTAAGGCGGAAATCGAGAAGATTCGAGAACAGATCCAAAACATTGAGTAGTACAGGAGGACGAAATGAAGCTTATCAACATCGGTTTCGGAAATGTGGTTTCCGCGAACAGGATCATCACTATCGTCAGCCCGGAATCCGCGCCAATTAAACGGATTATCCAGGACGCCAGGGATCAGGGGATCCTTGTGGACGCAAGCTACGGAAGGCGCACCCGGTCGGTGATTGTGATGGACAGCGGACATGTAATCCTCTCGGCGATTCAACCGGAAACCATTGCCAACCGGTTCGTTCAAAGTGATGAGGAAGAAGATGAGGGAGATCAAAATGGCTAAAAAAGGAGCGTTGATTGTTTTTTCCGGTCCTTCCGGCTGTGGAAAAGGGACGATACTCAAAGCGTACCAGCAAAAGGGGAATAACCTTTATTTTTCGGTTTCCGCGACAACCCGTTCCCCTAGAGAAGGAGAGGAAGACGGCGTACATTATTTCTTTGTTACAAAAGAGGAATTTGAGGAAAAAATTCAAGGGGGCGGCATGCTCGAGTACGCGTCCTATGTGGGAAATTACTATGGAACCCCGAGGCAGGCGGTGGAGGAAAAGCGAAACGAAGGGTGCGACGTGGTTTTGGAGATCGAGGTCCAGGGGGCCCTTCAGGTGAAAAAAAGCTGCCCCGACGCCACCATGATTTTTGTGCTTCCGCCGAGTCTTGCCGTATTAAAGGAGCGGCTTACGAAACGGGGGACGGAATCGCCGGAAACCATTGCCCGTAGACTGGACATGGCGAAAGAGGAGATCAAAAAAGCGCCCCTTTACGATTATATTATCGTCAACGGGGAGTTGGAAAAAGCCGTCGAAGATTTTGGAGCTATTTTACAAAGCAATCGGTTAAAAGCCGAAAATCAGAAAGATATTTTAGAAGAGGTGTTACATTATGATGCATAGACCTTCCGTTCCTGAACTGTTAAAGCCGGGCCAAAGCTATTACAGCCTGGTGGTGGCTGTTGCCAAACGGGCCAGAGAAATCGCCGAAAACGCCGATAAAAACGGAGAGATTTTAACGGAAAAGCCGGTAAAGATGGCGATAGATGATTTTGCAAAGGGCAGATATAAGTTGATAGAAAGCGATGATATCGGTGTGATTCATGACCGGGAGCTTCGTTCTACCGATTCTTCCGATTTAGACGATATCGCTTAATATGATCGCATTGGTCGCGGTAGACCGGACCGCTTTCCATTTTGACCGCCTTTTTTCTTACCACATTCCGGATGAAATGCTCTCCCAGACTGTGAGAGGCGTTCGAGTGCTGGTCCCTTTCGGGCGGGGAAACCGGATTTCCGAGGGACTGGTTTTTGGTACCGAAAAAGAAACGGAGGGAAAAACCTACAAATCCGTCCTTACGGTTTTGGATTCGTCACCGGTGGTAGACGAAGAGGGATTTCGCATTTTGGAGTTTTTTGCGGATCAATGCTTTTCCAGTTATTACGACGGTGTGCGGGCGCTGCTTCCTGCCGGGCTGTTTTACAATTTGAAAACGACCTTTGTCTTAGAAAAAAAGTGGGACAAAAAGGAAATGTCGTCTTTAACACCCAAGGAACAGGAACTGGTGCTTCTTTTGGAGCATGCTTCCTCTCCCAGAGAAACAGACCGGCTGTTTATGGGATCCTCTCCTTTTTATCCGTTGGCGCTTTCGTTAGTTGAAAAGGGAATTTTAAAACAGCAGCCTCTCCTTTCCCGAAAAGTAGGAGATAAGGTAAAAAAGATGGTGCGCCTTTCCGGAAGTGTTACATCAGAGGATCCCACGTTAACGCCAAAGCAACGGGAGATTGTCTCCATTTTGGAACAGGTTGGAGCGGCGGAGGAAAAGGAAGTCGCTTACTTTGCCGGCGTTACCGAGGCCGTAGTCCGAACGTTGCTGAAAAAAGGGGTTTTGGTCCCTTTTTATAAGGAAGCCTACCGCCTTCCCAAGGGAGAAACCGAGGAGAACGCCACATTCCCGATACTGACCGAAGAACAGCAAAAGGTTTTGGAAGGATTGATTCGGCTGTACCAAACGCCCAAAGCGGCGGCGGCATTACTGTACGGTGTCACCGGCAGCGGAAAAACCCAGGTCTTTATTCGGCTGATTGCGCATGTGATACAAGAGGGGAAACAGGCGTTGCTGCTGGTCCCGGAGATTTCTTTAACCCCCCAGCTTCTCAGGCGTTTTAAGGGTCTCTTCGGAGAACAGGTAGCTGTTTTGCATTCCGGCTTGTCTATGGGCGAGCGGTTAGACGAATATAAACGGATCCGGGACGGATTGGCTTCCATTGTCATCGGTACCCGAAGCAGCGTTTTTGCGCCGGTGAAGCGGTTAGGACTGATTATCATGGATGAAGAAGGGGAAAACTCCTATCGTTCCGATCATTCTCCCCGTTACCATGCGAGAGACGTCGCCAAATTACGCTGCGTTACGCATGACGCTCTTTTGCTTCTCGCTTCCGCCACGCCATCGGTGGAGAGCTATTATGCGGCAAAAACAGGGAAATATCATCTTTTTACCTTGGAACATCGTTACGGAAAAGGAGAGCTCCCAAACGTATATTTAGTGGATATGAAGGAAGAGGAAAAAAAGCTGAATTTTGACGCGTTTAGTGAGCTTCTTTCGAAAAAGCTTTTGGATACTTACCGGCGAGGAGAACAATCGATTTTGTTGTTAAATCGGCGGGGCTACTCCACTTTTGGAATCTGCATTGACTGCGGTAAAGAGATAGAATGTCCGAATTGCAGCGTTTCGTTAACTTACCATAAAACCAATGGTTACCTGATGTGTCATTATTGCGGCTACACCAGGCGATTGGATGAGCCATGCAGTCATTGTGGCTCGCATCACATAAAACTGATGGGCGCCGGTACCCAGAAAATCGAGGACCTGATCCACAAACGGATCCCCGAAGCCCGGCTGCTTCGGATGGATACTGACGCGGTCTATTCCCGTTACGCTTATGAAGAAAAGTTTTCCGCCTTTGAGGCGGGAGAATACGATATTTTAGTAGGAACGCAAATGGTGGCGAAAGGGCTTAATTTTCCAAAGGTCACTTTGGTGGGCGTTTTAAACGGAGACCAGTACCTTTACTCCGGCGATTACCAAAGCGGGGAAAAAACCTTTTCCCTCATCACCCAGGTAGTGGGGCGTTCCGGGCGCTTTCAAAAGGGCGGGGAAGCGGTGATTCAAACGGTTTCGCCGGATCACAGCGTGATTCAGGCAGCCGCCCGTCAGGACTATTTTGCGTTTTACGAAGAGGAGATCCTTTTGCGAAAAACGTCTCTTCTTCCGCCTTTTTGCGATATAGCGAAAATCTCTTTTTCCGGTGCTAAGGAAAAAGAGGTGAAACAGGCGGCGGAAAACCTTTATCGGGACCTGTATCATCGGTTTTCCTCCCGGAATGACTTCCCGGTAGTTTTGTATCCGGTAACACGTCCGGTGATTTACCGGCTCAACGGGAAGTTTCGCTACCGGATTTTGCTGAAATGTAAAAATACCAAACGGTTTCGTGCTTTGCTGCGAGAAAGCATTATCGGCGCTTTTTCCGGGAATAAAATGAAGCATTGTACAGTTACCGTAGACTTTAACGGAGAAATCAACTGAGGAGGAGAATATGGCATATCGAAAAGTAGTGTTAGAAGGGGACGAAATATTGCGGAAACATTCCCGGAAAGTGGAAGCTTTTGACCAAAAGCTCCATACCTTGTTGGACGACATGGCGCAAACGATGTATAAATACGAAGGCGTTGGTTTGGCCGCCGTTCAGGTGGGAGTATTAAAACGCGTGGTAGTTATTGACGCGGGGGAAGGACTCATCGAGCTAATCAACCCGGAAATTATCGCGTCTTCCGGTCTTCAGGAGGGCAGCGAAGGATGCTTGTCCTGCCCCGGGGAATACGGAATCGTAAAGCGCCCCAATTTTGTTACGGTAAAAGCGCAGGACCGGTATGGAAACTGGTTTGAGAAGAGCGGAAGCGAGCTTTTAGCAAGGGCATTTTGCCATGAGCTGGATCATCTGGACGGAAAATTATTTAAAGACTTGGCTACCGAGCTATATCAGCAAGAGGAAAAGCCAAAACGGAAATTTTCCATTAAGGTAAAAAAGGAGTAGGTGAGTTGGCATGAACGTTGTGTTTATGGGTACGCCCGAATTTGCCGTACCTTCGTTGCGGGCTCTTTTGGATGACGAGAAATATACGGTAAAAGGCGTCTTTACCCAGCCGGATAAACCGGTGGGAAGAAAGCAAAAATTAACGGTTCCTCCTGTAAAGGAGTTAGCTTTACAATATAATATTCCGGTTTTTCAACCGAAATCTTTAAAAAATGAAGAAACTCTGGCAATTTTGGGAAAACTGAATCCAGATGTGATTGTTGTTGCGGCCTATGGGAAAATTTTACCCCGAAGTGTATTGACACTTCCGAAATACGGCTGCATCAACGTCCATGCTTCTCTCCTTCCGAAGTACCGGGGGGCCGGTCCCATCCAGTGGTGTATTTTAAACGGCGAGACAGAGACGGGAATTACCACCATGTTTATGGGGGAAGGGCTGGACACCGGCGATATGCTGGAAAAGGTTTCCACACCCATCGGGGAAAACGAGACGGCGGATGAGCTGTACCGGAGACTTTCGGAAATGGGAGCGCCTCTTTTACTGCGTACTCTGCAAAAACTAAAGGAAGGAACGCTGACGCCGGTGAAACAAGACGATGCCTTTTCTTCCTACGCGCCCATGCTCACCAAAGAGCTTTCGCCCATCGATTTTACCCGGACGGCCAAAGAAGTGCATAACCAGATTCGGGGGCTTTGCTCCTGGCCCGGAGCAACTACAACCTATAAGGGAAAGCGCTTAAAGGTGTACGAAAGCCGTTTGGCAGAGGGCGAGGGAGAGCCGGGGACCGTTCTTTCGGATCAACGGCTGATCGTTGCATGCAAACAGGGCGCGGTAGAGTTTCTTTCGGTGCAGTATGAAGGGGGGAAACGCCTCCCCGCGGCGGATTTTCTGCGGGGCAAGCCGGCGTCAGTCGGCGAAAAATTAGGGGAGTGATGGTTTGTTTTTTGATCCGTACTATTTGATTTTAGTGATGCCGGCGGTGTTGATCGCTCTTGCGGCGCAAGTTCAAGTGAAATCTGCTTTCCACCGTTACAGTCAGGTCCACTCCTTTCGGGGAATTACGGCGGCGATGGTGGCAAGGCGGATTTTGGATCGAAATGGGCTGCAAAATGTAAGAATTGAGCAGGTTGCGGGAGAATTGAGCGATCATTTTGATCCGAGAAGCGAGGTGGTGCGACTATCTGCGTCCACGTATTCTTCCACCTCGGTGGCGGCGATCGGCGTTGCGGCGCATGAATGTGGCCACGCGATTCAGTATGCGCAAGGGTATTTTCCCCTTACGATACGAAACGCGATTATACCCATTACCAATATCGGTTCTCAGCTGGCCTTTCCTTTGGCTATTTTGGGATTGGTGTTCGGACTGGGGATGTTGGTGGATATCGGCATTATTTTATTTATGGTCGTTGTTTTCTTCCAATTGGTTACCCTGCCAGTAGAATTTAACGCCAGTAAACGGGCGCTTCGAATTTTGGAAGAGGATAGCATTTTGGAATCGGGAGAGGAACTTGCCGGCGCTAAGAAAATGCTTTCGGCGGCGGCGATGACCTATGTGGCTGCTTTGATTGTCGCGCTTGCAAACCTTGCCCGGCTCATCCTTTTGTCCAATCGGAGACAGCGATGAAGGGGAGAGAGATCGCCTATCGAGGGCTTTTGCGATTTTATGAGGGCGGATATACCAATTTGACGTTAAACGCGCTCTTAAAGGAACATGCTCCTTCCGCGGAGGATCGACGGCTGGCGACCCGGCTGTTTTACGGCGTGATTGAGAGAAAGCTGACTTTAGATTATCAAATCGAAACGCTTTCCCGTCGGAAAATCGAAAAGCTGGATAAGCCGGTGTTGGCGGCTTTGGAACTGGGATTGTACCAGCTTGCCTTCGCCGCTCATATTCCCGCCTCTGCGGCAGTAAATGAAAGCGTGGCTTTGGTAAAAAAATCCCGGTTTCGAAGCGCATCCGGATTCGTCAACGGAATTTTACGCAACTTTCTTCGAAGAGACGCTGTGCTTATGTTACCGGAAAACAAAACGGAGCGCATATCGGTAGAATATTCGGTTTCCCCCTGGATAGCGGAGCGCTTTATCGAAGATTACGGATACGACAAGGCGATTTCCATTTTGAAAAGCGCGCTTGTCCCGTCAAAGGTTTTTTTGCGGGTCAACACCATAAAAACTACCGTCGAGGAAGGAAAAAGGATTCTGGAAGAAGCGGGATTTTGCCCGGTGGTTCATCCGCGGTTGGAAAACTGCTTGATTTTAGAGGAGAGCGGCGGGTTTTCAGAGCTTTCCGCCTTTTCCGAAGGCCTTTTTTACGTTCAGGACGCCGCCAGCCAGTTTTGCGTCGAGGGATTGGGACCGAAAAAAGGAGAGACCGTGTTCGATCTTTGCGCGGCGCCCGGCTCCAAATCCTTTACCGCGGCAATGCAGATGAACGATCAGGGAAAAATTCTTTCTTTTGACTTATATCCTAAGCGTGTAGAGCTCATCAAAAAAGGGGCAAAACGCCTTTCTTTGACCTCGGTTTCAGCCAAGGTGGGAGACGCCTGTGTTTTTAACGAAGATATGGGGAAAGCGGACCGGGTTTTATGCGACGTGCCTTGCTTAGGGCTTGGCGTTATCGGAAGAAAGCCGGAAATTAAATATCGGGACGGTTCGGAAGAGGCGGCTCTTCTTTCTACCCAAAGGGATATTTTGAATAATGGCGCTAAGTATCTTGAATCCGGAGGGATTTTGGTTTATTCCACCTGTTCTTTGAACAAACGGGAAAACGAAGACCAGGTTTCTGCGTTTTTAGAGCGGCATCCCGATTTTTGCTTGGATCCTCTCCCTTTTTCCGAAGAAAAAGACGCCGTTAAAACTTTTTTCCCCGACGAAGGGGAAAACGATGGATTTTTTGTGGCACGGTTTCGAAAACGGTAAAGGAGGCGGCATATGCTGAAAGATATCCGATCCATGGATTTGGCGGAATTGACCGCCTTTGTAAAGGAATTAGGGGAACCGTCCTTTCGGGCAAAACAAATCTTCTCTTGGCTTCATCAGAAGCGGGTTTATCATTTTGACGAAATGAGCGACCTTCCTCTTTCTCTGCGGGAGAAATTGAAGGATGATGCGGTTTTGCTGAATCTTACCATCGAGAAAAAAATGGTTTCCGCTTTGGACCAGACCATTAAATACCTTTTCCGACTGCCGGACGGCGAGTATGTGGAAACGGTGAGAATGCGCTATGCCCATGGGAACAGTCTTTGCCTTTCCTGTCAGGTGGGCTGTAAAATGGGCTGTCGCTTTTGCGCGTCCACCAAAGCCGGTTACAAAAGGGACCTTCTGCCGTCGGAAATGCTCGAACAAGTTTACCAGGTGATTCAAGACACCAAAGAGCCGATTCATAATCTGGTGCTGATGGGGATTGGAGAACCGTTGGACAACTATCAAAACGTTCTTCGTTTTTTATCGCTGGTTTCTTCAAAAGACGGTCTTAACATCGGTTACCGGCACATCTCTCTTTCCACTTGCGGTCTGGTGCCCATGATCGATCGGCTGGCGGAAGAGAATTTACAGCTTACGTTGTCTGTTTCTCTCCACGCTTCCGATAATGAAACGCGAGACGAGATTATGCCGGTGAATCATAGATATCCCATCGAGGCGCTTTTGCAAGCCTGCGACCGGTACACCGAAAAGACCCACCGCCGGATCTCTTATGAATACGCTTTGATCCAGGGGGTCAATGACAGCGAGAAGAACGCCTTGGCGCTGGCCCGATTGCTTCGGGGAAAACTGTGTCATGTAAATCTCATTCCGGTTAATTATGTCAAAGAAGCCGGATACCGAAAAAGCGGAAAACAGCAACTGTATGCTTTTCAAAAGGTACTTACCGATCATCATATTAACGCTACGATTCGCAGAACGTTAGGGGCGGATATTAGCGCAGCCTGCGGACAGCTGCGGCGGGAAGCAAATATTCAGACAAACGAACATAGGGGGGACGGCTTTTGAAAATCGTAGGAAAAACCGATATCGGTTTACACAGGGATTCCAATCAGGACGCCTTTCGCATCATGGCTTTGGGACCCGGCGCGGGATTTGCGGTGGTTTGCGACGGTATGGGCGGAGAAAACGGAGGCGAGCGTGCCAGCAGTATCGCGAAAAAGGCGATTACACAGGCGATGGAGGAATCCTTTTCGGAGGATTTGACCGAAGAGAAGATCAAGCCCATATTGCTTCGGGCGCTTTACAGCGCCAACAGTAATATTTACCGAATTGCCTCGGAACATCCGGAACTGTCCGGTATGGGGACAACGGCGGTTTTGACTTTTTTGTTTCGGCAAAAAGCCTTTTGCGCAACGGTAGGAGATAGCCGTATCTATCTTTTTTCCAAGGATGCGGGGTTGTGCCAGCTTTCCAAAGACCATTCCCGTGTGCAGGATTTATTAGACCGGGGAGAGATTACGCCGGAAGAAGCCAAAAATCATTCGGATCGTAATAAATTAACGCGGGCGGTGGGGATCAATGAGTCGCTGGAAATTGATTTTTTTGACGCCGAATTATTGTCCGGAGAGCGGCTGCTTTTGTGCAGCGATGGGTTGACCAGCTGCGTGGAAGATGAAGAAATCGGGGAGATACTTTCCCAATACTCGCTGGAAGAAGCCGCGGAAACGTTGATTCACCGTGCAAACGATCGAGGCGGATATGATAATATCACCGTTGTGATCGTTGAAGGATAGCGTAAGGGATACGCGAGGAGGTACAAATGGATCAATATATCGGAAAAACCCTGAATAAACGGTATGAGCTGCGCAAGCTGATTGGCAGCGGCGGAATGGCCAACGTTTTTGAGGCTTTTGATCTGGTGGAGGAGAAAATCGTCGCCGTAAAGATTTTAAAACAGGAATATCTGACCAACGAGGAATTTGTGCGACGCTTCCGCAACGAATCCAAGGTGGTTTCTATGCTGAACCACCCCAATATCGTCCAGGTATATGATGTGAATTTTACCGGCGCCGACCAATACATTGTGATGGAATATATTGACGGCATTACCCTTTCACAGTATATTCATCATCAGGGAAGGCTTCGTTGGAAGGACGCCCTCTTTTTTACGACACAGATTTTGAAAGCGTTGGATCACGCCCATGAACACGGAGTCATCCATCGGGACATCAAAGCTCAAAACATCATGCTTTTGCGGGACGGTTCCATTAAGGTGATGGATTTTGGCATCGCGCGGTTTGCCAGAGAAGACATTCGTTCTATGGGGGATTTGGCGATCGGTTCTGTCCATTACATCAGCCCGGAGCAAACCTGCGGAGAAGAATCCGATGTGAAAAGCGATATTTACTCAGTGGGAATTTTGCTTTATGAAATGCTTTGCGGAAGCGTTCCTTTTGACGGAAAAACGCCGGAAGAGGTGGCTTTAAAGCATATGAAAGGCGGCGCTATCCCTCTTTCGGAGCGGGTGAGCGATTTGCCGACGGGGCTTTGTGAGATTGTAGAAAAGGCGATGCAGCGGGATCGAAACCTTCGGTACCGTTCGGCAAAGGAAATGCTAAACGCTATCGACGAGTTTAAACAAAATCCGTCCATCGTTTTTGCATACAAGTATTTGATGGAGGAAACCGTTCCGGCGGAATATAACCGTTCGGTAGACGCCATTCAAGGAAACGAGGATGCACAAGTGGAAGAAAAAATTGTGATTAAACGGAGCCCGACGATTTCGATTTTGCTTGGAATTGCTTTTGCCTGCGGCATTACGGCGATTTTGGTGGTCTTGTGGTTCTTTTACTGGAACAAGGAAGAAAAGGTTCCGGATACCATTATGCCCAATCTCGTCGGCAGCGTTTATGATGATATTAAAGATATGGATGAGTATAAAAACTTTAATTTCGTCATTGAAGAGCGGGCTATGACGGACGAATATCCCGCCGGCGTTATTTACGAACAAAATGTTCAGCCGGGTTTGAAAGTGAAGGCGGATCGGACTGTTAAAATCAAGATCAGTGAAGGCATTACTACCATTTATGTGCCTGATCTCACCGGAAAGGATGTTTCGGAGGCGGAACAGATTCTTTACGATATGGGGTTAGATTATAACATCCGGACGCAGTTGGATGAGACGGTGGCGCCCGATTGCGTTATTCGCTCCGATCCACCGGCGGATACCCAGGTAGAAAAAGGAAGTCAGGTCATTTTGTACGTGAGTCGGGCGGTCATCAGCGCCTCCAACAAGATGCCCTATGTTATTGGTCAGCCTGTAGAAGAAGCGACGGGGCTTTTGGAATCTTTGGGTCTGGTAGTGGAAACCAAAGAAATAGACAGCGATCAGGAACCGGGAATTGTTCTTACCCAAAGCCTTGCGAGAAACGAGTATATCGTGGAAGGAGATACCATCCTTCTTGAAGTGAGCAACGGTTCCGATTATTATAAGGAAATCAACCTTACGGTAGACTTCCCAAGCAATGCCGCCAGCCGCGAATACAGTATGGTGGTATATATGGATGGAGAAGGAACCGACACCTATACCGTCAATCCCGGAGAACACCGCCGGTATATGATTGTGGTAAAAGGAAACGGGACCCAAACAGTCACCATTTCGCTGGACGGAGTAAAGTATGCGGAATACACGGCCGATTTCGAAGCGGGAACTATTGAGCAAACAGAAGGATATTACTACAGCGCATTGGAGCCGGAGCCCGGTTCTTCCTTTGAAGAAAATTCTTCTTCGGAGGAATCCACTGACAGCACCTTAGGACCGCCGACTGTTTCCGATCCTAATATCGTCGACGGGCCGGGCGGAGCTTCGGCGGTGGAATAGTATGGAGCAGGGAAGAATCATCAAAGCAATCAGCGGCTTCTACTATGTGGACACCGGTGCGGACGTGGTTGCCTGCAAAGCGAGAGGGGTGTTCCGAAAACAGGGGATCACCCCTCTCACCGGGGACTTTGTAACGATAGAGGAGCAGACGGTGACCGAAATTTTGCCGCGGAAGAACGAATTTCTCCGGCCTCCTGCGGCGAATTTGGATCAGATCCTTTTTGTGATCTCTTCGACAGAGCCGGAACCCAATTTTTTCCATCTGGATCAGCTTATCGCTATTTGCGAAAAGAAGGAGATTGAACCGCTTTTGGTCATTACCAAAAATGATCTAAAAGAGGGAAAATCTTTCGGTTCGGTTTACGAGAATGCGGGATTTTCCGTTTTTTACGTCACTCCCGAGGCGGAGAGAGATCAAGCGGTTTACGACTGCCTTAAAGGAAAGGTGACCCTTTTGGTGGGGAACACGGGTGTGGGGAAGTCCACACTCTTAAATCGTCTTTTTCCCGCGCTACAGCTGAAAACCGGCGAGATCAGCGACAAATTGGGGAGAGGCCGCCATACAACCCGTCATGTAGAAATGTTTTCCCTTCCGGAAGGAGGCTATGTGGCGGATACCCCGGGGTTTGGCACTGTGGAAATCGGAAAATACGAGGTCATAAAGAAAGAGGAGCTTGCTTTTTGTTTTCGGGAATTTGCTCCTTACGTGGAAAAATGTCTCTTTAAAGATTGTTCCCATCGAACAGAAAAAGGCTGTCAGGTAGTAAATGCCGTAAAAGAGGGGAAAATCGCCAAAAGCCGCCACAGCAGCTACTGCGCCTTGTATGAAGAAGCGGCAAAAATCAAGGATTGGGAGCGTTGATATGGATCAAAGACGCTGTGTTATTTTTTCTGCCGGAGAATACCGGGATCCTTCCTATTTGAAAAGCCTGTTGCGAAAAGGGGATTTTTACATCGGCGCCGACGGAGGGTATCTTCTTTCGAAAGCGCTTGCCTGTCCGTTGGACCTTTGGCTTGGGGATCGAGACTCGTTACAGCAGGTTCCGGATTTAAAGGAAAGTCAAATTTTTCCGGTCCAAAAGGACGATACCGACACCATGCTTGCCATCAAGGAGGGGCTGCGGCGGGGATTTTGTTCCTTTTTGCTTTTGGGCGCGCTGGGCGGACGTTTCGACCATAGTGTTGCCAATCTCCAGTCCCTTGGCTACTTAGTTTCCAAAGGCGCCCGGGGGGAGATTATCGATGAATCCCATCGAATCTTTTTGCTTCAAAATGAAAGCTGCGTGATTCCCCAGGGTTATAAGTATTTTTCGGTTTTCGCCTTTGGCGGAGAGGCAAAGGGCGTTTCGATTACCGGCGGGGAATACGACCTCACCGACGGGGTGCTGACGCCTTTTTTTCCTTTGGGAGTCAGCAATCAGCTGGTACAAAAAGAGGCCGTTGTTTCCGTCAAAGAAGGCTGCCTGTTGATCGTTTTATCGGAGAGACAGATGTAACGAAACCCGTTCCTTTTGCGTAAAATAAAGAGAAAACGCTTTAGAAACAGAAAGGAATGATGTTTCCATGAAGATTGTAGTAGTAAAAAGTCCGAAATATATTTCCGGATTGCTGAGAATGATTTTTGGAATTAAAAAAGAGCATATTCCGGAATAGCGGTTTGCCGTTTTGTGGGCGGAGATCGAAAGTTTCGCGATTTTAAATGATACGGGACAGAAAAAAGGAGGACATAATGAACAAGTTAGGAATTATTGGGGCCATGGGGCTTGAAATTTCCCTGCTTTTGACCCAGATGAAGGATGTCAAGGAAACCGTAGTTGCGGGAAGAAACTTTTATGAAGGAACGCTTTCCGGAAAACCGGCGGTTTTAGTCTGTTCCGGAATTGGAAAGGTCAATTCCGCCATTACCGCGCAGCTTTTGATTGGCCATTTTAAAGCCGATGGGATTATTAACACCGGAGTTGCCGGCGGGGCGGGTGAGACGAGGATCCGGGATATTGTTATCTCCACCGACGCGGTGTACCACGACATGGATCCGGAAATATTGGCGTTAAGCACGCCTTTTTTAAAGGCATTTTCGGCGGATGAGACGCTGATAAAAGCGGCGAAAGCGGCCTGTGAAAAACGAAAGATCCGATTTTTTACGGGACGGATCGCCACCGGCGACCAGTTTATCGCCGACGAGAAGATCAAAGAGGATATTGTCCGGCGAACCGAACCGCTGGCTATCGAAATGGAAGGAGCCGCTGTGGCGCATGTCTGTGTCAGCAGCGATATTCCCTTTGTCGTCATCCGGAGTATTTCCGATAATGCCGGAGAGGGCGGGGAAGCGCTATATGAGGAATTTAAAGATGTCGCCGCGGATGATGCCGCCTTTATCGTCCGGGAGATGGCCGGGATTTTATCTATGCAATAAAAAAAGCTCCCGAAACAGATTTCTGTTTCGGGAGTCTTTTTTTGCCTTATTGGGAGGAAGCTGCTTTTGCCGCTTTCATTATGAGATCTAATGCCGCCAGCGTAGAACGATGGCGGATAAGTTCCCGCAAATCCTTGTCTTTTCGTCCGTAGTGCGTCTCAATTACCTTGGAAAAGGCGTCGCTTTCTACGGCGAGGTAGACCAGTCCCACCGGTTTTCCTTCAGAGGGAAGGGGACCGGCGTTTCCGGTTATCGATACGCCAATGTCGGCACCGGTAACTTTTCGGATCCCTTTGGCCATTTCCACGGCAGTTTCCGCTGAAATAGCGGAAAATTTCTGTAAAGTTTCTTTCTTTACAGAAAGAAGTTCCTCTTTGATCCGGTTGCTGTAGGCACAAATCCCACACTCAAACACCTTGGAAGCACCGCTGATTTGCGTTAACGCTTCGGAGACTTTTCCTCCGGTACAACTTTCCGCTGTAGCCACAGTCAACCCTTTTTCAGAGAGCAAGGCCACCACCGCTTCCTGGAGACTGTCCACATCGATACCGTAGAGATACGCGCCGACCTGCTCCTTGATTTGTTGGATTACCGGCGCCATCTTTTCTTCCGCTTCCGCTTCCGTCTTGGCGCTTGCGGTAACTCGAAGCATGACTTCTCCGGTTTTGGCGTAAGGCGCTATGGTAGGATTGAGGCTCTTTTCCATCAAAGGGCGGAGTATGTCCTCGAGCTGGGATTCGCCGATACCGTAAAAATGAAGATTATGGGAAAAAAGAGAATGATCGCTTCCTTGCTTTAAGTAAGGAACGACCGAGTCCAAAAACATCGCCGACATCTCTCTGGGCGGACCGGGGAGCATGATGGCGGTTTTTCCATCACCCTCGATAATACAGCCCGGCGCCGTTCCGTTATCGTTTCGGAGAATGATCGCTCCTTTGGGCATCATAGCCTGTTTCTTATTGTTTTCAGTCATCGGGCGGTCGATGGAAGCGAAATAGCTTTCGATCCGCTGTAAGGATGCGGGGTCACAGACCAATTCCCGGTGAAAATATTCGGCGATAGTCTCTTTGGTGAGATCGTCGTAGGTGGGTCCTAAGCCGCCGGTGGTAATGACGATGTCCGCGCGGGAGAAGGCGAGGGAAAGCGCCTCTTGCAGCCGCTTCGGGTTGTCTCCCACCACTGACTGATGATAAACATCAATTCCAAGCCCCGTTAGTTCCTTCGCGATAAAGGCGGCGTTGGTATTGACGATATCTCCCATTAAGATTTCTGTCCCAATACAGAGAATTTCCGCATTTCGATTCATAAGTAAGCCTTCTTTATTAATATTTTTTTGCGATTTGATAAGAATAGATTACAACAACCAGCACATACACCAGCATCAGGGCAATCAGGAATATGGATGCGGCGATCCCCCGAAAGCCAAGGAGAGAAGCCACGATCAAAATAAGACCGCAGACCATAAAGGCGATCCCGCCAAACCGCTGGCATTTTTGCCAGGTCACTTCGTTTTTCATACTGTAGGAAAGACGAACGCCAAAGAAATCGTTTTTCTTGACTTTGGGCATTACGTTTCCCAAGATCACAAAAAGGATCCCGAAGATGAGGTTGATCAGCTGGTAGATTTCAAAGGGCATTTCGTTTAAATTTTCGGTTTGGCGAAAGGCGGTATAAAGAAAATATACGGTCAGCGCGTTGAAAAGAACGAGGCCTCCCATACCGCTGAGCAGAACGATTTTCCCATTGTTTTTTTGCCCTTCGTTTTGCTCCTGCTTTTCCGCGAATTTCGCGATCCCACGCATCAGGTATCCAAAGCCGATCACCATAGCGGGTAAAATCAAAAGCTCGTATTTGCTTCCATACCGGTCCACTTCGTCCAACGCGTTATAATGGGCGGGGACAGTATCTGGCAAAAAGGGGAGCATGATCAGTGTAATCCCCAAAGCGAAATAAGTCAACAGCAGATAAATCCATTTTTTATTTTTCATCCGTATTCCTCCTTCGAAGACTTTGGATCCAAAGGATCGCTTCATCCAATACGGTTAGATCCAGCTCATAGTAAATGAAATTTTTAACGCGGGTTTCGTAAATCCACCCCGCCTTTTTCAGCTTGGAGAGATGGTACGACAAAGCGGAGGGGGAAAGTCCTACCCGTTTCGCCAGTTCGCCGGAAGAAATTTTCCCTTCCTTCAGCACCGTTAGAATTTCCCGCCCGGTCCGGTCGCCCAGAGCGTCGAGAAGAGCTTGTATCTGCAAAATATGCCTCCTATTTCAAAAATATTTGAACTACTTTTAGTATACACAAAAATAGGGAAGGACGCAATAGCTATTTCAAATTTTCTTGAAATGCTTTTCAAAATCCTTGGAAACGATTGACAGGCAGGAAGAAAAAGGGTACAATAGCGGTATATTGTTAAGCGGAGGCTTGTTTATGGAGAAAACAGTCAGAACCCGGTTTGCACCCAGTCCTACCGGGTATATGCACATCGGTAATTTGCGGACAGCGCTTTACACCTATCTGGTCGCAAAGAAAAATAAGGGGAAATTTATTCTTCGAATCGAAGATACCGACCAGGAGCGCTATGTGGAAGGCGCTGTGGATGTCATTTATAATACTTTGAAAAAAACGGGGCTTGTGTGGGATGAGGGCCCGGATATTGGCGGACCTTACGGCCCTTATGTGCAAAGCCAGCGGATGGATATGTTTAAGGAGTACGCCTTAAAGCTGGTGGAAAGCGGACATGCCTATTATTGCTTCTGTGACAAGGAGCGCCTCGAGGAAGTTCGGACGATCCAGCAGGCTTCCGGAATGGTTCCCAAATACGATGGCCATTGCAGAAATTTATCTCCCGAGGAAGTGAAGGAAAAGCTGGACGCGGGAATTCCCTATGTCATCCGGCAAAAATGTCCTACCGAGGGGACGACCACCTTCCATGACGAGGTATTCGGGGACATTACGGTAGAAAATTCCACCTTGGATGACCAGATTCTCATTAAGGCCGACGGGATGCCCACCTACAATTTTGCTAACGTGGTAGACGACCACACTATGCACATCACCCATGTGATCCGGGGCAACGAGTATCTTTCCTCGACGCCTAAATACAACCTGCTTTACGAGGCGTTTGGTTGGGAGATTCCCGTATATATCCATGTCTGCCCGGTGATGAAGAACGCCAACGAAAAGCTTTCGAAAAGAAACGGCGACGCTTCTTTCGAGGATTTGGTAGAAAAAGGATACCTGGAGGAGGCGGTATTGAATTATATCGCGCTGCTGGGATGGTCGCCGAAAGGGGAAAACGAAATCTTTTCCCTCGAGGAATTGATTGATGTTTTTGATGTTTCCGGAATTTCCCGCTCTCCGGCGATTTTTGACCCTGTGAAATTAAAGGCTATCAACGGCGCCTATATTCGGAAGCTTTCGGTGGAAGAGTTTGTAAAGCGGGCCTTGCCTTATATTCGGGAAGGCTGTAAGAAAGAAGATGTGGACCTTCACCTTTTGGGAGAGCTTTTACAGCCGCGAACGGAGCTCTTTACCGAGATTCCGGAGCAGATCGATTTTATCGACGCTCTTCCTGATTACGATATCGGGATGTATACCCATAAAAAGATGAAAACCAATAGCGAAACATCCCTGATCGCTTTGAAGGCGATTCGGGAAACTCTTGCCCCTCTCGCTGATTGGAAATTAGAAACCATCCATGACGCGCTGTTTGCGCTCATCGAAAAGATGGGAGTAAAAAACGGGTATATTCTTTGGCCTTTGCGGGTCGCGGTTTCGGGAAAACAGTTCACCCCCGGCGGCGGCGTGGAGCTGGCAGAGATCTTAGGCAAGGAAGAGACCCTTCGGCGGCTGGATATCGGCATTGAGAAACTGTCATAAATAAAGAAGAGAGGATACCCTTCTAAAAACAGAGGGTATCCTTTTTCGGTGAAAAAATATGGAGTTAACAACAAAAACGAGACTTGGAAAAGCCGAAAAACAGTGGATCGAGGAAATCTTTGCGACTCCTTGGCAGAAAAAGGATCTCGTTTTTACGGCGAAAGAAAGAGGAAAAATTGTCGGGATCGCCGTCTTACGGCAAAACCCGAAGATTTTGCCGTATCCCCACCAGTTGGCTATCGGTGTAAAGCCTCAGTTTCGCAGGCAGGGATTCGGGAGCGCCATAGTAGAGGAGATTCGAACCCAGTTTTCCAATGAAAGCATGATCGCCTTTATTGATTCCGATAATTTTTCTGCAAAAGCATTTGCCGAGAAGGTGGGCTTTTCGTTTGTGGGAAACCGGTATGTTGAGCTTTTCGAACGGGAACGCTTTTTGTACGATAAGCATGGATACCTCGTAGGGAGCATTCTGCCTGTTTCCTCTTTGTCGGCTAGCCAGATTCGGAAGCTGAAAGATTTTTGCGACAGAGAGCTTTCCACTTTTCATTTTCTGACGATAGGTCGCCATCGACATGGATTTCCTGTGCAAACAGAATATTTTTGGGATGAAGTCTCAAAGGAGCTTTCTTTTGTTTTGCTGCGAAAGGAACGGATTCGATGCGTTATGCTCTTTTCGTCCGACGCGAAAAAAGCGTCTCTTCAATTACTTTTTTCCGGGTGCAGCGGCGATGAAGAAGAGGCGTTCAACTTTCAGGCGGATGTTATGGGACAGGTGTTAAAAGAATACCCGGCCGTTATGGTCGACAGTTTTGACGGTTATCAAAGCAGTATGATTTCCCGAAGCCTTTTTCTTCGCCCTACCAAACAATCTTTTTCGGTTTATATCCTTTGATTTTGTGGGTTCTGTGGTTGTAATTTTTTCAATTTCTGTTTATAATAAGCTTGGTTATAAAAACCGCAATGACAGCAGTACGGAAAGGATGTGAGGGTATGGATTTTAGTCCGGGGCAACGAAGTAGAAAAATAGTAGCCGTTTTATCCCTCACAGCTCAGAAAATTCGTTTTCGGCTTTGGGGGTATTTGATTGCCGCTAAAGGAGGGAAACAAAATGATCGAACAGGTACTTTCTCTTTTGGAAAACAAGGAATATGTTCAGGTTCGGGCACTGTTGGAAAAAATGAATCCGGTGGATATTGCGGATATCTTCAAAGAACTCAACTGGGAGGAGTCCATTAAATTTTATCGAATTCTTCCGAAGGAAACCGCCGCCGAAGCGTTTGCGTATATGGAGCCGGAAACGCAAGAGGCCTTAATTGCCGCTTTGACCGATACCGAGCTGAAAGGCGTTTTGGATAGCCTTTACATGGACGATACGGTAGATATGTTAGAGGAAATGCCCGCCAACGTAGTAAAACGGGTATTGAAGGTCAGCAGCCCGGAAGATCGGGATATGATTAACAAGCTTTTGCGGTATGAGGAGGATACCGCCGGGAGCTGGATGACAACGGAATTTTTGGACCTAAAAAAGGAAATGACCGTAAAAGACGCCTTTGACCGGATCCGAGTTGTGGGCGAGGAACTGGAGGACATCAACACCTGTTATGTCACCGACAGCAACCGTATCTTGGAGGGTGTGTTAACGGTAAGAGATCTTTTGCTCAGCAAACGGGATGTGAAAATTTCCGATCTGATGGATGAAAATGTAATTTACGTTAAAACCTCCGACGACCAGGAAGAGATCGCTAAAATTTTCCAGAAATACGACGTTATGGCGGTGCCGGTGGTCGATTCGGAAAACCGGCTGGTGGGGATCATTACCATCGACGACGCAGTGGATTTGATGCAGGAAGAGAACACCGAGGACTTTGAGCGGATGGCGGCGATGCTGCCAAGCGACGATACGTATTTGAAAACATCCGCCTTTACTCACGCGAAAAAGCGGATTGTCTGGCTTTTAATTTTAATGCTTTCCGCTACGGTGACCAGTAGGGTCATCAACCATTACGAGGCGGCATTTGCCGCGTTGCCTTTGTTGGTTTCCTTCATCCCGATGCTGATGGATACGGGAGGAAACTGTGGAAATCAGACGTCCACGCTGATGATCCGTGGTTTGGCGCTGGATGAGATTCAGCTCCGGGATTGGCCCAAAATCATCTGGAAGGAAATCCGGGTAGCGGCCATGGTCGGTGTCACTCTTGGGGTGCTTAATACTCTGTGGATCTGGCTTTTGTACCGGGATTTTCCGGTGGCGGCAACGGTAGGAACTAGCCTTGTCCTCACCGTTTTTATCGCCAAAAGCATCGGGTGCACCTTACCCATTTTGGCGAAGACCTGTAAACTGGACCCGGCGTTGATGGCGTCGCCGATGATTACCACCATTGTAGATTGCTGTTCCATTTTTATTTACTTTAACATCGCGCTGGCAATTTTGCCGGTTTCGCCGTAATTACAGCAACAAAAAACGGTATGACTTTCGTCATACCGTTTTTTGTTATATGCCGGATGTGCTTGGCTATTATGAATCGGCGTCATTTACGATTATGAGAATATTAAGGACATTTTCGGAATAAGCGATGCTTAGCGTTACCTCATCTTTTTGCAAAATGGTCCCGGCAGATGCTTCGTTGCTTTCTGACGCGATTTGTTCGTATCCTTGTTCCAGCAGCTGATGGACGTAGTCTTGGGATTCTTCTTGGGATAGGTCTTTCATTACTACCTGATAACGGCCGCTGTCCGTATAATCACACACATAGTCAATACTTCCTGTTGAGGGTTTTGGGATCCAGGAAGTAAATTCATTTTCCGGCCAGGATGTGACGAATTCCGGTTCTGCCGAAAGCGTCCAATCAGATGAATCGGTGTCGGATAACCGGGTGGCGCATCCGCCAAAAGAAACTGCCAGCAAGAACAAAAAGAACAAACAGGAAAATATTTTTTTCATCGGATCCTCCCTTTATCTGCGAACCAGTTTGACTGCGAAAATTATAGTAAGAATTAAAAAGACGCATCCTGCGATCCCCAAAAACCATGAAATGTTAAAGGGTAGGGGAGAGGAAACCAGAATACCGGTCATACTGTTGGCTTGGCCGATTACATTGTCCGGCACTTGGTGTAACCGGGCAGAAAAAAATAATCCGAAAAATATGACGGCGCCCAAAGCGCAACAAACGAGACGAACTATTTTCCCTCTTTTGGGGCGCTGTTTTATTTCCTCGAAAGGTTCCTTTGCGTTTTTGGCGAATTCTTTCGGGGATCCTAAGCGTGCCATCACTTGTTGCTCCGTTTCTCCATGCTCCAACGCGGATGCAAATATCTCCTGTAAATCACGCAATATTTCTCTTTTTGCGTTACCTGACAGGTTCAACTCTTTTTTTACTTGTTTTATATACTGTTCTTTCATTTTAATCCGTCCCTTTTGTTGTAGCTATCAATAAATCCATTGACACAGTTTTCATAGTTTGACCAGAATGCGATCAACTCCTCCAATACCTCTTTCCCATGATCAGTAAGGGAGTAATATTTTTTCGAACCGCCGTTTGCTGCGGCGTGAGCTAATCGGCATTGAATGAGATTGGCTTCCTGCAAACGATACAAAATGGGGTAAATCGTTCCCTCTTTCGCGTATCCCAAAACGGACGCACTGCCGTTCAATTCCGTTATCATTTCGTAGCCGTAAGTTTCTTTCCGTCCAATTAAACATAGTAAAATCATTTCCAAGGAGCCTTTTTTGAACTGCTGCACATAACGGTTATCCATAGTTATCGCCTCACTTAGCATTACTATTTAGCATTACTAAATAGTAATGCTATTATAATTGATGAAAGCTAAAATGTCAATAGAAAAAACTACCGCTTATCAAAAGACAGGCAGTAGTTTTTTGATTTTTTAACCGATCCCGTCCATTCCCGCGTAAAGGGTTTTTTAAAAAACGGGATATCCGTTTTCTCCCATCTGCCAGACGGTTTCAAAATCGAAGCCTTCAAAATTTTCTTTGCTCTTCATTTTTTCACTTGTGAGCGACTGGACCGAAGCGAATAAAGCGCCGTCATAGGTGGCGGTCTCGGCGGTGGTGTTCAAAAAATAACATTGGTTCAGATTGTTTACATCGTAGGTAATTCCCGCTTGTGGGAGGTTTCCGCCCGCATTATGGCAAAATCATATGTATACGTTTTCA
This sequence comes from uncultured Clostridia bacterium, assembly GCA_944387915.1. Classification (GTDB taxonomy): domain Bacteria; phylum Bacillota; class Clostridia; order Oscillospirales; family Ruminococcaceae; genus CALXGT01. The sequence continues at coordinate 30,529 of CALXGT010000063.1, forward strand.
ATAAAAAATTTGCCTTTAAATTGAAATTATCAACAATCGTTTGAAAACAATCTTGACGTTCCATTGACATATGGTATAATAAGTGGTAGAAGAAAACAAAGATTCCAAACTGCTTTTCATTCTAAACAAGAAAGGAAGAGGAAACAATGGCGCTTGTTACAATTAACTTTGAAAGTCAATATCTCGGAAACAACCATGAAGTAGGGATTATCCTTCCCGATAAGCCCCGGGGAAAGACGCCGAAAGAGTTTTACGGAAACGGAAAAAAATATAAGGTGCTTTGGCTTTTACATGGTACCTTTGGCGATTACTCCGACTGGATCCGCAAGAGCAACATTGAGTTGTATGCTTGTGAGAAAGATTTGATTGTGGTTATGCCCTCCGGCTTAAACGCCAACTACTCTAACTGGCCTGGGTTCGCTACCGGTTATATGATGTTTGATTATCTCTTTGATGAGCTGATGCCTTTGGTTTACGGGTGGTTCCCGGCATCCGATAAGAGGGAAGACAACTTCATCGCCGGTCTTTCCATGGGTGGTGGCGGAACCATTAAATACGCGGTCAACCATCCCGAAAAATTTGCGGCGGCGGCAATTTTGTCTTCCGCGCCGAGAAATATTGACGCTTACACCGACGCCGATGTAGTGGGACGGACCATCAACAGCGTCAACAATGCGGGCGGACTGGATGCCTATAAGAATTCCTATGAAAACAGCTGGAGACTCCTCAAGGAAAAGAAAGATACCGGCGAACTGCCTCGTTTGTATTTCTGCTGCGGCGAAGCGGACGGACTGTATCCTATGTTTATGCAATTTAAGGCTTATGCTGAGGAAATCGGCTTAAACGCTACCTTTGAAACAGAATCCGGCTATAAGCATGAATGGCGGTTCTGGGACAAATACATCCAAAAGGCGCTTACCTTCTTCGGTTTGGACCAGATGGACGCGGGTAATCCGTTTTAATCGGCTCAGGAGGAGATAGTATGGCACTTGTTACGATTAACTTTGAAAGCCAATATCTTGGAAACAACCATGAGGTAGGGATCATCCTTCCCGACAAGCCCCGGGGGAAGACGCCGAAAGAGTTTTACGGAAGCGGAAAAAAATATAAGGTCCTTTGGCTTTTGCACGGTACGTTTGGCGATTACTCGGACTGGATTCGGAAAAGTAAGATTGAGTTATACGCCTGCGAACGAGATCTGATTGTGGTGATGCCTTCGGCGCTGAACAGCTTTTATTCCGACTGGCCCACTTTCGCCACCGGCTTTGCGATGGAAAGCTACCTGTTCAACGAACTGATGCCGCTTATTTACGGATGGTTTCCGGCTTCGGATAAGAGAGAGGACAATTACATCGCCGGTTTATCTATGGGCGGTACCGGTGCGTCGAAATACGCCATCAATTTCCCCCAGTACTTTGCCGGCGCCATCATTCTTTCGAGAAACCCCCGTCCTGTCTCCAAATTTACGTATGATAACGGCTATATCGACGCGCGGATCAACAACAGCGTCAATAATGCCGGCGGTTTGGAAGCGTACAAAAATTCTAACGAAAACGCGTGGGATAAGCTAAAGGATAAGGTAAAAACCGGAGAGCTTCCCAAGTTCTATCTGGCTTGCGGCGAAGACGACGGATGCTATCCCGAGTGGTTGGAGTTTAAGGCGTACTGCGAGAGCTTGGGCTGGAAAGACGCGACCTTTGTCAGCGAGCCCGGTTACCGGCATGAATGGCGGTTTTGGGACAAGTATATCGAAAAAGGATTGGATTTCTTCCAAATCGGCAAAGACAAAGACGCGGGCAATCCGTTTTAACAGTAAAAACAAGGGAGAGAAGATATGTCTTTAGTAAAAATGAATTTCGAAAGCCAATATCTCGGCAACAACCATAACATCAGCGTTATTTTGCCGGATAAGCCCAGAGGAAAATCTCCCGAAGAATTTTACCGAAGCGGCAAAAAATATAAAGTTCTCTGGCTTTTGCATGGTGCGTCCGGCGATCACTCCGACTGGCTGAGAAAGTCCATGATCGAACTGTATGCCTGTGAAAAGGATCTCATCGTGGTAATGCCCTCAGCATGGAACAGTGGTTATATGAACTGGCCGGATTTCGGTACTGGGCTTTCCATGGCGGATTATTTCTTTGATGAGCTAATGCCGTTGATCTACAACTGGTTCCCGGCGTCCGATAAAAGGGAAGATAATTTTATCGCCGGTCTTTCCATGGGATCTATGGGGTCGATGAAGTTTATCACCATGCATCCGGAGAAATTCGCGGCGGCGGCTTGTTTATCCGCGCCCTTCCGGGATGCGAAAGGGCTTTATGAAAACGATAGGGAGCGTTATGAAAAGCAAATTCTTCCCCGGTATGGCGCTATCATCCAAAGTAAGTACAAAGGGGATCTGAACGCGTTTCTCGCTTCCGACGACAGCACCTGGGAGATGATGAAACGCATCGATCTTTCCGCGTTGCCGAAAGTGTATGTAGCGATTGGATTGGAAGATCACAATATTGCCGACGGCAGCTACTGGGATTTTAAAAATTACATCCAGAAGGATCTGAAGTTGGACTGGGTCTTCGAAGAAGAGGAAGGCTATAAGCATGAATGGCGGTTTTGGGATAAATACATCCAAAAGGCGCTTACCTTCTTCGGATTGGACCAGATGGACGCGGGCAATCCCTTTTAACTGAAAAAAGGAGGATACATTATGGCATTATATCAGGTAAATTTTGAAAGTCAATATCTTGGAAATAACCACAAAGTTTCCATCATCCTTCCCGATAAACCCAGAGGAAAATCTCCCGAGGAGTTTTACCGCAGCGGCGCGAAATATAAAGTCCTCTGGCTTTTGCACGGCACCTTTGGCGATCACTCCGACTGGCTTCGTAAAAGCAATATCGAGCTGTATGCCTGTGAAGAGGATTTGATCGTGGTCATGCCTTCGGCGATGAACAGCGTTTATGAAAACTGGCCCAACTTTGGAACCGGTTTTATGATGTGGGATTATCTGACCGAAGAGCTTATGCCTTACGTGTATAACTGGCTTCCGGCGTCCGACAAGAGAGAGGATAACTTTATCGCCGGTTTGTCTATGGGCGGACGGGGAACCATGAAATTCATCATCGGTCATCCCGAAAAATTCGCGGCGGCGGCGGTTTTGTCCTCTTCCCCCAGAGATCTTCGGGCGGAATTAGCTGAAGGGATCAATCCCCGTACGCAAAACGATATCGATCGCTGCGGCGGCGTAGAAGAGTATCTGGCGTCCAAGGAAAATACCTGGGACAATATCAAACCGTTAGCCAAATCCGGCAAGCTTCCCAGACTTTATGTCTGCTGTGGTACGGCGGACGGCGCGTATAAAAACCATCTCGCCTTTAAAGAATATGCCAAGGAGATCGGTTTAGACGTTACCTTCCATGAGATCGAAGGCTACCGGCATGAATGGCGGTTCTGGGATCTGGAGATCCAAAATGCCCTGACCTTCTTCGGACTGGATCAGATGGACGCGGGCAATCCCTTTTAATTTGTAAAAAGCTCAAAAGTACTTTGGTACATAGGAAAACGGCACAGTGAAAGCACTGTGCCGTTTTGTCGCTTGACAAGGGATTTTCTTTTCTCTACAATGAAAGGGAAATGAGGGATTAGGTATGGAAAAAAAGACGATAGCTGTCGTTACCGGCGCCAGCGGCGGCTTAGGAAAAGAAATGGTCAAACTGTTGCTGTGGGAAGATGTCCAGGAAATCTTTGTTATCGCGAAAGATGAAGAAAAACTTTCGCGCCTTCGCCAAGAAATGGGGGAGCGGATCCGGATCTTTCCGATGGATCTTTCCGATCGGGACGCAATCCTTAATTTTGGAGCGGCGCTGTTAGCGGAAAACGTGACCATCCGCTATTTGGTGAACAGTGCCGGATACGCGAAATTCGGCTCTTGCCGGGATCTTTCCGTGTTGGGCTCGGTGGATATGATTGATGTCAACTGCTCCGCCGTTGTTGCGATGGGGCTTGTTTGCCTTCCCTTTATGGAGCAGGGAAGCCGGATCCTTAACATTGCGTCTCAGGCGGCTTTCCAACCGCTTCCGTATTTGAATCTTTACGCAGCTACCAAAGCGTTTGTCCGAAACTACTCCCGTGGATTGAACGAGGAGCTGAAAGAAGACGGAATTACGGTAACCGCTGTCTGTCCGGGATGGATTCGCACCGACTTTTTTGACCGGGCGGAGATTGACGCGAAAAAAGCGCCTACTCGTTTTTTCCCTATGGCGTCTCCGGATCAAGTAGCGTTCAAGGCGCTTTCCGACGCAAAAAAAGGAAAGCCTATTTCAGTCTACGGTCTTTATACCCGTTTTTGCCATTTGGTTTCCAAGCTGCTTCCCCAAAAATGGATGATGAAGCTTTGGCTTTTCCAACAAGGGCTGTAATGGGATCGTTATTCTGCCAAAGCAGGGAAGACGCCGTCTCCTTTTAATTTTTGCTGCTCTTTCTTTCGGAACCCCTCGCCCAGCTCGGTCATATTTTCCCAATACCGTTTCGGCATATGAGTCATACGGCATCGAGGGTTATAGCGCCCTTCGATAGCGATTGTATCGTAATAATTTTGCCATAATTTTCGGTAGAAAGCTTCTGTTTCGTCTGATTGGGGCAGCATATAAGCGGCATTTTTCAAAAAAGAGATGGTGCGATTTTCGTAAATGAACGCTTCCCTGTGGGTTTGGTCGTAAATCAGGAAATTTTCATTGGGATAGCGATCCAAAAAATGATTGGCAATGACGGGCAGAACATGGTTTTTGGGTGTGATTACGGCACAAAGGGAACCATCGATGTCGGAAAAGCGGATGAATCCCTTGAGCAGATGGGCTTCGTTTGAAAGATGGCGTACCGCTTTGGTTAAGCGGTACACATGGTCGTCGGCGATTTGGTTTGCCGCTTTGGGGCCATCCCGAAAAGCCCGATGCAAAAAGCAAAGCATCGATCTTTCCTTATTGACTAAACAGCTTAAAAACCCAAGCCGAATCAGCTCATAGCAATAATTTCCCAACTTTGTCCGCACCGCGACATCTACCCGGTTTGCTTTTTTGCGGTCGGTTTGAATCCACTTTACCGGGTAAAGGGAAAACTGGCGGCTGTCTTCACTAAAAAAATCCGTAGGCAGTTCTTTGGCGCGAAAGCTTTCGAACACGCCGCTCAAAAACCCGTAGTAGGTTCCGTCGTAACAGTAGGAGAGGTTGGTTTGAAAAGACATAATTTCATCTCGCTTTCGTTGGAGGACGCCATCGCGTCGAATAAGGAGAGCTGTTCGCCTTTGGTTCCCATAGTCCGAAAGGCGGGATCGTCGCCGGAAAGAGCCCGAAACGCCGCTAAAGGCGTTACGATAAGTCCTTCCCGAAGCTTTCCCTTACAGGTAATGAAAAATTGGGCGCGCTTTAATACCACACCGATTTTTTTGAGCGTGTCGTAATCTAAAGAATGGAGTTTTCGGGCGGAAAGGATCCGTTTTGCCGATCGCACCCCGATCCCCGGTACCCGCAGGAGAGTCTCATAAGGCACTTCGTTGACCTCTACCGGAAAGAAATCCATATGACGCAGCGCCCAAGTGCATTTGGGGTCGATATAGGGGTTAAAAAAGGGATTTTCCTCGTCCAAAAGCTCCTTAGCTTCGAAATGATAATACCGTAACAGCCAGTCCGCTTGATAAAGCCGATGCTCCCGCAAAAGAGGCGGTTTTACGTTGGGGGCGGGAAGCAAGGGGTTATCCGACACCGGCATATAGGCGGAAAAAAATACCCGTTTCAATTTATATTTTTGATACAGGGCCGAAGAGAGGTTCAAAATCTGGTAATCGGTTTCCGGCGTGGCGCCGATAATCATTTGGGTGCTCTGTCCGGCGGGAACGAATCGGGGCGCATGGCGGTATCGAACCAGGTCCGACCGGTTTTCCTTGATTCCTCTTTGAATCTGCGCCATCGGAGCCAATACCGCCGTTCTCGTTTTATCCGGCGCCAGCAAGGAGAGACTTTGTTCCGACGGAAGCTCAATATTGACGCTCATTCGATCGGCTAAAATCCCAAGCTTTTGGATCAATACGCGATCGGCGCCGGGAATGGCTTTGGCATGGATATAACCGTAAAAGCGATAACGGTACCGCAAAATCCGCAGCGTTTCGATCATCCGTTCACAGGTGTAATCCGGATCTCGTAAGATGCCGGAGCTTAAAAACAGGCCTTCAATATAGTTGCGTCGGTAAAACTCTATGGTCAGCTCCGCCAGTTCTTCCGGTGTAAAGGCGGCTCGCTTTACATCATTGGAGCGGCGATTAACGCAGTATTTACAGTCATAAATACAGGAGTTGGTCATCAGCACTTTCAATAAGGAAACACATCTTCCATCCGCCGAAAAGGTATGGCAGATACCGCAATCTATGCTGCTTCCGATGCCGGTACCTTTGGAGCTTGCGGTCATACCGCTAGAGGTACATGCGGCGTCGTATTTCGCCGCGTCGGACAAGATGGTAAGCTTATCATATAAATTCACAGTCGATCGCCGCCTTTCGAACAAATATTTTTATCAGTATACCAAATGTTTGTTCGATTGTCAACCGAAAAAGGCGATCGCAAGGAGGAAAAATGAAACAACTGTATTTAATCGGCGGCCCTATGGGTGTAGGGAAAACGACGGTCTGCCAAATTCTTAAGCAAACATTAAATCGGAGCGTATTTTTGGACGGAGACTGGTGCTGGGATATGCATCCCTTTATCGTGACCGAAGAGACCAAAAACATGGTGACGGAAAACATTACTTTTCTTTTGGGGCAGTTTCTTCGGTGCAGCGAGATCGAGAACGTTCTTTTTTGCTGGGTGATGCATGAACAGTCGATCATTGATGATATCCTCTCCCGCCTTCCCAAAGAACCATTCGAGGCAATTACATGTTCGTTGGTCTGTGACGAAAAGACATTGATCCATCGGCTGCAAAAAGATATTGACAACGGGCTTCGGACTCCGGACGTCATAGATCGGGGGTTGGAACGATTGGTCCATTATGAAAAATTAAACACCATAAAAGTGGATGTTTCCCATCTCTCGCCGGAGGAAACCGCGAAAAAAATTCTCGCTTTGCAAGGACGAAAGAGCGGATTGCTTTTTTGAGACGAACCCTCTATAATAAAATTACCAAAAGAGGAGAATGGAACGTATGACTCAAGAATTTTTAAATTTGTATCAGGGAATCACCCGAAAAAACAACGAGAAGCTTCTCGCCTGGCTTCAAGCTAACGATTTTTTTACCGCGCCAGCCAGCACCCGGTATCATCTGGCGGTGGATGGCGGACTTTGCGCCCACAGCGTCCATGTGTATCGTCGGCTTCATAAAATCGTTGAAGAGGAGTATCGGGGAAAGGAAAGCCCCTATACCGAAGAGAGCTTGTTGGTTTGCGGGTTGCTCCACGATATCTGTAAAGTGAATTTTTATAAAAAAGAGCTTCGAAACGTCAAGGTAAACGGAGCTTGGGAACAACGGCCTTATTTTACCATTGACGAGCAGTTTCCTTACGGTCACGGGGAGAAAAGCGTTTTTTTGATCGAGCGGTTTATGCGTCTCTCGGTAGAGGAAGCGGTAGCCATCCGGTATCATATGGGAGGCTTTGACGCGAAAAACGGAGACTACAGCATCTCCAGAGCGTATGAACGGTATCCGTTAGCGGTGATGCTCCATGCGGCGGATCTGACGGCGACGTATCTGGATGAGGGAGAAAGCAGGGGATAGTATGGGATTTTGCTGCCCGATATGCAAAAAGCCTTTGTCTGTTGATAGCAAAAGCTTTGTTTGCGAAAACCGCCACTGTTACGACCGATCCAAAAGCGGTTATGTAAATCTCTTGTTGTCTCAATCCAAAAAAGGAACGCGCCATGGGGACGATAAAAGTATGGTAAACGCCAGGCGAGAGTTTCTAAAAAAGGATTTTTATCTTCCTTTCGCTGAAGCGGTGGCGGATACAGCGGCCCTTTCTTTTCCAGATCACGGCGTTTTATTGGACTGTGGCTGTGGGGAAGGATATTACACCGAAAAGGTAGTCGAGGCTTTCAAAAAGGCGGGGAAAAATGGGAAAATTTTGGGAATAGATATATCGAAGGACGCGCTGAACGCTGCGGGAAAGCGGGGAATTTTCGACGTCCTCGCCGTAGCCAGTGCCTACCGGCTTCCCCTTTTGGATGAAAGCTGTGATATGGTAATTACATTGTTCGCGCCAGTTTCCGAGAAGGAAATTTTCCGGGTACTAAAACCAAACGGCGTTTTTCTTTTCGGCGCGCCGCTGAAACGTCATCTTTTTTCCTTAAAGGCAGCGATTTACGACCATTCTTATGAGAACGAAGAGGAAACGGCGACATTTCCTTCTTTGCGCCTGGAGAACGTTGAAGAAATAAAGGGAAAAATTTGGTTGCGCAGCAAAGAAGATATCGAAAATCTTTTTCGGATGACTCCCTATTACTACAAAACGGGAAGAAAGGATCAAGAAAAAATCGAGGGCCTTTCTTCGTTGGAAGTGGAGACGGAATTTGGCCTTTTTCTCTATCGAAAGCCCAAGGATTTTTCCGAAAGCTCTTTACTTTAAAGAGAATCTATTGTAAAATAAGGGGAAGAAAAAGCGCAGCAGAAAGGTGGAATTTTTTTGGGACTCAAATACCAACGGGTACTGTTGAAGCTTTCCGGAGAGGCGTTGGCCGGAGAAAAAAAATTCGGACTGGACTTTGACACCATCCAGCCCATCTGTCGGGCCATCAAAGAGGCGGTCACTTTGGGAGCGGAGATTGGTATCGTCGTCGGCGGAGGCAATTTCTGGCGAGGAAGAAGCAGCGGCAGCATGGAGCGGAGTCGGGCTGACCACATCGGTATGCTCGCCACTATGATGAACGCATTAGCTGTGGCGGACGCTTTAGAGGACGAAGGGGTACCGGTTCGGGTACAATCCGCTTTAGCGATGCCTCAGGTAGCTGATGTCTTTGTCAGAGATAAGGCTGTGGAGTATCTGAAACAAAAAACCGTGGTGATCTTCGGCTGCGGAACGGGTTGTCCTTATTTTTCTACCGATACAACTGCCGCTTTACGGGGCGCGGAAATCGGCGCGGATATTATTTTGAAGGCGACGATGGTGGACGGCGTCTACGATAAGGACCCTCATCGGTTTGCCGACGCGGTTCGGTACGATACGCTCACCTTTACCGAGGTTTTGGAGCAGAATCTCGGGGTTATCGACCTGACGGCGGCTTCTATGTGCAAAGACAACGGATTGAAGTTAATGGTTTTTGATCTTGGAAAGCCGGAAAATATCGTAAAAGTATTAAAAGGCGAGCCGGTAGGCACTTTAGTCACCAACGAATCAATGAAAAAGTGAGGTTTTTGATATGAAAGAGCAGTTGAAAAAAGCGGAAGAAAAAATGCAAAAGAGTGTTTCTGTTCTGGAAGGGGAATTGGCTTCGGTTCGCGCCGGTCGGGCAAACCCGGCGATTTTGGATAAGGTTCAGGTAGACTATTACGGAACCATGACGCCTATCAACCAAATGGCGGGAATCAATGTTCCCGACGCCAGAACTCTCATTATCCAGCCTTGGGACGCGTCCTCGCTCAAATCCATTGAAAAGGCGATCTTGGCTTCCGATTTGGGACTGAATCCCAATAACGACGGAAAAGTGATTCGCTTGAATTTTCCTCCTCTGACGGAAGAACGGAGAAAGGAATTGGCCAAGTCGCTCAATAAACTGGGCGAAGAAGGAAAAGTGGCCATTCGTTCTATTCGCAGAGACGCGATTGAAAAGCTGAAAGCGATGAAAAAAGACGGCGAGCTTACCGAAGACGACGTGAAGGACGGAGAGAAAGAGATCCAAAAGCTGACCGATAAATATTGCAAAGAGATGGACACGGCAGTAGACAAAAAGCAAAAAGAGATTCTGGAGCTGTAATATGGGAGAAGAAAAAGCGCTCCCAACGCATATCGGGATTATTATGGATGGAAACGGAAGGTGGGCGAAAAAACGGGGGCTTCCCCGTAATTTCGGCCATCGTGCCGGCGCGAATACCTTCCGAACCATTGCGAGATATGCCAATCAGATCGGACTGTCCTATCTGACTTTTTACGTTTTTTCCACCGAAAACTGGAAACGGTCCCAAGAGGAGGTCAGCGGCATTATGACGCTGCTTCGAAATTACTTGGACGAGATGGATGCCTATGCCGGGGAGAATATTAAGGTAAAATTTTGGGGGAACCTGCTGGCGCTTCCCGAAGATATTAGACAGAAAATGAAACGGGCGGAAAAAGAAACGGAAAATGCCACCGGCGTTCAGCTCAACCTTGCCATCAATTACGGCGGCCGGGCGGACATTGTCCAGGCGACCCAGCAGTTGATGGTTTTGGCGAAAGAAGGGAAGATAGACCCCGAGCAGGTGACAGAAGATGTTTTCCGCCGTTTTCTTTATTCCGGCGAGGTTCCCGATGTGGATTTAATCATACGTCCCAGCGGCGAGTACCGGTTGTCAAATTTCTTAATTTGGCAGTCTGCGTACGCGGAATATGTGTTTATGGATATTCTCTGGCCGGATTTCAAACCGGCGTCCTTAGACGCGGCAATTCGGGAATATCAAAATCGCTCCCGGCGGTTTGGCGGTGTTTAACAAGGCAGGTTGGAAAGGAAAAAGATGAAACAGCGTTTGATTACGGCCGCCGTTGGTCTGGCGGTGCTATTTGTTGTTCTTTATTTTTTTGATACACCGGTGTTAACGGCGGCGTTAGCGGTTTTAAGCGGAATCGCCGTTTACGAGGTGCTGATTACGCCCCGCTACCTCACTACCAGAGTGGGGGGGCTTTTTTGCGCTCTGTTTGCCGGTGGAAGCGTTTTTCTCCTATCTGTTGAAAAGCGCTTTTACTTTTTAGCTCTTTTGTTTTTTCTCATCATTTTATTCGCGTTAATGCTTTTGTTTCACGAAACCTTTTCCTTTTCCGCTTTGTCGGTCTGTGCTTTTACCTGCGTCGTCCTGCCACTTTCTTTTTCCACCATTTTCATGATGCGAAACGCGGGGCAGGATGGCCTTTTTTATCTGATTTTAGTTTGTATCGCCGCATGGGTCACCGATTCCGCCGCATACTTTATCGGAAGAGCCTTTGGAAAGCATAAAATGTCCCCCAAGCTCAGCCCCCACAAAACGGTAGAGGGCGCCATTGGTGGGGTTGTTGTGACCGGTATTTTGTTTCCTTTGTTTTGCTTTGGATATTGGAAGCTTTTTCGGGAAACGATGGATTTTTCCTTGCTTCATGCGGTGATTGTTGGCCTTCTTTGCACCCTTTCCGGTATGGCGGGGGATCTGTTTGCTTCCGCCATCAAGCGCCAGACAGGGGTCAAGGATTTCGGAAAGATTATGCCCGGTCATGGCGGGGTGATGGATCGATTCGACAGCTTTTTGTTTGTAGCACCCACTCTTTGTCTGTTGCTTTGGGCTTTTCCCATACTTGCTTAAAAAGAGAGAAAGATTATGAAAAAAATATCGATTTTGGGGTCAACCGGCTCCATTGGTACGCAGGCGTTAGAAGTATGCTCCACCCACAGCTTTGATGTGGTGGGGCTTTTGGCATATTCCAACGAAAAATTATTGGAGGAGCAAGTTCGTAAGTTTCGTCCGAAAATCGCCTGCATCGCCGATCCCGCTCGGTACCAAAGCTTTCGCACCAGAGTATCGGATCTTCCGGTGAAGGTCGTAACTGGTCTCGACGGGCTTTGCGAAACGGCGACGATCCGGGAAGCGGATACGGTTTTAAACGCGGTGATGGGGATGATCGGGCTTCGCCCCACTTTGGCGGCGATTGAGGCCGGAAAAGAGATCGCTTTAGCCAATAAGGAAACTTTAGTAACCGGCGGTGAGCTGGTAATGAAAAAAGCGAAGGAAAAGGGCGTGCGGATTCTTCCGGTGGATAGCGAGCACTCCGCCATTTTTCAATGTATTGAGGGATATCGGCACTGTCCGTTGAATAAAATATTGTTAACGGCTTCCGGAGGCCCTTTTTTCGGAAAAAAGAGAGAAGATCTCGAAAAGGTGACTGTGGAGTCGGCTTTAAAGCATCCCAACTGGTCGATGGGCGCGAAAATTACCATCGACTCGGCGACATTGATGAATAAGGGACTGGAGATCATCGAAGCGGTCCATCTATTCAAATTGCCGCCAGAAAAGATTGAAGTGGTGGTCCATCGGGAGAGTGTTATCCATTCGGCCGTGGAGTTTGAGGATTTTTCGGTGATTGCGCAGATGGGGGTTCCGGATATGAAGATCCCCATTCAGTATGCGCTAACCTATCCAAAACGGATTGCGTGTCCGGTAAAACAGCTGAATCTGTTTGAATACGGAACTCTTTCGTTTTATCCCTATGACGCGGACACTTTTCCTACCATTGGCGTCGCTCAAAAAGCGATTGCCGCCGGCAAACTTTATCCTACTTTATTGAACAGCGCCAATGAGCGGCTGGTCTCTTTGTTCTTGGAAGGGAAAATCCGGTTTTTGGATATTTTGGATACAGTAGAAAGGATCTTTTCCTTAAACGGAGATCGGGATGTGACTTTGGAAAATATTCTCGACGGGGAAGAGGAAGCCCGTCAATGGGTGGATTCTCTGTTTTGTTAGAGAAAAGGGGGAAGTTATGGGAAGCATTCTCATTACCATCGTCATTTTTGCTTTAATTATCTTTGTTCATGAATGCGGCCACTTTATCGCCGCCAAGCTTTGCGGCGTCCAGGTCAACGAGTTTGCGCTGGGAATGGGACCGACACTGCTTAAGAAAAAGGTAGGCGAGACGGTTTACGCGCTTCGGCTTTTTCCCATCGGCGGCTTTGTCAGTATGGAGGGAGAAGACGACTCTTCCGACAACGAACGGGCGTTTTGTAACAAAAAGCTTTGGCAGAGATTTGTGATTTTGGTGGCCGGCGCCGCAATGAATCTGGTTTTGGGCTTTTTTGTCATCTTGTCTGTTGTGGCAAGCGAAGATATGATCGCCACCAACCAGATCGCGCTGTTTTCCGAAAACGCGGTCACCGAGGAAAGCGGTTTACAGGTAGGGGATGTGATCCAGTCCATCAACGGCCGGAGAATACTGGTGGAGACCGACATTATTTACGAGCTTTCCAAGGATGCTGACGGCGTGGTATCCATGGTGGTGCTGAGGGATGGAGAAGAAGTGACGCTGCCCGCGGTTACATTTGCTTATTCCGAGACGGAAGAGGGTAACGTGCTGAATATCGACTTTAAAGTGGTGGGCGTAGAAACCAATTTTGGAAATGTTTTGTCCTATACCGCGAGAAAAACACTTTCCACCGCTCGTCTTATTTGGATCTCCATCGCGGATCTGTTTACCGGAAGAGCTTCTATCAACGACCTTTCCGGTCCGGTAGGCATTACCCAGGTAGTAGGGGAAGCGACCAGCTACGGTTTTTCAACATTGCTTTCTCTTTTGTCTTTTATCACCATCAACGTGGGAATCTTTAATCTTTTGCCGATTCCCGCTTTGGACGGAGGCCGGTTGATATTTTTATTGATTGAAGCGGTTCGCGGCAAACCCATCAAACCTGAGCATGAAGGGCTGGTCCATTTGATCGGCTTTGTGCTGGTGATCTTGCTCTTTATTTTCGTCACTATCAAGGATATTCGAAATTTGTTCGCTTAGAGGAGGCGGCAGGATGCGGAAACTCATACCGGTCAAATTAAAGGATCTCGTTTTCGACGGGAAAAAAATCTATATCCAATCTATGCTCAACGCCAAAAGCACCGATATCGAAGGAAATGTCAGCCAGGCGGTGGCTTTGGAGAAAGCGGGATGTGAGATCCTTCGGGTCGCGATTCCCGATATGGACGCGGTAAAGCTGATTCCCAAAATCAAAGAAGCCATTTCCATTCCTTTGGTCGCCGATATTCACTTTGATTACCGGCTCGCTTTGGCGTCATTGGACGCGGGGATCGATAAAATTCGAATCAATCCGGGAAACATCGGCAGTGACGAAAAGGTCAAAGAAGTGGCGGTGGCATGCAGGAATAGGGGCGTTCCCATTCGTATTGGGGTCAACAGCGGTTCGGTGGAAAAGAAGCTTTTGGAAAAGTACGGGGGACCCACGGCGGACGCGTTGGTGGAAAGCGGACTTTCCCACGCCGCTTTGTTGGAAAAATACGATTTTGACCAGATTGTCATTTCCTTAAAATCCTCCAGTGTGCCCATCATGGTAGAAGCTTACGAAAAATTGGCGGAACGTTGTCCGTATCCTCTCCATTTAGGCGTCACCGAGGCGGGCACCGAGCGAATGGGACTTATCAAATCCGCGGTAGGTATCGGGAGCCTTCTTCTTCGGGGGATCGGTGAAACGATACGGGTTTCCTTGACGGCGGATCCGGTGAAAGAGATCGCCGCGGCAAAAGATATTTTACAAAGCATCGGTAAAGATGTAGGCAGGCCGGAGATCGTTTCTTGTCCCACCTGTGGCCGGACAAGGATCGATTTGGTACCGTTAGCCAAACGGATCGAAGAAGAGCTTTCCGGTATCCAAAAAAACATTAAGGTCGCGGTGATGGGATGTGTGGTCAACGGTCCCGGCGAAGCGAGGGAAGCGGACATTGGCATCGCCGGCGGCGATGGCTGCGCGGTCCTCTTTAAAAAAGGAGAAGTCATTCGAAAAATTCCCGAAGACCGCATTGTGGAAGAATTGATGGCAGAAATTAACAACCTGGCGTAGGACGTTACACAAAGAAAGGAAGTATTATGGCGCAAAGCAGTTTCCTTACGATTTTTTCCAATTACCTTTCTTCGGAGCTTTCCTCTCCCTTTGAAACGGCGGAATTGATTAAAATTACGGCGGATCAGCAGTCGAAATCCATAGAAGCGACTGTAAAGGCAAATACCTTTATCCCTTTTTCCGCCGTAGAAGAGGCACAAAAAGCCATTGCCGAGTCTGCATCCCTTGCCGAAATGCGGATCCATATGAAATACCTCCCCACTTTACTGACGGAGGAGAATTTGAAAAGGGGACTTTGGGAGCATCTTATTGGCATGCTCAAAAAGCAAAACGGGATTGTCAACGGCTTTTTTAATGAAGCGACATACCAATTGCACCAGGACGGGCTTTCCTATTCTTTGTCTATCCAACTCGCCAGGGGCGGCAAAGAGCTTCTATTGAAAGCGCAGATCGACACGCTGTTTCAGCGCCTGCTCGCGGATTTATTTTCCGTTGCGGCAACGGTAACATTAGTCGAAGCGGATCAGGCGGAAGGAGACGATTACGACGTTCCGCCTCCCATCGAGTACGAAGCGCCGATAGCGCCTCCGCCGAGAGAGACGCCAAAGGCTTCTTCCTTCCCGTACCGGCGCCGCCGGCAGCCCGAAATCAAAGAGCCGACACCGGTGACGGTGGACTTTTTGTCGGATCAATTCACCGGGGAAAACGCCATGCTCTTAAAGGGAAGGAAAATCACTTCGCCTCCCGTTCCGTTAAAGGAGATCAGCAGCTTTAGCGGTGAAGTGGTAGTTTGGGGCGAGATTTTCGCTTCCGAAAGCCGGGTAACCCGAGACGGAAGCCGAGTCATCTTAAGCTATTCTTTTACCGATTACACCTCCAGCAACACCTTAAAAATCATCGAAAACGTGGAGAATCAATCCCGATATGACGCGCTGAAAAAAGGCGCAGCGATTCTGGTACGGGGCGATGTGGTGGATGACAAATACGACAAAGAGATTTCCATTAAGCCCTACGATATTATGACAGTGACCAAAAAGGTCAAAATGGATAACGCTCCGGAAAAGCGGGTAGAGCTTCACTGTCATACCAAAATGTCGGCTATGGACGCGGTAGGGGACGTCAAAGACATTATCAACCTCGCCTACAAATGGGGACATAAAGCTATAGCCATTACCGATCATGGGGTAGCCCAGGCGTATCCGGACGCTATGAATTGCGTTGACGCTATCCATAAAAACGGCGGGGATTTTAAGCTGATTTACGGCGTGGAGGCGTATTTCGTCAACGACTGCGCCAGTGCGGTCAGCGGCAAGCTGGAGGGCTGTATCGACGGTGATGTGGTGGTGTTTGACGTTGAGACCACCGGATTAAATAAAAATACCGACCGGCTTACCGAGATCGGCGCCGTTAAAATCAAAAACGGGGAAATCGTGGACCGGTTCAACACCTTTGTGGACCCGGAAAAGCCCATTCCGGCGGAGATCACCAAGCTCACCGGTATCGACCAGAGCATGGTAACGGGAGCACCCAGGGAAAACGAAGCGGTAAGCGCGTTTTTGGACTTTGCGGAGGGACTTCCCCTCGTCGCCCATAATGCGTCCTTTGATGTCAGTTTCCTTCGGTCGGTTTTTTCCCGTTTCCCGGAATTATCGAGAAAACTTCCGTTTATCGATACGGTAATTTTATCCCGAAGCCTGTATCCGGAATTAAAAAGCCATAAGTTGGACAAGGTTGCGGAGTTTTTAGAGGTGGGGGATTTTAACCATCACCGCGCCTGCGACGATGCCGAGGTATTAGGGAAGATCTACTTAAAAATGAGGGAGACCCTCAAAGAGAAGGGCATCCAAAACTATGAGGAGTTAAATACCGGGCTTCAGGGCGCAGACCCCAAACAGCTCCCCACCTATCACCAGATCATTTTAGTCAAAAATCAGGTGGGGTTAAAGAACCTGTACCGTCTGATTTCCTACGGTCATATCAAATATTACCATCGGCGTCCCCGGATCCCCAAAAGCGAACTGTTGCGCTATCGGGAAGGACTTTTGCTGGGAAGCGCCTGCGAATCCGGCGAGTTGTACCGGGCGATTGTAGACGGGAAGCCTTTCGAGGAGCTTTGCGAAATCGCCGATTTTTACGATTACTTAGAGATCCAGCCTTTGGGCAACAACCGGTTTATGCTTCGAGATGGCACCGTTTCCAGCGAAGAACAGCTGATAGAATACAACCGTCTGATCCTTCGGATCGGGGAAAAGCTGGAAAAGCCGGTAGTAGCCACCTGTGACGTTCATTTTATCCATCCCGAAGACGCGATTTTCCGCAGCATCTTAATGGCGGGAATGAAGTTTAAGGACGCGGATCAGCAAGCCCCCTTATATTTTCGCACCACTGAGGAAATGCTTGAGGAATTCGCTTACCTGGGAGAAGAAAAGGCAAAAGAAGTGGTCATTACCAACCCCAACCTCATCGCAGATTGGATCGACGGAGATGTGCGCGCCATTCCCAAAGGGACCTTCCCTCCCAGTATTCCGGGCGCGGATGAGGATTTACAGCGGATCACCTGGGAGCGAGCCAAGGAGATGTATGGGGATCCTCTTCCCGAGATTGTCTCTTCGAGATTAGACCGGGAGCTTTCCTCTATTATCAAGCATGGGTTCGCCGTTTTGTATATGATTGCTCAAAAATTGGTCGCTTACTCGGAGGAACATGGTTACTTAGTGGGTTCGAGAGGTTCGGTAGGATCCTCGTTTGTGGCGACCATGGCGGGGATTTCCGAAGTCAATCCTTTAGCGCCCCATTATATCTGTCCCAAGTGCAAGCACAGCGAATTTTTCACCGACGGCAGCGTGGGTTCCGGCTTTGACCTTCCGGAAAAGAATTGTCCGGTCTGCGGGGAAAAGATGAACCAGGATGGCCACGATATCCCCTTCGAGACCTTCCTTGGCTTCGACGGCGACAAGGAGCCGGATATCGACTTAAACTTCTCCGGCGAGTACCAGACCCAGGTCCATCGCTACACCGAAGAGCTATTCGGCTCGGATCACGTTTTCAAAGCGGGAACCATCTCTACGGTGGCGGATAAGACGGCTTATGGATTTGTGGTCAATTATTTGGCGGAACGGGGAAAAACGGTACATAAAGCGGAAGAAAACCGGCTGACCATCGGTTGCACCGGCGTAAAGCGGACAACGGGACAACATCCCGGAGGCATGGTGGTCATTCCCTCCGATTACGAGGTTTACGATTTTACCCCCATCCAGCATCCGGCGGACAAAGCGGAAAGCGGCGTTTATACCACCCATTTCGACTTCCATTCTTTGCATGACACCATTTTGAAGCTGGACGAGCTGGGTCACGATGTTCCCACCTTATATAAGCATGTCGAGGATCTCACCGGCATCAAGGTGATGGATGTGCCTATGAACGATAAAAAGGTCATCAGCCTTTTTACCTCCACCGAAGCCCTCGGCGTCACTCCCGAAGAGATCTTCAGCGAAACGGGAAGCTTTTCCCTTCCCGAAATGGGAACGCCCTTTGTGCGGGGAATGTTAGTAGAGGCCAAGCCCCAAACCTTTGCCGACCTGCTCCAGATCTCCGGCCTTTCCCATGGTACCGACGTGTGGCTGGGTAACGCCAAAGACCTGATCGACCAGAAGATCTGTAACATTTCCGAGGTTATCGGTACCCGAGACAGCATTATGACCTATCTAATGCATAAGGGATTGGAACCAAAGCTCGCCTTTAAGATTATGGAGATCACCCGTAAGGGAAATGCCGCTAAGCTTCTTACCGATGAGATGAAACAGGAAATGCTGGCGCACGACGTCCCCCAGTGGTATATTGACAGCTGTCTCAAGATCAAATACATGTTCCCCAAAGCCCACGCGGCGGCTTACGTTATCGCCGCTATCCGGCTGGGATGGTACAAGATCTACCGGCCATTAGAGTATTATGCGGCGTTCTTTACCGTTCGCGGCGGAGACTTGGAAGCCCAGACCGCTTTGGCGGGGAAGGAAGCCTGCCGGGCGAGACTGATTCAATTGCGGGACAGCGACCGTAGCGTAAAGGACGAGGACGTTTACACCACCCTTTTGGTCATCAATGAGATGCTCTGTCGGGGATTTTCTTTCCTTCCCGTCGATCTTTACCGCTCTCATGCTACCAAGTATCAGATCGAAGACGGCAAAATCCGTCTTCCCTTCACCGCCCTGAAGGGGCTCGGGGAAGCGGCGGCTATCAGTCTTTATGAAGCAGGGAAGAAAGGGGAATATATCTCGGTCGAGGAGGTCCAAACCCGCTCCGGCGTCTCCAAGACGGTCATTGAACAGTTAGAGGAGTTTAAGGCTTTCGGCGATCTTCCCAAAACCAGCCAGATGACGCTGTTTTAATGGAATACAGGCTTCCCAAAACGGAAGCCTGTTGCCTTATTGTAATATCTTGCCAAAAAAGGACCTCTCCGGGGAGAAAAAATTCATTTGACTTTTATGTAGTAGCGTGTTATCATATTATCACACTAAAGTATTGGAGAATCAATTATGAATCGGAAATTGACAACGCCGGAAGGAACGCGAGATCTTTTGTTTGAAGATTGTCTCCTTCGGAGAAAAGCGGAAAGTGCGGTAAGGACCGTGCTGGAAAAGCGAGGATACTCGGAGGTCATTACCCCTACCTTGGAATATTATGATGTTTTCCATTCGGAAAGCTACCAGATTCCCCAGGAAAAAATGTATAAGCTCACCGATTTAAAAGGACGGCTTTTGGCGCTGAAACCGGATTTGACCATTCCCATTGCCCGTCTTGCCGCCACCCGGTTAAAGCAGCATACGCCGCCGATCCGGCTCTATTACGACCAAACGGTGTTCCAGGCGGCGCCCGCGCTCAGCGGCCGGAGCGACGAGGTCCCCCAGATTGGCATTGAGCTTTTGGGGGTAAACGGACTGAAAGCGGATTTGGAAGTGCTGTTTACCGCGGTAGAGGCCCTTCGAAGCTTGGACGTTCCTTTCCGGCTGGAAATTGGTCATATCGGCTTTTTCAATACCCTCATCGAGATGCTTTCGGTGGAAAAGGAAGAAAAAGAGGAGATTCGAAGCCTCATTGAAAATAAAAACTACCCGGCTTTGAATGACCGGTTGGGGAAACTGGAAAACCAAAATGTGGCCGAGGCGCTAAAAAAGCTTCCCGCTCTCTTTGGCGGGGAAGAGGTCCTTTCCCGAGCGGAAACCCTGTTTTCCGATTATGGACTGAAACCGGTGACCGACTACCTTCGGAAGCTCTATGCCGCCCTTGGGGATTTTGGATTAAAAGAGCAGCTTTCCTTTGACCTTGGCATCGTCAACCGTAATGACTACTATACGGGAATTGTTTTCCAGGGATATATCGAGGGTGTGGGCGCCGCCGTTTTGTTTGGCGGACGGTATGATACCCTCCTAAAAGAGTACGGAAGAGATCTTCCCGCCGTGGGCTTTGGCATCGACGTCGACGCGGTAGCCAAAGG
>CALXGT010000064.1 GCA_944387915.1 uncultured Clostridia bacterium
AGTCGAGCTCGTTATGACCGCTTCGATACGTCTCCATACCGTGTTTAGATTTCCCTAAACGCAAAATTTATTCTACCATAGATCCGAAAAAAAGTCAACGGGCAAAACGGGACGCCAAAGCGCCCCGTTTTTTCTTTGTTAACCGACGATCAGCCCTACCTTTTTATTCACTTTGTCCATAGTCCGGCGGCTGATTTTAGTCGCAAGCTCAGCGCCCTTGCGGTAACAGTCTTCAAGATAATCTTTGCTGTCCATCAACCGTTTGAATTCATCCTGGATGGGCTTTAATTCAGCAACCACCGCTTCGCCTACCGCCATCTTAAAGTCGCCGTAGCCTTTGCCGGAAAATTCCCGCTCGATCTCCTCAAAGCTCTTTTTGGTGCAAACCGAATAGATGGTCATCAGGTTGTTGATCCCGTCTTTGCCCTCCCGGTAGACCACCTCTGCCTCCGAGTCGGTCACCGCGCGTTTGCATTTTTTGATGATGGTGTCCGGGGTATCCGAAAGCAAAATACAGGCATTGGGGTTCTCGTCCGATTTGCTCATCTTCTTTTGCGGATCTGCCAGTGACATAATTTTCGCTCCCGCTTTTAAGATCAGTCCGTCCGGAATGTTAAAGGTATTTCCATAAATCCCGTTGAACCGGTTGGCAATGTCTCTGGTGATCTCCAGATGCTGCTTTTGGTCTGCGCCCACCGGCACCAGATCCGCCTGATAAAGCAGGATATCCGCCGCCATCAGCGAAGGATAGGTAAAAAGTCCCGCGTTGACATTATCGGCGTGCTTTTGGGCTTTATCTTTAAACTGGGTCATTCTGGAAAGCTCTCCAAACTGGGTGTAACAGGAGAGAATCCACGCTAACTCCGTATGGGTCTTCACATGACTTTGGATAAAGACAATGCTTTTATTGGGGTCTACGCCGCTGGCCAACAGCATCGCGTAGGCCTCTAAAATCTGTCTCCGCAATTTCGCCGGCTCCTGCCGCACTGTCAGAGAGTGAAGGTCGGCGATCATATAAGCGCAGTCATAATCATCCTGTAAAGGCGCCCAATTCTTTACCGCGCCCAGATAATTGCCCAGGGTAAAGGTACCTGTAGGCTGGATCCCGCTCAATACGCTTTTTCTTTTTTCCTTTGCCGCTTCCATATTCCGCGCTCCTTTTGTCGATAAAATAAAACGGCCTTCATCCCAAACATGGGACAAAAGCCGAAACACTTCTGCGGTGCCACCCAAATTGACGCTACGCGCCCTCTTTTCTATTCCGTAACGGGGAACCTCCGTCGGGTTTTACTTGGCTTTCGCTTTTCCTCCCGCCCTCAAAAGTCCATTCGCAAAATCCCTCGCCGGCGCTTCCACCCTGCCGCCGTTCTCTGTACCGAAAGGATATTTGTTACTCTTCTTTCTCAAAGGTTTTTATCAGGATAACACAATTAAGAGAAAAAGTCAAGGTGGCTTCAACGCTCCCCATTCTCATACCTGCGGCAGCCAAAGCGGCGGGATCATTTGCCCATAGTCACATCCAACAAAGTCATCCGCCCGCAGCGCCAGGCAAATTTTATCCCACCGTCAACAAACGGAAACAAAAAGCATGGCACCGCAAAAATACAATAAAACTTGGCAAAAAAGTTGACAAGTACACTTGGCTCCTGTATAATAACGATATACCAAGAAAACTTGGCAATTTGATCAAGGGGACGCTTTATGGATAAATACGAAATTTTAGCAAAGAGCAGAGCGGAAAACAAAAATCATGACATATATGAACAGGATGTCTTAAAGCAGGCAAGCAAAAGCGCAGTCGTGGTTCAGATGAGCTTGGCGACCATCTTTTTTTTAGCGCAGATCTTTTCTGGCAAAGGCATCAACTGGGGATTATGGGCACTTGTATTCAGTGGGAATATGACCATCAACTGGGTAAAGTATCGGAAACTGCACCGGAAGTATGAATTGGTAATCGCAATCGCCTATGCCATATTGGTATCCGTAATGTCCGGATACTACATCTATCATTTGGTGGCATCTCCCACTGGTCTTTAAACCGGTAGAAAACATGAACGATAAGCTCATATTAAAAAACCGCCTGAAGGAAGCACGGGCAGAATTGAAATTATCCCAGAGTCAGCTGGCGAATATGGTCGGCGTGTCGCGAAATACCATCAGTTCCATTGAAACCGGCCAGTTTAATCCTACGGCAAAATTGGCGCTCATCCTTTGCATCGCATTGGACAAAAAATTTGAGGAGCTGTTCTATTTTTAAACGGCTTTTCCGGCATCAACACTGCAAAAAACCGCCCGCGATCCAAGCAGGCGGTTTTGCATTCATTCTGTGTTTCATAAAACCGCTTCCTTTTCAGAAGCCGGTTTGATCCAACGGGTTACAGGTACAGCTCACATTCCTTTCGGTCAGCGCAAACTTTTCCTAACATAGCGGAAATATTGGCAAGGGCCTCGTCATCGATCTTTCTCGCAAACCGGGGACAGATCGAAACGCAGCGCATGCAGGAAATGCACCGTTCGCTGTCAGTGTTCTGGGGATGATCCGGATCAATGGCTTCTACCGGGCAAAGGCTGGCACATTGGCCACAGCGGATACAGTTTTCGGTAGCGGCAGGGATCATCCCCTTGCCGCCTCTGTTTTTATAAGGACGGTTTCCGGGGATGGAAGGCGCTTTCGTTTCGCCGGAAGCGAGCTTTTCCCGAATTTGTTTAGCGAAATCGAAAAGAATCTCCCGGTCCGCGGCATCCGGGCGCCCGGCGGCGACGGTTCGAGCGATAGAATGTCTCGCGACAGCCGCTATCGCCGCAGTCACGCAAAAGCCCGCCTGTTTAGCGGTATCTTCCAGCTCCGCCAGGGTATCTTCGTAGGCGCGGTTTCCGTAAACGCAGATCAAAACCGCCTTTGCGCCGTTTCCCTGTAACGCCGTGATCCGGTCTACGGCAGTCTGGGGCACTCTTCCCCCGAAAGAGGGAACGGCAATGAGTGCGATATCCTCCTTGGAAAAAGGAACCGTTCCAAAATCGGCTTTGGGGTCGGTGAGGTCAACGGTCTGGAGCGTACACTCATCCTTCCAGCTGTACGCCAAAAGATTGGCAACCGCTTCGGTTCCGCCGGTAGGGCTGAACGGAACGATATAGCATGTCATCCCATTGTCTCTCCTTCCTGTTTCCAAATCATTACCGGCTTAAATACTCCTGAAGGGCTTTTCCTAAGATTTTCGTTCCCTCGACCACCTTTTCGTCGGAAGGGGTGGAGTAATTTAAGCGGAAGCACTGGCTGGGGGTATTTTCTTCGACGTTAAAGGCGACGCCCGGCACCACCGAAACGCCCTTTTCCTTACAATACTGGACAAAGCCCAGCATATCCGCGCCGTCGGGCAAAGTGCACCATAAGAATAATCCGCCTTCGGGCACCGTATATTTGACTTCTTTGGGGAAGGTTTCCCGGATCGCAGACAGCATCAGACCGCTCTTATGCTTATATAACTTCCGAATGCTCTCGATATGGCCGTCGTAGTCATATTTTTCCATATACTCCGACACCAGCATCTGGAAAAAGAGGTTGGTATGTACGTCGCTCGCCTGTTTTCCCACTGTCATCTTGGCGGCGATCGCTTTGGGCGCCAATACAAAGCCGATCCGGATACCGGCGCTCATCACCTTGCTCATGCTTCCGCAGTAGATCACGATCCCTTCCGTATCCATGGATTTAATGGTGGGGATATCCTCGCCGTCGAACCGAAGCTCGCCATAAGGGTTGTCCTCCAAAATGATGACGCCGTATTTGACGCAAAGGTCGTAGATAGCTTTGCGCTTTTCAAGGCTGGTGCAGGTGCCGAGAGGGTTTTGAAAAGAAGGAATGGTATAAATCATCTTTACATTTTTGTTTTCCTTTAACGCCTTTTCCAATTCCTCGATATTCATACCGTCCTCTTCCACGTTGACGCCCTTTAAAATCACGCCGTAGGAACGGAAGGTATTTAACGCCCCGATAAACGCGGGGTTCTCGCTAATCATGACGTCCCCTTCGTTGCAAAGGACCTTGGTCGCCAGATCGATGGCCTGCTGGGCGCCGGAGACGATCAAAAGGTCGTCGTTTTCGCCGTTCATGCCAAAGCGGTCGCGAAGACGGGCTTTGAGCTGTTCCCGCAAGGGGGTATACCCTTCGGTAATGCCGTATTGGAAGGCTTCTCCCGCCTTGGTATCAAAAATATGATTGGCGATCTCCCGCATTTCCTCAATAGGGAAGGATTCTACCGCCGGATTTCCCGCCGCCAGGGGAATGACATTGGGGTCGTTGTTTTTTAAGATTTCCCGGATGGCCGAGGGCTTTAAGTTGTTGATCCGGTCTGCGAAACGATATTCCATAAAAAAATTCCTTTCTCTTTTGTTTTTCTCATTATACACCCTTTAGTCCGATAAAGCAAGCCGCTTTACGATCCCGAAGAAACCATCTCTTCAGGCAAAAATTCCGGACCGATCACCTCGTTTAACAGCTGGTACAGATCCGAGAGAGAAAAGCTGCTGTAACGCTGGACCCCGTGGCTTTGCGCCAGCTCCTCGGTATATTCCGAAAGAGGATACAAACGGTTATTGGTAAAGCCGGCGTCATAATGGGTTACGATAGGGACAAAGGTCGCCGATTTTATGGTGACTTCGCCGTCTTTTTCGGTCTGTTCAAAGGTCACATCCAAAATGCCCCCCAGCATTCGGGGCCAGCGATCCTGCGCCGAGATAAAATTTCCAAGGGAAAAGGCGCAGAGAACTTTTCTTCCGTCCTCGGCTTGGATCCATTCCACCGGCTGGATTACATGGGGGTGATGGCCGATGATGAGATCTACGCCGCAATCCGCGAGAAATTGCGCCAAATACCGCTGCCGGTCGGTAGGGACGTTGGTATATTCGTTGCCCCAATGGATGTTCATAACCACCACATCGGAAATTTCCTTTGCCGCGGCGATCCGCTCTTTGAGCATCGCTTCGTCCTCCCCCTGAACGATGATGACATCGCTCCCTTGGGGCAGATACAGTCCGTTGGTCAGCTCAGTGAGCCCCAAAAAGGAAAAGGTGATACCGTCATGGGTATAAGTGCGGATATTTTGATAATCCTCTTCATTTAGATACACGCCGGTAACCAACACCTCGGGAAAATTTTGATAATACTGTAATGCGGAGATGATCCCCTGCTCCCCTTTGTCCAGACAGTGGTTGTTCGCCTGGTTAAAGACATCAAACCCCAAATTGACCATGCACTCCAAAAGCTCAGTAGGCGAGTTAAAGCACGGGTAGGAGGAGGGAGGAAAGTCCGGCGATATTACCGTCTCCTGATTGATGGTGGCGATATCCGCTTCCTGGATCAACGACTCGATTTTCTCATAAGCATAGGTAAAATCGTACCGGTCGCCGCCTCGGGCCAACGCCTGCTCATAGATAGAATTATGGATGAGATTATCCCCCGCCGCTTTCAGACGCACCGAGACCGGTTCAAATATTTCCTCCGAAGGAACACTTTCCTCGTCTTGCTCAGAAGGCTCCGAGAGGATAAAAGACGATTCCCCGCTGCTCTCGGGAACGAGAATAGACTCCTGCTGTGGAAAAAGGCAAACAGCTGCGACAATCCCCACTACCAACAACACAAAAAAAACAATTACCGTTTTTTTCATTCGCTGTTTCTCCTTTCATTTTTTCCTATTTTACCATAAAGATGAAAAAGAAAAAAGGGATTTTAGCGAAAAAATAAAAAGGGCGTCGAAAGCCCTTCGGATTTGGGTTTTTATTCAAAAAAGGGTTGCAAAAAATTTACAATCGTGCTATAATCAGACAAAATGTGCGGGGAGGGAACGAGTATGGGGAAGCGGACATTTGCAATCGCTTTTCCTTTCGTTCTTTTTTCTCGAAAGGAAGAGGCATTTTCATTTTTCCTTCGATAGGAAAGTGAGGATGCCTGTTTTTTTGTGTCAACAATTGAAGGAGGATGATTATGAGTCGTTTCGCCCTGAAGATCCCGGAAGAAGGGATCAAAGACGCGCGTCAGTTAGGAATCCCAAGAATGCTGATCTTAGGTCTCCAGCATATGTTCGCTATGTTCGGCGCCACCGTATTGGTTCCCCTGTTGGTCACCAGCTACGGTATGCCGATGAGCATCCAGGTCACCTTGCTTTGTGCGGGACTGGGTACCCTTTTGTTCCATGTGCTCACCAAAATGAAGGTGCCCGCCTTTTTGGGTTCTTCCTTCGCCTTTTTAGGGGGCTTTGAAACGGTCTCCAAGTTAGATACCGGTATTTTCGCCACCATGCCGGTGGAGGAACGGCTTCCTTACGCTTTGGGCGGCGTGGTCATCGCCGGTATGGTATACTTAGTAATGGCTTTGATTATTAAGCTTCTCGGCGTCAAAAAGGTGATGCGGTTTTTACCCCCTGTGGTAACCGGCCCCATCATTATTTCCATTGGATTGACCTTGGCGTCCAGCGCCATCGGCAACGCGCAAAACTGCTGGTGGCTTGCGGCGCTCTCCCTTCTGGTGATTATAGTCGCCAACATCTGGGGCAAAGGTATGATTAAGATCATCCCTATTTTGCTGGGTGTTATGATCCCCTACGCGCTGGTTTTGGTACTCTCTTTAATCGGCGTCATTCCTCCGGAAAGCGGTGCTTATGTAAGCTTTGAGGCGGTAAAGGAAGCCGACATTGTAGGCATCCAACCCTTCCAGTTCGCGAAATTCGACCTTACCGCCATTTTGGTAATGACCCCCATCGCTTTGGCGACCATGATGGAGCATGTAGGCGACATCAGCGCCATCAGCGCGACGGTAGGAGAAAACTTCGTCGAGGACCCGGGACTCCATCGGACTATGTTGGGCGACGGCTTGGCCACCTCGTTGGCGGCGCTGTTCGGCGGCCCCGCCAACACCACCTACGGGGAAAACACCGGCGTTTTGGCGCTGTCCAAGGTGTATGATCCCTGGGTCATCCGCATTGCCGCTATCTTCGCGGTGATCCTTTCCTTTAGCCCCGCCTTCGCGGACATCATCAACTCCATCCCCACTGCTATTATCGGCGGCGTTTCCTTTATCCTTTACGGTATGATTTCCGCCATCGGCGTAAGAAACGTAGTGGAAAACCAAGTGGACCTCTCCAAGAGCCGGAACATCATCATCGCGGCGATGATCTTAGTCAGCGCTTTGGGCTTTAACACCACCGGCGGCCTTTCCTTCGTCATCGGCGGCACCACCATCTCCTTGACCGGTTTGGCCATCGCTTCCATTCTGGGTATCGTATTGAACGCTGTCCTTCCCGGAAAAGATTACGAGTTCTCTTCCCAGAACCCCACCGCGCCCAGCGGAAATCTCACCATTTCCTCTGACTAAAAGCAGTTTGATATCTTCCATTTTCCGCCTATCCAAAATAGGCGGAAAATTTTTATAACACCGTCTGCGTCATTCCCTGTTCCTATACGCTTTCAGCAGAATGTGAGGTATGAAAATGGACAAACGGATCAACTACCAACTGATTGAAGACAGCTTCGGCTGTGATAACTGTGTTCACGAAGACGACGGTTACTGGGACGATTACTGCGAAAAATGCAATCCCGACCATATCCCGCCCACCAAATACCGTCCCGTTCGCGGAAGCATCCAATGGAAGGTGTACCATCTCAAAAACGACAGCATTACCTACGACGAATACCTTCGATTTTTAGATACCGGAAAATAACCGGTTTCCCGCAAAAAAACGCCCCGGCTTTTGCCGGGGCGTTTTCTCTTATCCCAATAACGCGATACTTTCGTCGATCCGTTTCATCCGTTCCATTGCCGAGGAAAGCTTTTCTCTCTCCTGGTTGACCACCTTTTCCGGTGCTTTGGAAACAAAAGCCTCGTTGGAAAGCTTCTTTTGGACAAAATCGATCTCTTTTTGGCAATTTTCCTTCTCTTTGTTCAGCCGGGCAAGCTCTTTTTCCTTGTCGATGAGCTCCGCCATAGGAATGAAGATCTTACAGCTGTCGGTGACCACCAGTCCGGCGCCCTCGGGATCGAAGTTCTCGCCAATGGTCACATCGGAGGCGTAAGCCAGACGGATAAAGAAGTTTCTTCCTTTCTCGAAGGTCTCTTTGTCCGCCGTTTCGATAAACAAGCTCGCTTTCTTAGAGGGAGGCACGTTCTTTTCCGCTCTGAAGTTGCGGATACCCTTGATAGCCGCCATGATCTTGGAAAATTCCTTTTCCTCCTCCTCGAAGTTTAGCGCCGGGTCCTCTTTGGGGAAGGACGCTAACATAATGGTCTCCCCTTCGTTGGGGATACTCTGCCAAATCTCCTCGGTGATAAAGGGCATAAAGGGATGGAGAAGTTTCAAAACGTTGGCCATCACATAGACCAGTACCTTTTGGGCGTTTAAGGAGGCCTCTCCCCCTTCGTTCAACCGGGATTTGGTGATCTCGATATACCAGTCGCAGAACACATCCCAAACAAAATCGTACACCTTTTGGGCGGCGACGCCAAGCTCGAATTTATCCAGATTGGCGTTGACTTCCTTCACCAGACGGTTGTACTGGGACAATACCCAGCGATCCTCGATCAAGAGGGTATCGGGAAGGCAGGGGGCTTGGATCTCATCGGAAAGGTTCATCAAAATAAACCGGGCCGCATTCCAAAGCTTATTGCAGAAGTTTCTCGCCGCAACCACCTTTTCGGGAAGGTAGCGCATATCGTTTCCGGGGCTGGTGCCGTTAGCCAGCATAAAGCGCAGCGCGTCGGCGCCGTACTCGTCGATGACCTCCAGAGGATCGATGCCGTTTCCTAAGGATTTGCTCATTTTCCGTCCCTGGCTGTCCCGGACAAGGCCATGGATAAAGACGTCGGAGAAAGGCTTTTCTCCCATCCATTTCAGTCCCGAGAAAATCATACGGGACACCCAGAAGGTAATGATATCATAACCGGTGACCAAAGTGCTGGTGGGGTAGAAATAGCGAAGGTCCTCGGTGTCGTGGGGCCAGCCCAGGGTGGAGAAGGGCCAAAGGGCGGAGCTAAACCATGTGTCCAGGGTATCCGGATCCTGATGCACCTTGCCGCCGCACTTGGGGCAGCTTTCCGGCGCTTGCTTCGCCACAGTAATCTCGCCGCACTCCTCGCAGTAGTAGGCGGGAATCCGATGTCCCCACCAAAGCTGGCGGGAGATGCACCAGTCGCGGATATTCTCCATCCAGTTAAAGTACATCTTGTCGAACCGCTCGGGAACAAAGCGGATCTCTTTGTTTCTCACCGCCTCGATAGCAGGCTTCGCCAGTTCCTTCATGGCGACGAACCATTGCTTGGAGACTCTCGGCTCTACCGTGGTGCCGCAGCGATAGCAAGTACCCACGTTATGGCTATGGGGCTCCACTTTAACCAAAAAGCCCCCTTCTTCCAAATCCTTGACGATGGCTTTTCTCGCGTCGTACCGATCCATGCCCGCGTATTTGGGGTAATCCTCGACGATCTTCGCGTCGTCGGTCAAGACGTTGACGATGGGGAGGTCGTGGCGAAGACCCACTTCAAAGTCGTTGGGGTCGTGGGCGGGAGTGATTTTTACCACGCCGGTACCAAACTCCATGTCCACATATTCGTCCGCAACCACAGGGATCTCCCGTCCCACTAACGGCAAGGTCAGGGTCTTCCCCACGAAAGCGGCATACCGCTCATCCTTGGGGTTCACGGCCACCGCCGTATCGCCCAGCAGCGTCTCGGGACGGGTGGTGGCTAACTCTAAATACCCGCTGCCGTCGGTAAAGGGATACCGAAGGTGCCAGAAAAAGCCGTCCTGATCCTCGTATTCTACCTCGGCGTCGGAAATGGACGTCTTACAATGGGGGCACCAGTTGATGATCCGCTCGCCCCGGTAGATGAGGCCCTCGTTATATAAGCTGACAAAAACTTCCAAAACCGCTTCGGAGCATCCCTCGTCTAACGTAAACCGCTCTCTGGACCAGTCGCAGGAGGACCCCAGCTTCTTTAACTGCTCTACGATCCGTCCGCCGTACTGCTCTTTCCATGCCCACGCCCGTTTTAAGAAGCCTTCTCTTCCCAAATCCTCTTTGGTGAGCCCTTCTTTTTTCATCGCCTCAACGATCTTCGCCTCGGTGGCGATGGACGCATGGTCGGTGCCGGGAAGCCAGAGGGTGCAATATCCCTGCATCCGTTTCCAGCGGATGAGGATATCCTGTAACGTCTCATCCACCGCATGTCCCATATGCAGCTGCCCCGTAATGTTGGGGGGCGGGATCACGATGGTATACGGGTCCTTTTTGGGATCGATCTTGGGGGTAAAATACTGATTGTCGCTCCAAAACCGATAAATCCTGTCCTCAAAATTTTTCGGGTTATAGAGCTTTTCCAATTCCTTCGCCATAACCTACTCCTTTATTTTTCCGCCGCAAGAGAGGAGACCTTCTCCTCCTCGGGGGTAGTGTACAGTGTATAATATTTATCGAAAATCACCATGCCGGGCTTGGCGCCCTGGGGCTTTTTGATGTTTTTCACTTCGGTATAATCCACAGGAACCAGCGCCGCCGCTCTCGCTTTGGAATGGTAAGCGGCGATCATCGCCGCTTCCTCCACCGTCCGGTCGGGAAGCTCGTTTAGCGTTTTCCCCTCGGTGAACAGGATCACATGCGACCCGGCAAAGCCCTGGGTATGAAACCAGATATCCTCTTTCCCCGCCGTGCGCAAAGTAAGGGTGTCGTTTTGCTTATTATTGCGCCCGCATAAAATCCGGTAGCCGTCGCTGCTTCGATAGGGGATCGGCGGTTTTCCCTTGATTTTCTTGTTTTGGGTCTTATACCGCTTTAGATATCCCTGTTCCGAAAGCTCTTGGCGGATCTCCAAAAGCTCGCTTTCTCCCGACGTCCGGCTCACCGCGTCGAAGACGCTGTCTAAATAGAGAAGCTCTTCTTCTCCCTCTTTGATGAGCTTTTGGAGCATTTTTTCCGCCGTCGCCGCCTTATGATACTCTTTATAATACCGCTGGGCGTTTTGTACCGGCGTCAAGGCGGGGTTCAACGGGATAGAGACTGGTTGGTTATCGTTATAAAAATCCTCTAACGTGACGGAAGGCATCCCCTTTTCCATCCGGTAAAAATTGGCGGACAACAAATCGCCGTACTGTTTGAGCTGTTCCCGGTTGGCGCAGTCTTTCAGTTCCTCTTTCTGGTTTGCGATTTTCCGGCTCACCCGATCGGTGGCGTTAATCAAAAGTTTCAGTAAGTCTCCCGACCGCTGTTTCATCCGCTCCACCCGGACCCGCTCGGAATAAAACCGGTCCAAAAGCTCGCTGGGGGAGGAAAACCGTTTTTCCAAAAGAAGGGCGCCGTACTGTGTCAGGGGGATAAAGGAAAACTCCTTGGGCTTTTCCCCGTTTTCGTATAAAATCGATAGCCCGTCTCCCGGATCCTCCGCCGCATCCCGGACCTTAAAAAGGGAAAACAAAAGCCGGTCCCACTGGTCAAAAGAAAGAGCGTTTTTGTCCATATCCACCGTTTTAAACGCCCGATAGACCACCTCTCTGGCAAGGGTAGAGGAAAATCCCTCCAGCGCGTTTCCTATGCTCTTGGAAAGATCGCTTCCCTTGGCGGAAAGGATGGCGCTTTTTACCTCCTCAAAAGATGCGGTAAAAAGGTTTATCTTTTGCTGGGCAGGGGGTGGGGTGTAAACGACCCCCGGAAGGATGGGGCGAACCCCGGACATTTCCCGGTCTACCCGTTTGATGGCGTCCAATACTTTCCCGTCCTGGTCGATGATAATGATATTGGAATGGCGTCCCATAATCTCGCAGGAAAGGGTTATCGTCTTCCGGTCCCCCAGCTCGTCCGCCACGTCGAAATCCAGGTACAGCACCCGGTCTAACGAAAGCTGGCGCACCGCAAGGAGCCTTCCCCCGGAAAGATGTTTCCGAAGAAGCATACAAAACATGGGAGGCACCTTGGGGTTTTCCAATTCCCCGTCGGTAAAATGAATCCTTGGGCTATTGGCGCCCGCCGAAAGCAAAAGCCGTTTGGTCGGTCCTTTTCCCCGAAGGACCAAAACGATCTCTTCTTTGGATGGCTGGTAAATCTTATCGATCCGGCTCCCCAAAACGAGAGATTCCATCTCGTTTTTTAACGTATGAAGATACAGTCCGTCTAACGCCAAGCCGTCGCCTCCTTTAC
The DNA here is from genome assembly GCA_944387915.1 of uncultured Clostridia bacterium. Lineage (GTDB taxonomy): Bacteria > Bacillota > Clostridia > Oscillospirales > Ruminococcaceae > CALXGT01. Next base: position 12,172 of record CALXGT010000064.1, read on the forward strand.
AATAAATAAATCCCCGTCCCAACGTCTCCCCTTAGGAGCCGATGAAGACGAGGAATCCTCGCGTTACCACTTCATTTTACCCTTTCCTCACGAAAAGGGCCTTACGCGGTACAGAAACTCGATACCGTCTCGCTATAACGGGCGAACCCGTCGCAGTCTCAGGAAAATCCCTCGGTGCGCCGTTCAAGGGCTACCTTCCGCTTCGCCGAACCGCCTTTTTTTCAGCAACCAAAGGCTCTCTTTGGGATCGAATCGAAGCCTACTCTCCCTATCATCACATTTCTTTAGTTAGCATAGCATAAAGGCCGCCGGTTGTCAAGCATTCCTTTACAGGGTCCCTTTTCAAGATAAGTAGTGATGGACCAAACTCCGTCGGTTTCACCAAATAGCCAAAAGTCCTGAAGATTAGAGACTGCTTAACAGGAGCAGACTTCGAGAACACCATACTAAACATTTTAGTCCATCTCGGCTTTGACGCACAGCTACCTCTCCGAGCAGTATTATAGCATGTTTACCTTGGGAGGAACTTGTAAGAAGGCCACCTATGATAGACACAAAGGATTGTATACCACAGAGGGTATAAAACATCGTAAATTTGTAGCCAGAGGTAACTCTGGTTACTTGTCATGCCTTGCGGAAAACATTTTTGTATTCTAAAATAAAATTTAAGATAGCAATATAGAAGATTGACAAAAAGCAACCCCTGGTTGCGGAAGTTTCAATCGCAGTTGATAGTATGTAACTATATATTGCGGTATAGTGTCTCCAAGGAGGTAAAGCAAATGTTGTCTGAAAGAATATATAAGTTC
>CALXGT010000065.1 GCA_944387915.1 uncultured Clostridia bacterium
TATCAATGTCTACCCCAAGGGCTTTGGCATAATCGGGATCCAAGGCATGTTCCACGTCGATAAAAGCGGCGGTACCGCCACTCTTTTGCGCCTGCGCCACCATCTGTAAGGCAACCGTCGTCTTTCCCGAAGACTCCGGCCCGTAAATCTCGATAATTCTCCCTTTCGGCACTCCGCCGACGCCAAGGGCAATATCCAGTCCCAAAGAACCCGACGGAATTACATCTACATCCAACGCTCGGGTCTGGCCCAAAACCATGACCGCCCCGGCGCCGTACGCTTTTTCGATTTGTGCTAACGCGGTCTTTAAGGCCTCCTGCTTTTCCGCCGCAGACTGGCCTTTTTTGACCTCGCTGTTTTGCATCTTCCCTTTTGCCATCTTTTTCTTCCTTTCTACCGCCAAATTCCGGTCACTACTCGTATTATACCATGGTAATCCGCCGTTTGGCAAACCTTTGAAAAGCCGTTTTCCCAAAGGATTCGCGCCACCGAATCCCCCTGGTGATCTCCTACCTCAAAAGCCAGTATGCCGCCCGGTTTTAATCTTGTTTTCCAAATCTGGGTCAGGCGACGGTAAAAAAATAGCCCGTCCTCTTCCCCGTACAACGCCATTTTTGGCTCATAGGTCACCTCGGTTTGAAGGTGATCCATCTCCTCCTTTGTCAGATAAGGGGGATTGGAAACAATTGCGTCCCACTTTTCTTCCAAAGAAAGGCGCAAAGCGTCTCCCGAAATGATGCGGACACCGCTTTGGTGCAATTGATCGTTTTTCGTAAGGTACTTTAACGCGTCGGAAGAAAGCTCTACCGCCGTTACCGAAGCGTCCCGCCGTTCCAATGCCAGCGTCACGGCGATGCAGCCGCTTCCGCTGCAAAGGTCCAAAAGCTTGGGAGCCGGCCGTCCCTTTATATAGGAAAGCACCGTTTCCACTAAAATCTCGGTCTCACTTCGAGGAATCAAAACCCCCTCGCCCACCAAAAACGTCCGCCCGAAAAAATCCCATTCGCCGAGGAGATACTGCAAAGGATATCCCTGATTTCGTTTTTCGATCCACCGGCGCAGCGCCTCTTTTTTCGCTTCATCGAGATCGATTTCCACATCGAGAAGGACGTGGTTTCCGGTGAGGGAAAAAAGCTTTCTTACCATCCAAACCGCTTCGAAATGACGGTTTGAATTTTCTAACGACAGCTGTTTTTCGGTATCCGAAATCAGTTTTGACACTCTCATCGGTACTCTTCCGGGATCGCCGGCGTCACGGCGCGGATAGCGATCTCGATTTGGTCGTCGTCGGGCTCTCTGGTGGTAAGGCGCTGGATCTGAAGACCGGGAAAGGCCAAAATCCGCGTCAGTCGGTTATCATATTTCCCCATTAAGCGAATCAGCTCGTAGGAAATTCCCACCACCACCGGCAGGGTCAAAAGCTTTAACGCCGTCCGAACCGCAATACTGTCCCAGGTCACCACCGAGGACACCAAAATGGAGATAAACAAAACGATAAAGAGAAAGCTGGTGCCGCATCGGGGATGAAACCGCCGGCATGGCCTTATATTTTCCACCGTCAGCGGCAGCCGCTTTTCGAAACAGGCGATGGTTTTATGCTCCGCGCCATGATATTGAAACAGTCTTCTCATATCGGGAAGGCGGGAGACTAAGAACAGATACGCGATAAATACCGCCATCTTGATGAGTCCCTCGCAAAGGGACAAAAGCATAGGCGGTAGATTCCCTTTAAAAAAGCTCATCACCCAGGCGGGCAGCAGGAAAAAAAGCCCCACCGCAAGCACGATACCCAAAACCGCAGCCACGCTGGTAATCACACCTGTCAGCTTATCCCCAAGCTTTTCGGTCAAAAAGCGCTCGAACTTGCTTTCCGGCTCCTCGTCGAGTCCTTCGGTAGAAATCTCCGCCGATTTCATCAAACAACGATAGGATGTAATCATCATGGTAATGAAATTCACAATTCCCCGTACAAGCGGCACCCGGCTCACCCATCCGGGCTTTTTATTCTCCCACTCTTCGGTATACAAACTTCCGTCCGGCCGCCGGATCACCATAGCCGACCGCTCGGGACCTTTCATCATAATTCCTTCTAACAGGGCTTCCCCCCCGACGGAAGGAAGGGTCAATTTACTCATTCGCTTCTCCTTTTTCCTCGTTTTCTTCCGCTTTGTCCAAATTGAGGGGTAACGTAATCATTACCGTCGTCCCCACATCCAGCGTGCTTTCAATGTCCACCGTTCCCCCGTGGCGATCTACGATCTCACAGGCTACCCCAAGTCCGATGCCGCTTCCTCTGCGGGAATGGTTCGCCTTATAAAATTTCTCTTTAATTCGGGGAAGATCCTCTTCCGCGATGCCGCAGCCCGAATCCGCCACCGAAATCACAATTTCCTCTCCCTTTTGGAAAGCGTCGATGCGAACCCGCCCGCCGGGATCGGAATATTTGATGGCATTGTCGATAATATTGATAAAAACCTGGCGAAGTCGATTCTTGTCCCCGTAAATAAAGGGCAAAAACTCCGGCTCCTCGTAGATCATTTCGATGTCCTCTTTTTTCGCTTTTTCAGCATACATCAGCACCGCTTCTCCCAGCTCCGCCAGCAAATCCATTTTCTCAAACACAATGGTAAACC
>CALXGT010000066.1 GCA_944387915.1 uncultured Clostridia bacterium
GGTCTGTCCAGGGAAATGAAACGCTTCATGATGAACCGGATACGACGAAATAAAAAACTGTTTTCATAAGATTCGCTTATGAAGGAATAAAGCTTTTTTTCCCCGCATATTTCTGTATTGCCGATACAAAACGGTAATTTTGAAAATAGGCGGGGAAAAATTATGGAAAGAAAAAAAGAAAACAGAAACGAAAACGCCAAAACGTATCTTCCACCTCTGCTTCGAGGCCTGGTAGCCGGCATCGTTTCTTTTTTCCTGCTTTTGCTTTTAACAGCTTTTGTAGTGGGAAAGATCAAACCGGTCCCTTCGGTTCTTTCCGTTGTGCTGGTTCCGGTTTTAGTTTTATCCGGCTTTATTGGCGGCGGGATTTCCGCCCTTAGTTATGGAAAAAAAGGACTTTTTCTCGGCGGAATCACCGGAGGGATACTGGGAGCGCTGGAGCTTATTGCTTCCGTTATCGTATTGGGAACCCTTCCTCCGCCGGAAGTTTTTGTCAAAGCGGTTATTCTTTTGGTTTCCGGCATGATTGGCGGCTATTTTGGCGTAAACAAAAAGAAACGTCGCCGGAGAAAGTGATCTGCTGAAAACTTTGAGTTGAATCAAGGAAAGGATGTTAAATATGCTGCATTTCGGTACCATTGGCTGTGGTCATATGGCTTCCGCTATCTTGGAGTCGGTTTTTCGGCATTACGAAGAACCGGTCTCTCTTTATACCTACGATATTTTTCCTGAAGGTGCAAAAGCCCTCGCAGGCCGGATCTCTCTGACGGTTTGTGAAAGCGTAAAGGAGCTGGTTTCTTGCTGCGAATATATTCTGATCGCCGTAAAACCCCAGCAGTACCCCGACGTGCTCAAAGAGCTTTCCGCCTTACAGGCGAAGGATAAGGTTTATCTCTCCATCGGCGCGGGAATTGGAAGTGCTTACATTAAAAAAGAGCTGGGCTTTGACGCAAAGCTCGTTATGCTGATGCCCAATACCCCGCTTCAGCTGGGTTTTGGCGCTACCGGAGCCGCGCCGGTTCCCCCCGTAACCGATGAAGAATATCAAACCGCTATCAGCTTTTTCGGCTGCGGAGGCATCGTTGTCTCGTTAAAGGAAAAAGACCTTTTCCCGGTTATTTCCATCAGCGGAAGCAGTCCGGCCTTTATTTATGCCTTCGCAAAAGGCTTTATCGACTACGGAAAAGAAGCGGGCTTAGGAGAAGAAGCTTCCATCACTCTCTTTTGCCAAGCTCTTCGAGGCGCGGCGGAAATGATGGAAAAGTCCAAAACACCGTTAACAACGTTAATCAACCAGGTCGCCACTAAGGGGGGAACCACCGAGCAAGGAATCCTCGCCTTGAATGAGCATGGTTTGGAGGAAGCGGTGAAAGACGCCTGCAAACGTTGCGAGCAACGAGCGAGAGAGATAGCAAAATAAAAATAAAACGGCATCGCCCTTTTGGCTTTGCCGTTTTTTCTTCAACTTTTTTTGATAAATTCCTGTTTGCATTTCGGACAAATAATTCGAATCTTTCCTTTTCCCCGCGGTACCCGAACATGCTGGCCGCAATGAGGACAGGTAAAATATCGGTAGTTCTTTCGATCCTCGAATTGCTTCTTTCCGAGTTTCCCCCACCGTATCAAGGGCGTAATTTTATGAAAGAACCACTGATTCTCTCGCTGGCGCCGATAAGTATTTCTCGAAAGCATCCGAAACAGACAATATACATACGCCGCCATGGAACAAAGACGCAGAATCAGCGAACCAAACAACGCGGACAGCAACGCGAGCAAAAGGCCCAAAGCACAAAGAACTAACCCCAAAGGATCTCCGCCATACCGTCCATACATAAATCTGCGCAACCAATTCAACCGTCTTCTCTCCTTTCTGTAAAATCATGATAAAACCAAGGCCGGCGAAAGTCAATAACATTCAAAAAAGGTTTTTGGAATTTTTACAAAAAGAATACGAAAAAAGAGGATGGACTTTTTCTTTTGGTTCTGGTAAAATAGGAAGGGGATATTTTGTCTAATTATGAAGCAAATGGAGGTCTTTGTATGGAATCCAATGAAAAACTCTGCCCTGCCTGCGGCGGGGTCTTATCTCCGGGAGCCAAGTTTTGCCCTTCCTGCGGGACCAAGCTGGAAGAGGAAGTAAAACCGGAATTGACCCTCGAAAATCAGCCTACCATTCCGGAAGCGGAAATTCCTTCTCCCGTTTTGACTACACAACCGGAATTACCCAAAGAACCGGTAGAAGAGCAAAGCCCCAAAAACGAGGCGCCCGCTTCTCCCGCGCCGAATACTGCGTGGTATACTCCTTCTTCTGCGACGCCGGAAAGCCCTTCGGCACAGCCGGAAACTACATCCGCCCCCACCGGGAAAGTTTGTCCCAATTGTCAAGCTCCCGTTTCGGAAAGTGCCCTTTTCTGTAACCGCTGCGGCGCTCCGCTGAATCAACAAAAGGAGCCTGAACCCAAAGTCTGCTCCTACTGCGGCGCTCCCTTAGAGCCGGGGGCCGTCTTTTGCGCGCACTGTGGGACGCAAGTTCCCCAAGAAACAACCACCGCGCCTTCCGGATCGGAAGGTTTCCAACAGCCTTATACGGCGCCTACACCCGAATACCGGGGCGCGCCGATTTATCCGCAAAAGAGCAACTTTGGTACCATCTCCATGGTTTTGGGAATTGTAGGAATCTTGTTTGCCCTTTTACTTCCCATTATTGCGTATCCTCTCGGAATTATAGGCATTATTCTTGGCGTTAAAGCAAGGAAAAACAACGAACCCCGGTCTACCGCCGGGCTGGTTCTCAGCGTTATCACCCTGGTGGTCGCCGCTATCAATTCCATTTTAGGCGTCTTGATGGCTCTCGGAAGCTACTACTGGTACTACTATTAATATTCGGCATAAAAAAACGGTCCTTCTTTCGAAGGACCGTTTTTCATTTTACTTACGGATTCCCATACTTTCCGGCGGCTTCCTCGTAAATGCCGATGCGACGAAACCGCTCGTACCGGTTTTCCAGCATACCGGAGATGGAATTTTGCGTGATGACCGCCAAATCGGAAAGCAAAACCTTTTTCAGATCGGCGCACATCCGTTTAAAGTGCGTAAAGTCCTCGGGAATGACCCGCTCCGCGACATGGTATTCCACCATGTCCTCCGCGGTGATATGAAGGCATTCGGCGGCATCCGCCACCCGTTTGGCATCCTTCCAGAGAATGGTGGCACAGCCTTCCGGCGTGATCACCGAGTAAACCGCGTTTTCCAGCATATAGACCCGGTCGGAGGCGCAAAGCGCCAACGCGCCGCCGCTTCCCCCTTCCCCGATCACCACAGAGATCACCGGCGTTTTTAACCCCATCATCTCCATGATGTTTTCGGCAATCGCCTGCCCCTGGCCCCGCTCTTCCGCTTCGGCGCCGGGATACGCGCCTAACGTATCCACAAAACAGATCACCGGACGATTGAATTTTTCCGCCTGTTTCATCAACCGCAAAGCCTTCCGGTATCCTTCCGGCTTAGGACAACCAAAGTTCTTTTTTAACCGGGAATCCAAATCGGTCCCCTTATCAATGGCGATATAGGTAACCGGCATATCCCCAAGGTATCCAATGCCGCCGATAATCGCCGCATCCTCACCATACCGGCGATCCCCGCAAAGGTCGAGCCGATTTGTAAACAACTCATCCAGATAAGCGGATCCGGTGGGACGTCCGTTCTGCCTTGCCAGCTTTAATTTTTCGTAAGCAATCATAACGTTTCCCCTTTCCGGCTGTGGAGTTTTAAAATATTTACGATGGTGTCCCGTAGATCTTCCCGGGGAATGATCTGGTCAATGAACCCGTGCTCCAATAAAAACTCGGCGCTTTGGAAGTTGTCGGGAAGGGTAGATTTCGTAGTCTGCTCCACAACTCTTCTCCCCGCAAAGCCAATCAGCGCTTTGGGCTCCGCCAAAAGAATATCCCCCTGCATCGCAAAGGACGCGGTGACGCCGCCGGTGGTGGGGTCGGTAAGCACCGTCACATACAGGTTTCCCCCGTTGCTGTGCCGTTTAACGGCGCCGCTGACTTTCGCCATCTGCATCAGGGAAACAATCCCCTCCTGCATCCGCGCGCCTCCCGAAGCGGTAAATCCGATCACGGGAAGGTGGTACCGGGTAGCATGCTCAAAAATCCTTGTAATTTTCTCTCCCACTGCCGAACCCATGCTGGCCATGATAAACCGGGGATCCATCGCGAAAATCGCCACCGAAATCCCATCGATTTTACAAACGCCGCAAACCACCGCTTCCTTTTCACCGGTGGACATGCGCGCCTTATTTAACTTCTCCTCGTAACCGGGGAATTTAAGAAAATCCACGCTGGTCACGTTGGCTGCCATCTCGGAAAAGGAATCCCGATCGGCGATCAGAGTGATCCGGTCCCGTGCCGGGATCCTAAGATATTTTTGGCATTTGGGACAGATATAATAGTTTCGGATCAGCTCTTTCCGGTCGATCTCCTCTTTGCAGTGACCGCAGACTACCACACCGTCCTTTGCCGTTTTTAGAAGCTCCCGTACGCCGGGATCAGTCTTTTTAAATAAAAACATCAGCCTTCCTCCTTCATCACGGCAAAGGAAAATTCAGCGCTCACCGCCAATTTTCCGTTTACATAGCCTTTTCCCTCCGCAAAATAGAAAGCCGCCTTCTTTTTTACGATCCGGCACTGTGTTTCCAAAACGTCGCCGGGACGCACCACCTGTTTGAATTTGACATTGTTCAAACCGGTAAAGAGGGTGGTGATCTTTTCTCCCGCAAGATCGGAAAGGAGCACACAGGCAGACTGGGCTAAAATTTCACACAGAATCACTCCCGGCACTACCGGATTTCCCGGGAAATGGCCTTTTAAGAAAAACTCATCCCCGGTGATCCGCTTTTTTCCGTAAGCAACGCCGTCTCTCGCCTCTGCTTCATCCAAAAGAAGCATATGGTCTCTGTGGGGCAGGATCTGTTTTAATTCTTCCTTGTTCATACTATCCCTCGTACTTCTGAAATGCGATACAGGCGTTATGACCGCCAAATCCCAAAGAGGTAGACAAGGCAACGCGGATATCCTTTTGCACCGTCTGGTTGGGGGTGTAATTCAGATCGCATTCCTCATCCGGCTCCAACAGATTGATGGTGGGAGGAATCATGCCCGTTTCCACCGCCTTCACAGCGACAATGGCCTCGGCGGCTCCCGCGGCGCCAAGCATATGTCCCGTCATCGATTTGGTAGAGCTAATGGTAAGCTTTTTCGCCTCTTCCTCGCCAAACGCCTGTTTAAACGCCTTGGTTTCCGAGGTGTCATTTAACGCCGTTCCGGTCCCGTGGGCATTGATATAAATCTCGTCGGGAGAAACCTCTACCCCGCGAAGAGAATCGGTAATGGCTTTGGCGGTGTAAACCGCATCGGGAGAGGGCGCGGTCACATGGTACGCGTCACAGGTCGCCCCGTATCCGCAAACCTCGGCGTAGATATGCGCGCCTCTTTGTACCGCATGCTCATACTCTTCCAAAATCAGTGCCGCAGAGCCTTCACCTAAAACAAATCCCGACCGTCTCTTATCAAAAGGAAGGCTGGCGGCATTGACGTCCTCGGCATGGGTCAAGGCGGTGCAGTTGATAAAGCCGGCGATGGTCAGCGGATTCACCGCCGCCTCGCTTCCGCCGCAGATCACCGCGGTGAGATATCCGTCCTTGATGGCCCGGTAAGCTTCGCCCACCGCGCTGGTACCGGTGGCACAGGCAGTGGATAAGCTCATGGTATTGCCATGGGCATGAAAACGAATGGCAATCTGTCCCGCAGCAATATTGATGATCATTTTGGGGACAAACAGCGGGCTGACCTTTCTGGGGCCGCCTTTTTCCAAAGCGGCCTGCTCATCGCAAAGGGTCTGGATACCGCCCACACCGGAGCCAAAATAAACGCCAAACTCCTCTTCGGCGACCTTTCCTTCAATGCCGCTGTCCGCTACCGCTTCGCTGGCGGCAGCCAAAGCATACTGGGTATAAAGATCGGTACGGCGCGCCGTCGCTTTATCCAGCACCGTCAAGGGATCGAAATCCTTGACCTCCGCCGCGATTTTGCACTTAAATTCCGACGCATCGAAACGGGTGATCGGCCCAATGCCGTTGACCCCGTTAAGCAAATTCTCCCAAAAATCGTTCGCGTTGTTTCCTACCGGTGTCACCGCGCCGATCCCCGTCACTACGACTCTCTTCATAAAAACCTCCTACATGGCCATGCCGCCGTCGATGCGGATGACTTCGCCGGTAATATATCCTGCGTCCTCGGAAGCCAAAAAAGCCACCAGCTTCGCAATTTCCTCCGGTTTCGCAAACCGCTTTAAGGGAATGGCGTTTAAAAACTCCTCTTTCCCTTCAAAATCCACTGTCATATCGGTGGAGACAAAGCCGGGCGCAATGGCGTTACAGGTCACATTTCTGCCCGCAAGCTCCTTTGCCACCGTCTTGGTCAAACCGATAATCCCCGCCTTGGAGGCGGAGTAATTGGCCTGGCCGGCATTTCCCATCATGCCGGAAACCGAGCTGACATTGATGATCCGCCCGGAGCGCTTGCGCATCATGATCGGATACGCCTGCTTGATGGTGTTGAAAGCGCCTTTTAAGTTCACGCCGATGACACTGTCGAAATCTTCTTCTTTCATGGCCAGAAGAAGCTTATCTCTGGTGATCCCCGCGTTATTGACCAAAATATCCAGCTTTCCCAGATCCTCACCGATCTTTTGAAAAGCTGCTTCTACCGACGAGAAATCGGAAACGTCACAGGAATACGCTTTTGCCCGTCTTCCCAAACCGGAAATCTCGCTCACCGCCGCTTCTCCCGCCTCGCTGCTTCCCACATCCAGCAAAGCGATATCCGCGCCGTTTCTCGCAAGCTCCAAAGCGATCGCCTTGCCGATGCCGCGAAAGCCTCCGGTTACAACCGCAATTTTTCCTTCCATCATCGCAATTCCTCACATATCTTCAAAATCTGCTCCGGTGTTTCCGCCGAAAACGCCTTGCTCTCCGGCAAAATACGGGGCATCAACTTTTGCAAAACGGTACCTACGCCGGTCTCGATAAAGGTGTCAAAGCCCTGTTTTCCGAGGGACGAAATGATCTTCTCCCAGTAGACCGGATGGTTGATCTGGTTCTCCAAAAGGGTTTTGCCGTCGTCTTCATAAGGAGCGGCGGTAAAGTTCGAGTACACCGGCATCGCGGGCTTGAATACGGTGACGGTTTGTAAATACCGCCCGAAATTCTTCGCCGCCTCATCCATAAACGGAGAATGGAAGCCGCCGCCCACCTTTAAGGGCAGCACCCGTCCGCCGGCCTCCTTAATTTTTGCTTCAAAAGGCTTTAACGCTTCCTTTTTCAGCGAGACCACAAGCTGGCCGTTGGAATTGTAGTTGACGGGATAGACGCCGTCAAACTCCTTCGCCGCCGCTTCCACCGTCTCGTTGGGAAGCTTGACTACCGCCACCATGGCGGCGTCGATCTTTTTCGCTTCTACGCCCATAAGCTCTCCCCGCTTGCAGGCAATGCGAAAGCCCTCGATGTAGGAATACGCACCGGCAAACGCCAGCGCCGGGATCTCACCAAGAGAAAAGCCCGCTGCCGCCTGGGGAGTGATTCCCGCTTCCTTTACGGCGATCGCCGCCGCCAAATCGGCAAGATACAGGCAAGGCTGGGTATTCTCGGTTTTTTTCAGTTCCTCCTCGTCCCCGGAAAACAAAAGCTCTAAAGTGCCGGGGCGGTAGCTTTCCGCCTCGTCAAAAAGCGCCTTAACATCGGGCACCGTCTCATAAAACGCTTTGCCCATGCCTACATGCTGCGCGCCCTGGCCGGAAAATAAAAACGCTATTTTACCCATGACGGCGCTCCTTTCAGCAGGTCGACACATTCGTTCATCACTTCTTCGATGATCTCCTTGGCGGTCTGTTCCTTTTTGACCAAGCCGGCGATCTGGCCCGCCATAAAGCAGCCTTCCTTCTTATCGCCTTCGACCGCTGCCTTCCGCAGCGCGCCGACACCCAAAGCGTTGACGTCATCTACGGTGGTTTCCGGCGCGTACTCTACCTTGATAAAGTTCCGGCTAAAGGGGTTTTTCAGACAACGGCAGGTGCTGGCGGCAAACCGTCTTCCGGTAGTGAGGGTAGAAATGTCTCCCGCGTCCAAAACCATCTCCTTATAGTTTGGATGCACATTACATTCCTTCGCCACCAAAAAGCGGGTGCCCATCTGAACGCCGCATGCGCCCAGCATCAAAGAAGCCGCCATTCCTCTTCCGTCGGCGATGCCTCCCGCCGCCAAAACGGGAATGGAAACCGCGTCCACGACCTGAGGAACCAACGTTAAGGTAGTTAGCTCGCCGATATGTCCCCCGGACTCCTGGCCTTCCGCTACGACCGCCGTGGCGCCTACTTTTTCCATCTTTTTCGCCATGGCTACCGAAGCAATCACGGGAATGACCTTAATCCCCGCCTGAAGCCAGTTTTCCATAAACTTCGCGGGACTTCCCGCGCCGGTAGTAACCACCGAAACGCCTTCTTCGACAACCACCTTCGCCACATCCTCGGCATAGGGGCTCATCAACATAATGTTGACGCCAAAGGGTTTTTTTGTCAATTTTCTCGCTTTATGGACCTCTTCCCGAAGATAATCGGGACCTGCGTTCATCGCAGAGATAATTCCAAGGCCGCCGGCCTCAGAGACCGCCGCGGCTAATTCGCCGTCGGCGATCCAGGCCATACCGCCCTGGAAAATCGGATATTCGATTCCTAAAAGCCCGGTAATGGGCGATACGATATTTCCCATATTCTTACGCCTTTAATTCCTCGATCTTTTTGACCAGGTCGCCAACGGTAGCCAGCTTTTCGTCCACTTCCAGCTCGATGCCAAACGCGTCTTCCAAATCCATGGACATCTCTACGATATCCAAAGAATCGATGCCCAAATCAGAGAAGCTGGTCTCCATAGTGATCTCGGAAGCGTCCTTGTCGGTTTTTTCCATCAAAATTTCTTTTACTTTCTCAAATACCATAATAAACACTCCTATTTTTTCATAATATATCGAAACCGGAACGCCGGTTACGTCCTGTTACCAAATAACCAAACTCGCCGCGCTGGCAAGCCCGCCGCCAAAAGCGGTAAACACAATCTTGTCTCCCCGTTTGAGCTTTCCGCTCCGATTCAACTCATCCAAAGCCATGGGAATGGACGCGCTGGAGGTGTTGCCATAACGGTCGATATTCACCACGAATTTCTCCGGGGATACTTTCAGCTTTTTGGCCGCGAAATCAATGATCCGAACGTTTGCCTGATGCGGTACGATATAGTCAATGTCGTCCATGCTCAGATGGTTGTTCTCCAAAAGCTCGGTAATATCGGTGCAGATGGAGTTCACGGCGTAGCGGAAGGTCTCCTGGCCATTCATAAAGATATAAGGCGCAGGGGTTTCTCTCTCGTAAAAAGGAGATGTCCCGCCAAAGCTCGGGATCTTGATGACCTCGTCGCCACCATGCACATGGATCACGGAATCCAGGTAATTGTTCCCTTCTCCCAGCACCACCGCGCCGGCGCCGTCGCCAAAGATCACACAGGTGCTCCGGTCAGTCCAGTCCACAATCCCGCTTAAACGTTCGGCGCCCACCAAAAGAACTTTTTTCACTTTCTTTCTCGCGAAATACCCGGCAGCCGTTTCCATTAAAAACAGAAAAGCGGAGCAGGCCGCGTTGATATCGTAAGCGGCGCAGGAAACGCCAAGGGCATTTTGGATCATGCAGGCCACCGAGGGGGAACGATCTTCTCCGCTCACCGTCGCCGCTAAGATCAGGTCTAACTCTTCGGGGAGCACACCGGCATTTTCCAACGCCGCCTTTGCCGCCTTTACCCCCATCTCCGAGGTGGTCTCGTTTACGGATATTCTCCGCGTCACCACACCTACCCGCTTGCGGATCCATTCGTCGTTGGTGTCCACCAAATGAGACAGGTCATCGTTGGTTACAATTTTTTCCGGCGCATACATGCCGGTTCCCAGTATTGTAAAGCTCATAATTGCCTCCGTAGATTATTCTCTGTTAGTTAGTGTCTCTTTTTCTCTTTTGGTTACACCAATATTTGCTTTTTTTTTCTTTTTTTGCTACAATAGCGGTATCGATTCCTTTTTTAGGGTACAAACTGTCGGCATCGACTTTTGGGAGGTGCGCTTTGCAGGAATTTGAGACAATATACCACGACTATTATAAACGGGTTTTTTCCTTTCTTTTCCGACTTACCAACAGCTATGAGCTATCGGAGGAATTGACACAGGAAACCTTTTACCAGGCGTTTTTATCCTTTGACCGGTTTCAGGGGAAAAGCGATATTTTCACCTGGCTTGCTTCTATCGCGAAATTTTCCTATTTTAAATACTTGCGCAAACACAAAAAAGGATGGGAAGCGTTGAGCTTAGATTCTCTAACCGACGAATGGATTACGGAAAAAAAGGATTCTCCCGAAGAGCAGCTCATCCGCTCGTCTATGATGAAAGAGATTCGTAAGGCTTTAGAGAACGCGCCGGAAAAATACCGGGACGTCCTCCTCTTGCGCGTATATGCCGATTTATCCTTTAAACAGATCGGCGCCGCCTTAAACATCAGCGAAAATTCGGCCAAAGTCATCTATTTTCGCGCGAAAAACCGATTGGCAAAGGAGTTAGGCTATGAGTTTGAATTGTGAGATTGTTAAGGATTTAGTCGCCCTTTATACCGACAACAGCGCAAATCCAAAAACCGTCGCAGAAATAGAAGAGCATCTGTCCCAGTGCGAAGACTGTGCAAACTATTACAAACGGTACCAAAAAATTAACGAAAAAAGCCCCGTTCTTTCCGACGAACCCTTCGCCGCGCCCCTTTCCTATACGAAGTTAGCGAGACGCCTTCGTATCCGACGGATTTGGGAACGGCTTGCTTTTATCGCTGCCATTGTTGCCGCTGTTGTCGCCACCTTTTGCTTTTTAAGATGGCTTTGGAAAATCGGCGAACCAGACGACGAATAACGGAAAGGATGCATATATATGAATAATTACCGGCCGCCGAGTCAGCCCTACCTGACAGCTAAGACCTTTTACCAACAGCAATCCGCCAAAAAAGCAATTCGTTCGGACATGTTAAAAATTGCTTTGGGACTTCTTTTACTGTCCGTACTCGCTAATATCTACTCTGTTATAGGCCTGTTGGGGTACGTTCTTTATTTTGCCGCCCATACCGGCTTATCCCTTCAGATGTCCCAAAATCTTGCCGCCACTACTCATATGGGAACGTTTATCACCGGATACCTCCCGGTGATGCTTGCCGATTTGACGGTGATCTTATTGTTTTTTAAGATCCTCTCCTTCCCCCGCCGGGAACGCATGTTCCAAAAGCCCAAGGCGCCTCCCCGGTTTTGGCTTTTTGGCGCCATCGCTACACCGGGCGGCAGCGCCCTCGGCGTTTTGGGAACTTTGGTGATCATGGCCTTTTTTACTGCCTTCGGGCTGGAGGTCCCCGGGCCGGACTTTGCCCTCCCCGAGGATCCGTCCGCCAAAACGCTGATCCTTCTTTACGCCTGCCTTTTGGGGCCACTTTTGGAGGAGATCCTTTTTCGGGGCTTCATTTTGCGACGGCTGCGGCGGCACAGTCCCATTTTCGCGGTGGTGATGTCTTCGATTTTGTTTGCCATGTTCCATATGAACCTGCTGCAATTTTGCACCCCCGTCATTTTAGGAATTTTCCTGTCGCTTTTGACGCTCTCCACCCGCTCCATCTGGCCGGCGGTGTTGGGACATATCCTCAATAACTGCTTAGCGTTTGCGGTAGACTTTATTCCCGAGACTTCTCCTTTCTTTACTCTTTTTTATTTCGGCTACCTGGGAATCGGACTTGGGATATTTATTCTCTTTTTGGTTCTCTTTCGGAAGTCGCTTTTCGCTTTCCTGCGCGCAAAAGTTACGCCGATTCTCTCGCTTGGGGGACAGTTTTCCGCCGCCCTGTTCGGTGGAGGATTTATTACCTACCTGATTTGGTATCTGTTTAACCTTTTGGCTCTTTTTTTGATCTATTGATCTGTGGGCAGCGGAGTTTTCTTCCGACTGCCCGTTTTTTATCGCCATTATCACTATATTTTCCATTGTTCCCCAAGATGATTTCTCGTGACCCGCCACTTGTAAAAGGTAGGCCATTTATTGTATAATAAGCTTATATTTTGGAGTTTTATTCTTTCTGCCGGAAAGGGGTTTCTTCGAAAGGGTGTTCGAAGTTTGCCCGTTTCAAAGAGGAGTGCCTATATGCGCGTTGCCTTTGCCACTTTGGGATGTAAAGTCAACCAATATGAAACCGAAGCCCTGTCGGAGCTGTTTTCTTCCGAGGGCTTTACTGTGGTGGACGCTTCCGAAGAAGCCGATGTTTATGTTGTGAACTCCTGTACAGTAACCGCTGTGGGGGACAAAAAATCCCGTCAAACCGTCCGAAAATTGAAAAAGAAGCATCCTGGAGCGATTGTAGCCCTTACCGGCTGTTATCCCCAGGCTTTTCCCGACGAAGCCCTCGCCGTAGCGGAAGCCGACGTCATTACCGGCTCCAAAGACCGCGGGGGACTTTTGCGTGCCGTCCAAAAAGCGCTTTCCGAGAGGACAAGGGTGGTTTCCCTTCCTGCCCATATTTCCGGCGAAGCTTTTGAACCCCTTGAGGTATCGGGGCTTCGGGGACGGACGCGGGCCTTTTTAAAGATCGAGGACGGCTGCGAACGATACTGCTCTTACTGCATTATTCCCAAAGCCCGAGGCCCGGTTCGATCGAAACCCCTCAAAGAGATCGAAAAAGAGCTTTCCGCGTTGGCGAACGCGGGATACCGGGAAGCGGTTTTTGTCGGGATCAATCTTCCCTCCTACGGAAAAGAGATGGGGCTTCGTCTGATCGACGCTTTACGGGTGGCGCAAAAATTTTCTTCTCTCCGCATCCGTCTGGGAAGCCTGGAGCCGGAGCTTTTAAGCGACGAAGATATCGAGGAAATGGGGAGCATGCCTAACCTTTGTCCCCATTTTCACTTGGCGCTGCAAAGCGGCTGCGACAAGACGCTAAAGGCGATGAACCGGCATTACGACGTCGCGGAATATCTCCGCATCGTCGAAAAGATCCGAAGCGTTTTCTTGAATCCCTCCTTTACCACCGATTTGATGGTGGGATTCCCGGGGGAAACCGACGAAGATTTTTTAGAATCCTTAGAGACGGTAAGAAAAATCGGATTTTTAAAGGTCCATGTATTTCCTTATTCCCCCCGCAGCGGAACCGCCGCCGCAAAACGTCCAAACCAGGTTCCCCCACCCGTTAAAGAGGAGCGAAGTCAAAAAATGATTCGCCTTTGCGAAAGTCTCTCCGAAACGTTTTTGCAATCCCAGGTGGGACAAACTGCCTTGGTGTTGGTGGAGACCACCAAAACGCCCTTCGGCTACGAAGGGTTTACCGAAAATTACTGCCCCGTGGTGATGGATTGCGACCCATCCTTTTGCGGGAAAGTCGTACCGGTAAAGCTGATTTCTGTACTAAACGGCCGTCTGGCCGGTATCCCTTGTGAATAAATGGAGGTTTGTCATGTCCGTATTTCGCATCTATGTGGAAAAAAAGGAAGGCTTTGCCGTAGAAGCGCAAAAAGCCTTGCAAAACATCAAAGACACCTTTCGCATCCCATTAAAAGGATTGCGGTTATTGAATCGCTACGACGTGGAAGGAATCGATGAACAGACGTTTGAATCCGCCGCCAAAACCATCTTTTCCGAGCCGGCGGTAGACGTCACTTTCTCCTCCCTGCCAAAAGCGGACCGGATCTTAGCGGTGGAATATCTCCCCGGCCAATTTGACCAGCGCGCCGATTCCTGCGAACAGTGCATCCAGATTATGACTCAAAAAGAGCGTCCCAAGGTCAAAAACGCCCGGATCTACCTGTTTGAAGGAGATATTACCGACGAGGAATTTTTGCGCATTAAGCACCACCTCATCAACCCGGTGGAAGCGAGAGAAGCTTCTTTGGAGCCGGTGGATACCTTAAACACCGAATACGATGTACCGCCGGATGTAGCGGTTTTGGAAGGCTTTATCCAAAAGGACAAAGCCGCTTTAGAGGAAATGATCGCGTCCTATGGTCTGGCGATGGATTTGGATGACATTCTCTTTTGCCAGCAGTACTTCAAAAATGAGGAGAAACGGGATCCTACCTTAACCGAACTTCGCATGATCGATACCTATTGGTCCGACCACTGCCGTCACACCACCTTCTCCACCATTATCGATCAGGTCTCTATCGACGATCCTTCCATCAAAAAGAGCTTTGAGCAATATCTTTCGGAAAAGGGAAAGATCGGCTCCAAAAAGCCTATGACATTGATGGATATCGCTACCATCGGCCCCAAAGCGTTAAAGAAAGCCGGATTGCTCACCGAGCTGGATGAGAGCGAAGAGATCAACGCCTGTTCCGTCAAAGTCAAGGTGGATGTGGACGGTTCGGACGAAGACTGGCTTTTGATGTTCAAAAACGAGACCCATAACCATCCTACCGAGATCGAACCCTTCGGCGGCGCCGCGACATGTCTCGGCGGAGCCATCCGCGACCCTCTGTCCGGAAGAAGCTATGTGTACCAGGCCATGCGGGTCACCGGCGCCGCGGACCCCACCCGCCCGGTAGGGGAGACCCTCGAGGGAAAACTCCCCCAGAAAAAGATCGTTACCACCGCCGCCCATGGCTATAGCTCTTACGGCAACCAGATCGGCCTCGCCACCGGCGAAGTCACCGAGATCTATCACCCCAATTATGTGGCCAAGCGGCTGGAGATCGGCGCGGTAATCGGCGCCACACCGGCGCAAAACGTAGTCCGCTTTGTTCCCGATCCCGGCGACCAGGTCATTTTACTCGGCGGCCGGACCGGAAGAGACGGCTGCGGCGGCGCTACCGGTTCTTCCAAATCCCACACGCTCCAAAGCTTGGAGACCTGCGGTGCGGAGGTTCAAAAAGGAAACGCTCCCGAGGAACGCAAGCTTTCAAGACTGTTTCGCAATCCTGACGCTACCCGCCTGATCCGCCGCTGCAACGACTTCGGCGCCGGCGGCGTGTCCGTTGCCATCGGCGAGCTTGCCGACGGTTTGGCGATCGACCTGGACGCGGTCCCCAAAAAATACGAGGGCTTAGACGGAACGGAACTTGCCATCTCCGAATCCCAAGAGCGTATGGCGGTAGTCGTCTCCCCCAAGGATGTAGAGACCTTCTGCGCGCTGGCGGCGAAAGAAAACCTGGAAGCAACGGTGGTTGCCGTGGTTACCGAAGAACCCCGCCTGACGATGCGTTGGAGAGGAAAAGAGATCGTCAATCTTTCCAGAGAATTTTTAAATTCCAACGGCGCGGAAAAGCATACCAACGTCGAGGTCAAGGTTGCTCCCGCTCCGGTAGTCAACCAGCGGGAAAACACCAAGGAAGGCTGGCTTGCCCATCTTTCCGACCTGAATATCTGCTCCCAAAAGGGATTGGTTCAGATGTTCGACAGCAGCATCGGCGCCAATACGGTGACCATGCCCTTTGGCGGCGCGTACCAGATGACCAAGACCCAGGCGATGGCGGCAAAGCTTCCGGTGCTGAGCGGCGAAACCGATACCGCGTCTCTGATGGGATGGGGCTATAACCCCTACATCGCCGAAAAGAACCCCTACCTCTCCGCCGAATACGCGGTGATCGAATCCATTGCCAAAGTGGTAGCCGCCGGCGGAAGCAGAAAACAATGCTGGCTCACCTTCCAGGAGTTCTTTGAGCGCACCAACAACGACCCCAAACGCTGGGGCAAGCCCTTTGCCGCGTTGCTCGGCGGTCTTCATGCCCAGCTTTCCTTAGGGATCGCCGCCATTGGCGGAAAGGACTCCATGTCCGGTACCTTTGAGCATATCGATGTTCCCCCTACCTTGGTGTCCTTCGCCGTTTCTCTGGCAAAAGCATCTAAAGTCATCTCTCCCGAATTCAAATCGGTGAGCAGCGAAGTGATCTTCTTAGCCCCCAAATACGATAAAATCACCGGAGAGCCGGATTACGAAAGCGTAAAAGACGTTTTTGACCGGGTGGAAAAACTCATCCAAGAGAAAAAGGCCCTTTCCGTTTGGACTTTGGGCTTTGGCGGTATCGCCGAAGGTATCGCGAAAATGGCTTTCGGTAACCATATCGGCTTCCAGTTTACCAACGACCTCTCTAAGGAATACCTCTTTAATCCGGTATACGGCGGCTTTTTAATTGAACTGGCCGGCGGCGTACAGCCGGATAAGGATATGCATCGAATCGGCGTAACCCAGACTGCCGCGGCGATCACCCTGTTAGACGGTACGGTGATCCCCCTGCCTGAGCTGGGTAAGAGCTATGAGAAAACGTTAGAGAGCGTCTTCCCTTGCAACATTCCCTTCTCCGAGGAAAAAATTCCTTCCTATTCCTATGAAGTAAGAGACTGGAAAGCCCCCGCCATCAAGGCGCCTTCCCCCCGAGTGCTGATTCCCGTTTTCCCCGGGACCAACTGTGAATACGACAGCATGCGGGCTTTCGAAAAAGCCGGCGCCACTGCCGATGTCTTTGTGATCCGGAATTTGAGCAGTGCCGACATTGAAGCTTCCGCCAAAGAGTTTGCCAAACGGATCGAAAAATCCCAGATCATTATGATCCCCGGCGGATTTTCCGGCGGCGACGAACCGGACGGATCGGGAAAATTCATCACAGCGTTTTTCCGCAATCCTCTCATCAAAGAAGGCGTCCATAAGCTTTTAAAACAGCGGGACGGACTGATGCTGGGTATCTGTAACGGATTCCAGGCCCTCATCAAGCTGGGACTGGTTCCCTACGGCGAGATCGTGGAGATGACCGACGATTCTCCTACGCTGACCTTTAACGCCATTGGCAAACACCAGTCCATGATGGTGAAAACCCGGATCGCCTCCAACAAATCCCCCTGGCTTTCCAAAGTCTCGGTAGGCGATCTTCATGCCATCCCCATCTCCCACGGTGAAGGCCGGTTCGTAGCTTCCGAAGCGATGATCCAAAAGCTTGCGGAAAACGGCCAAATCGCGACCCAGTATGTGGATCTTTCCGGCAATCCTACCTACGATATCCGCTATAATCCCAACCACTCGGTCATGGCGATTGAAGGCATTACCTCCCCCGACGGACGGGTGCTGGGAAAAATGGGCCACAGCGAACGGAGCATCGGAAAGAATATCGCCAAAAATATCGACGGGATCAAGGATCAAAAGCTGTTCGAAAGCGGCGTCGCCTATTTTAAGTAAGTCTTCTCCAATTTGCGTAGAATCAAAAAACCTGTATCCAATAAGGATACAGGTTTTTCGTTTGCCGGAAAAGATCAGTCCATCTTGAGTACCGCCATAAACGCCGACTGGGGGATCTCGACGCTGCCAAGCTGGCGCATCCGCTTTTTGCCCTCTTTTTGCTTTTCAAGCAGCTTTTTCTTACGGGTGATGTCACCGCCGTAACATTTGGCCAAAACGTCTTTCCGAAGGGCCTTTACCGTCTCTCTGGCGATGATCCGGCCACCGATGGCCGCCTGGATGGGAATTTCGAACAGCTGCCGGGGGATGTTCTCTTTTAAGTTTTCGGCGATCTTCCGCCCTCGCTGATAGGCTTTGTCCTCATGGACAATAAAGGACAGCGCGTCCACAATCTCCCCGTTTAAAAGGACGTCTAACTTTACAAGTTTAGATTTCTCATATCCTTTCATCTCATAGTCAAAAGAGGCGTACCCCTTGGTGCGGGATTTTAAGGCGTCGAAGAAATCGTAAATGATCTCGTTTAAGGGAAGATCGTAGTGCATCTCTACCCGGGTCTTATCCAGATAGGACATGTCCTTGAACACGCCCCGGCGCTCCTTGCAAAGCTCCATGATATTTCCCACATAATCCACCGGCGTCAGAATATTCGCTTTGACAATGGGCTCCTCCGCCTCTAAAATCTGGCCGGGATCCGGGTAATTGGTAGGATTATCGATATATACCGTGCTGCCGTCGGTTTTAATAATCTTGTAGATAACCGAAGGCGCCGTGGTAATTAAATCCAAATTAAACTCCCGCTCCAACCGTTCCTGGATAACCTCCATATGCAAGAGCCCCAAAAAGCCGCAGCGGAATCCAAACCCCAGCGCGATAGAGGTCTCCGGTTCAAAGGAGATGGCGGCGTCGTTGAGCTGAAGCTTCTCTAACGCTTCCCGCAAATCGGTGTATCTGGCGCCATCCGCGGGATAGATACCGCTAAACACCATGGGGTTTACCTTCCGGTAACCGGGAAGCGGCTCCTTCGCCGGGTTTTTGACCAGCGTCACCGTGTCGCCCACCGTGGTGTCGCCGATGTTTTTGATACTGGCGGCCAGATATCCTACATCTCCTGCCGAAAGCTCTCCGCAGGGAAGAAGGTTTTTCGCCCCCATATGCCCCACTTCCACCACGTCAAACTCCGCGCCCGACGCCATCATCCGGATCCGGTCGCCGGGACGAACCGTTCCTTCCTTTAACCGGATATAGACGATAACGCCCTTATAGGCGTCGTAGTAGGAGTCGAAAATGAGTGCCTGTAACGGCGCGTCGGGATCTCCCTTGGGTGGGGGAACATCCCGAACAATCGCTTCTAACACCTCTTCGATATTGAGTCCGGTTTTCGCCGAAATCCTCGGCGCGTCCAGCGCGGGAATGCCGATGATGTCCTCGATCTCGTGGGCGACCCGCTCCGGGTCCGCCGCCGGAAGATCGATCTTGTTGATGACCGGAACGATCTCCAAATCGTGGTCCACCGCCAAATAAGCGTTGGCTAACGTCT
>CALXGT010000067.1 GCA_944387915.1 uncultured Clostridia bacterium
GTCTGCGCTTCAATGCCCTGGGACGCGTCCACTACCAGCACCGCCCCTTCGCAGGCCGCCAGCGACCGGGACACCTCGTAGTTAAAGTCCACATGCCCCGGGGTGTCGATCAAATTGAATTGATAAGTCTCCCCATCCTGCGCATGATAGCTTAAATTCACCGCTCGAGCCTTAATGGTAATGCCTCGCTCCCGCTCTAACTCCATGTCGTCCAAAAGTTGGTTTTCCATTTCCCGCAAAGCCACCGTGTGGGTCCGTTCCAGGATGCGGTCCGCCAACGTGGATTTTCCATGGTCGATATGGGCGATGATACAGAAATTCCGAATATGTTGAATGGAATCCGACAAATTTTCCACCTCGTTATTTTTTTCTTTGACACCTCATTGTAGCATAAATTCCTGTAGTTGACAAGATTTTAGCGCCTTTCATCCTTTTAAGGGAAACGTGATATCGGAAGGCTTGCCGTTTTTCACCACAAAAATCTTAACCGCCCTGTAAACCCTTATAGGCTTTCTCTCCGGTTTCGTTAAGGGTGCCGTTTCTTTCTGCCCGCAGGCATAGAAAAAGGACAGTCGATCGTTCGGCTGCCCTTTTGAAAAAACAACTATGATATTGCGTTTCTTATTTTATGACCTTTGAAGCATTGTTTGTATATATTCTTCGACTTTATTCAGTGTGGTCACATCAGCTATACTTTCGTATGTTCCCCGACTAAAAACAAGTCCATTTTCGGTCTCGAGGAAAGCATATTGTACCCCATCTAAAAAACCGTACTCCGCAATATCTTTCTTTACCAGGCATGCATGATTCTGCTTCCAAATAGAATTTTCGTCATTATAGAGTACCGGCATAAATATTCCAGTCATACCGGCTTTCATAGACGAAATGACATCTGTATCCTCTACCCAAATATCTTCTGAAATTGGGCACGGCAATAAGACAGACACCGTCTCACCCACTTTACAAGGACCTTGCAATACTTCTTTCACCTCAATTTGTGCAATCGCACGATATTCCTTGACCCCGGAAAAGTCTAATTCAATATTCCTAATTTCCAATACGATACCTTTGAAAATTGCCATATCAGAAGTAGAAAACACTTCTTCCTCAGTCAGCAGCTGCAAGTCCATATTGGTACTTGTTGCGGGTGCTTCATCAATGTACCGGGCAATGACATTGGTTGAATTATCCGATAATGCAATCGTCGAATGATCCGATGGTGTAATCGTGGGATTATCAGGCGATGTAAGGTCTTGCTGGTCAAAATAGCTCGTGAGAACACAAATACCAATAAAAAACATAACCGCAAGACAAGCTGCCATAGTCCTCCCTTTTTCCCAAACGGTTTTCTTCGCTTTCTTCTTATAATGAAGAGCTTCATCAATGTATTTTGTGTCCAGCTCACTTATGGCATCGGAAAACTTCTTTGCGTTCATCAAAGCACCTCCCTTTCGATCAAATATTGCTTCATTTTCTCGCGGATGCGGGTCAACCGGACGGAGATGTTTTTCTCGGTCAGCCCCACAAACTCGGCGATGTCCTTATAGCTCTCGGCAAACCAATAGCGGCGTATAAAGATAACGCGGTTTTCGGCGGTCAGCGTGTCCAGAAATTCCTCGATGATACGGGCGAGCTCTCTAACTTCCATTTCCTCTTCCACGGTTTTTCTATCTGCGATACAGGCTTCGATTTCCTCTAACGCTATGGTGTAGCAGCTACTTCGTTTCGCCGCTTTCTTTTTCCAATAGATTTTAAGGGAAATGTTCCGAACGATTTTTACAAGGTAAGAAAGCAGCGGATTGGGTCTCGCCGGGGGGATAGCGTTCCATACGCCGAAATAAGCGTCATTGACGCATTCCTCCGCGTCATGCCTGCTGTTTAGAATGTTGTATGAAAGGTTGCGGCAGATTTTTCCGTATTTTACGTCCAGTTCCCGAATCCCCTGTTCCGAGCGCTCGAAAAACAATTCTATAATTTTTTCGTCGTCTATCATTTCCCCGCCTCCTCTCCCGCTTCACCGATATACTACGGTTTTCGCGGCCAATACTACATCCATCTTCCAATTTTTCATTTTTATTATACAGTATCCTGCGGCGGATTACAAAACGGGACATTTTATCGGTACAAAAACATGTTCTACGTGATTTTGTTACAGTCTTTTCTTTTAAGTGTGCTATAATAAAAAAAAAGGAGGCGATATATATGCTGTTTCATTTATTCAACAAGCCGGACATCAATGCAGGCGTAAAAGCCTGGAAGAAAACCGAAAGCGGCGTTTTGTTGGACGTACGAACCAACGAAGAATATGAAGAAGGCCACATCCCTCAAAGCGTCCATATCGACGTAAGTGAAATTCAAAAAGCAAAAGATATTTTGAAAGATAAAGACGTTCCCCTTTTTGTTCATTGCCACAGCGGCGCAAGAAGCGCTTATGCGGTGCGCATGCTGAAAGGTATGGGGTATACCAATGTAACAAATATCGGCGGGATCGCCTCATACACCGGAAAAATGGAGAAAGGAGCAGAAAGATGAAAGTCATTATTGTAGGCGGCGTCGCGGGAGGCGCCTCAGCGGCGGCAAGGCTTCGAAGACTTGACGAGCAGGCGTCCATTACCATATATGAGAGAAGCGGGTATATTTCCTATGCCAATTGCGGCTTGCCCTATTATATCGGCGGGGTGATTACCGAGGAAAGCGATCTCACTCTTCAAACCCCCAAAAGCTTTTACGACCGTTTTTGTATTGACGTAAAGGTAAAGCATGAGGTCACGGATATCGACGCCAAGAACAAGACCGTTACCGTTAAAAACCTAAAAACAGGGGAGATTTTTACCGATTCCTACGATAAACTGGTTCTTTCCCCGGGCGCCAAGGCGATTACGCCTTCCATCCCCGGTGTGGACGGAGAAACGGTTTTTACTCTTCGTACCGTAGAGGATACCCTTCGCATTTTTGAGTTCGTAAAAGAGAAAAACGCAAAAAGCGCCGTCGTGATCGGCGGCGGCTCCATTGGGGTGGAGACGGCGGAAAATCTGAAAAACGCGGGCTTATCGGTAACACTAGTGGAAGCAGCGCTCCAGGTCCTTTCCTTTTTAGACGAAGATATGGCGTCTCAGATCCACGCCTTGCTTCGCAAAAAAGGCATCACACTCATTTTAAATAACGGTATCGCTTCTCTGGAAAACGGAAATTGTACACTGCAAGATGGACAAACCCTTTTAGCGGATATGATCCTCTTGGCGATCGGCGTCACCCCTGATACCACCTTGGCACAAAAAGCGGGACTGAAAACCGGTATCAAGGGCAGTATCGTGGTCAATGAACGGATGGAGACCTCGGATCCTAATATCTACGCGGTAGGCGACGCCGTTGAAGTAACCCATTTTATCACCGGACAAAAAGCGCTGATCTCCTTAGCCGGTCCCGCCAATAAGCAAGGCCGGATCGCGGCGGACAATATCGCGGGCGGAGATAGCCGCTACAAGGGAAGCCAGGGCACCTCCATCATCAAAGTGTTTGACTTAACGGCGGCCGCCACGGGCATCAATGAGAAAACGGCCAAAGAGGCAAAGTTAACCTACGAAAAGGTGATCCTTTCCCCTGCTTCCCATGCGAGTTACTACCCCGGCGGCACGGTGATGACCATGAAAGTATTGTTCGACCCCATTTCCGACCAGATCCTCGGCGCCCAGATCGTAGGCTTTGACGGCGTAGATAAGCGTATCGATGTAATCGCCACCGCGATCCGCGCGGGCATGAAAGCGAGCGATCTCGCCACATTGGAACTCGCCTACGCCCCTCCCTATTCCTCGGCAAAGGATCCTGTTAACATGGCGGGCTTTATGATCGAAAATATTGTAACCGGAAAGGTCAAACAGTTCTATCTTGAAGATGTGGAAACCCTGCCCCGCGACGGAAGCGTATTTTTGCTAGATTCCCGCACCCCGAGGGAATACGCTTTAGGCCATGCCGAAGGTTTTGTCAACATCCCCGTGGATGCCCTTCGCGAACGGCTTTCGGAAATTCCCGAAGGAAAGCCGGTTTATGTGATGTGCCAAAGCGGACTCAGAAGCTATATCGCAACCCGGATCCTTATGGGGCACGGATGGGACGCTTACAATTTCGCCGGCGGTTACCGATACTATTCTATGGTGGAAAAGGAGAAGCTTGCCGCGAAAAGCACGTATCCATGCGGTATGGATAAACAGTAGACAAATGAGCGCATCTGTGGTATAACAAAGAAAAATACAAAAAGGAGCGATAACGATGAAACAGAGATTTTTCATTTGCGAGCATTGCGGAAATATGATCGCCATGGTAAAGGATAAGGGCGTACCGGTTATGTGCTGCGGTCAGAAGATGACGGAGCTCATCCCCGGTACTTCCGATGGAGCGGCGGAAAAGCATGTTCCCGTATATACGGTAGAAGGAAACAAAGTGACGGTTACCGTGGGCGAAGTGGAGCATCCTATGACCGAAGAGCATCATATCGAATGGATCTCCCTGCAAACAAAATCCGGAAACCAGAGAAAAGCGTTAAAGCCGGGCGACAAACCCAGCGTATGCTTCTATATCTGTGAGGGCGACGAGATTGAGGCGGCTTACGCTTACTGCAATCTCCACGGCCTTTGGAAGGCGTAAGCGATGCTGGAAGTCGGAGCCAAAGCCCCCGATTTTACCTTGCCGGACAAAGATAAGCATATGGTCTCCCTCTCTGATTTCGCCGGAAAAAAGGTGGTCTTATATTTTTACCCGAAGGACAATACTCCCGGCTGCACGAAGCAGGCATGTGCCTTCGCCAAAGGGTATGAGGAATTTCAAAAGCGGAATGTGGAAGTAATCGGGATCAGCAAGGACAGCATCCTTTCCCACACCCGGTTTATCGACAAATATTCCATCCCCTTCATCCTCCTTTCCGACCCGGAGCTTACGGCGATCCAGGCATACGGCGTATGGCAGGAAAAAAAGCTGTACGGGAAAACCTCTATGGGCGTGGTGAGAACCACCTTTATTATCGATGAAACCGGTCATATCGAGAAGATTATGCCCAAGGTAAAACCGGATACCAACGCGGCGGAAATTTTAGAATACCTTTCGAAATAAAAAAGGAGCCTTTTGGCTCCTTTTTTATTTTGTGATAACATCACGGAAGGAGGGCTCGTAATATCTTATAATAAAAAAACAAAAAAGGAGAATCGCCATGCCTGATGGAAAAAGAAAACGAAAAAAAGCAAAGGTCGATGTTTCCCTTTGCGTCGCCTGCGGCTGCTGTGTCAAGGTTTGCCCTCTATCCGCCATCCAAATTTATAAAGGAATCTACGCGCTGGTAGATCCGAAAACATGCGTAGGCTGTGGGAAATGCGCCGCCGAATGTCCCGCAAGCGTTATTGAAATCAAGGAGGAGCCAAACACATGAAAAACCAAAAAAAGCACTGGTACGATTTTCTCTGGATTGCCTCTCTTACTTACCTGATCTTGGGCTTTTTCAACATTCTCTTCGCGTGGCTGGGACTACTCTGCTTTTTTATTCCCCTGCTCATTTCCTTCGGGAAGGGAACCAAAAGTTATTGTAACCGGTATTGCGGACGGGGCCAGCTTTTCGGGCTGATTGGCGGACGTTTCGGGCTCTCCCGAAAGAAGGATGTTCCCCGGTGGATGAAATCCAAAGGATTTCGGTACGGATTTCTCGTTTTCTTTTTCTTGATGTTTTTTGTGATGCTGTGGAACACCTATCTTGTCTTTTCCGGCGCCCAGGACCTAAAGCAGGTAGTGACCCTCCTTTGGACCTTCAAACTTCCCTGGCAATGGGCGTACCATGGCACCCTTTTCCACGACGGCGTCGCTCAATTCGCCTTCGGATTTTACAGCGTCATGCTCACATCCACCGTTCTCGGATTGGTTACCATGGTTTTATTTAAACCGCGGTCATGGTGCGTATATTGTCCTATGGGAACGATGACACAGCTCATTTGTCGCGTCAAATCGGGGAAAGACCGCTAAGCTTTCCTAAAAAGCTGTATAAAAAAGATGAGAGATCCTTGTAAAAGGTCTCCCATCTTTTTCGATCTTTCATCGTTTAAATCTTAAAAATCCCGAGTACATCCAACACCGAAGAAATCAAAATCAACACGATACACACCGGGGCAATATAACGGGTCACTGCGTAGAAAAGCTTTTTGTGCTTAAACGGAGCGGAACCTTCTACCTCCGCAATAAGGCTTTCCGGCTTGATGATGTACCCGATAAAAATACATGTCAAAAAGGCTACAATCGGCATTAAGACACTGTTGCTGATAAAGTCGAAAAAGTCTAAGAAAGGCAGTCCGAAGATAGTCACACCACTAAACGCGCCAAATCCCAGCGAGGAAGGCAGGCCCAGTAAAACTACCCCTGCCAATACGATCAGACAAGTCTTTTTCCGACTCCATCTAAGCTTATCCTTCAAAATGGAAACGATGGTCTCCATTAAGGAAATGGAAGAAGTCAGCGCCGCAAACAGTACCAAAAGGAAGAACAGCGCGCCGATCGCGGCGCCGCCCTTCATACTTTCAAATACCTTGGGCATAGTGACAAACATTAAGCTTCGTCCTTGTCCCAAAGCCGCTTCATCGCCACCGGAAAACACAAATACCGCCGGAATAATCATCAATCCTGCCAAAAAAGCGATCCCGGTATCGAAAATCTCAATCTGTTTCACCGAGGATTCCAAATTCACATCCTTTTTCATATAGGAACCATAGGTAATCATAATCCCCATCGCCAAAGACATGGAATAGAAAAGCTGGCCCATAGCGGAAAGGACGGTGACCGCCGAAAATTTACTGAAATCCGGTTTGATGTAATAAATCACTCCATCCAAAGCCCCGGGCATGCATACCACATAAACGGCGATCACAACAGTCAAAACCACCAGCACCGGCATCATAATCTTCGATACCTTTTCTACGCCCTTTTCTACGCCGAATAAAACCACTAATGCGGTAGCGCCGATAAAAATTAAAAACCAAAAGAGCGGTTCTACCGGCTTAGAAATAAAGTCGGTAAAATAGGTGTCCGAAGCGGAAGCCGCCGCTTCGCCGGAGCAAAAAACCGCCAAATATTTAGTAACCCAACCTCCGATCACCGCGTAGTACGGCAAAATAATCATAGGAACGGCGGAAGCCAGATACCCAATAAAAGTAAACCGCCGGTCCAATTTACGAAACGCGCCGATAGCGCTAAGCCCGGTCTTCCGGCCTAAAGCGATCTCCCCGCACATCAGCGTGAACCCAAACGTCACTGCCAGCACCAGGTAAACAAGAAGGAAAATGCCTCCCCCATACTTCGCCGCGAGATAAGGAAACCGCCAAATATTTCCCAAGCCCACCGCCGAACCAGCGGCAGCCAAAACAAAACCGATTTTTCCTGTAAAAGAACCTCTTTTTTCGTCCATTGTTCTCTTCCTGTTCTTTCAATATTTTTCTTTTACCATCATTGCACATTTTGACAAAAAATGCAATTTAAAATTCCCATAAAATAAGTAATCTCGCCTTGTGAATTATGTAACATTTTCCTAATGTATATTTAGGAAAAGCATAAAGCGTTCCCTTTGCACTGTTGCAAAAAAAATTTGCGTCAATATTCCCAAAAAGAAAAAATAAATGAAAAAGAATTAAGAAAATATTCTAATTTTTTCGTTTTTTAAAAAAATATATTTTCTTCCTCTTGCCAAAATCCAACGCCCTCGCTATAATGAAGGAAAATACGCGCTGTATCCTAAAGGAACAGCAGCAGGAGGAATTGAATATGAACAAAACCAAGCGTTTAGTCGGTTTAGCCCTGTTTACGGCCATTGTTGTGGTGCTGCAGGTACTGGGAAGTTTTATCCATTTCGGATCGTTCTCCATTTCCCTGACCTTGATCCCCATTGTAGTGGGAGCGGCATTATACGGAGCCGGAGCCGGGGCTTTTTTAGGTGGTGTGTTCGGCGTGGTGGTGCTGATTAACTGCATTAATGGCACCGACCCGGGGGGCTATGTCCTCTGGACCGCGAACCCTTTTCTAACCGCCGTGCTCTGTCTGGCAAAGGGCGCTCTTGCGGGCTATGCCGCCGGATTGGTTTACCGACTGTTAGAGCAGAAAAACAAGATTGTGGGTACTATCTTAGCCGCTGTGGTTTGCCCTGTGGTAAACACCGGTATTTTCTGCCTGGGTTTGGCGTTGTGCTTTTACGATACCCTGATTGCCTGGGCGGGGGGCACTTCGGTAGTGTACTACGTCTTGGTGGTCTTGGCCGGCGTCAACTTCTTAGCGGAGCTGATTGTCAACGTGATCGTAAGCCCTATCATCGTCCGTATCGTAAACTTGGGAAAGAAGATGTAGTTTATTGTGCTGCGGCGGGTCTTGCCGCAGCTTTTCATTAGGAGGAACATATGATTACAGCCATTGACGTAGGAAACTCCAATATCGTAATGGGATGTCTCGAGGGAAAAGAAGTCCTTTTTACCGCGAGGCTAAGGACGGACCAAAATAAAACCGGCGACGAATACGCCATTTTGTTCCACAGCGTGTTGCAGATTCATCATATTGACATCAAAGAAATCGAGGGCAGCATCATCTCTTCGGTAGTCCCCCGAGTAGTAAGCCCCATCAAAGACGCCTTGCAGAAGGTAACCGGAACCGATGCTTTGGTAGTAGGCCCCGGCATGAAAACCGGAATCCAAATCGTTTTGGACAATCCCGCCCAGCTTGGCAGCGACTTGGTGGTGGGCGCGGTAGCCGCTTTAAATAGATATAAACCGCCCCTGATTCTGTTTGATCTGGGGACGGCGACTACCATGTCCGCCATCGACGGAGAAGGCCGCTTTTTAGGCGGCGCCATCTTCCCCGGAGTGCGAATCTCCCAGGATGCCCTGTCCGCCCGCACCTCCCAGCTTCCTTACATCAATTTGGACGCAACCCCGAAAAAGGTAATCGGCACCAACACCATCGCGTCTATGCAAAGCGGTCTGGTGCTGGGAAACGCGGCTATGTTAGACGGTATGATCGATCGGGCCAGCGAGGAGATGGGCGAAGAAAATGTAACGGTCATCGCCACCGGCGGTCTTGCCAAAAGTATTGCTCCTTACTGCAAACGCACGGTCATCGTCGACGACAACCTGCTGTTAGAAGGGCTTCGGATCCTGTACGAAAAAAATCATAAGTAAAACGAAACCGCCGCGGAAATTCCGCGGCGGTTTTTCTTATTTCTCCCCTACGCTTTCCGCGATGATCTTGCTCCAGGTCTCAAAGGAGACCGGATCGCCCCCCGTCTGGTAGAAATAGGCCCGTATCACAATATTTCCTCTTTGGATCAGAATGGTGGGGAAATGCAAAGTTCCTTGATACGCGGCGACAAAATCTCCATCCACCTTTGGCGTCTCCAGCAGGGCGAAATCCTCCTCTCTCCGGTCGACCCGGTAACATTCCTCGGCAAGCCATCTGGCGATCAGCGGATGAGCTGTCTCATAATAGTCGACATATAAGCCGCCGTCGATCACCTCACCGCCGGAAAAAACAATTCTTGCGTGCTCGCCGTAATCGATACAGCGAGGCGAAAGCCAGTCAGACCATTCGCTTAGGCAGTTGAACCCCATATTCATTCCCAGCATGGTCTGCTGATAGGAAGTGACCTCCCCTTCCCCAAAATCCGCCATGGTAGCAAAGGGGAGCGTCCCCGTATATTCCGCCAACGGAATCTTGTCTTCGTCGGTGATGGAAACGCCAAAACGCTGAAGGAAAAAGAAAATCAGCGCCGCCGCCCAAACAATACCGATCCCTTTTCGGAGGAAATACCCCTTTTGACGCCGCCGCCAATTTTTCGAAGAAGAGAGCTTCCCCTCCTGACGAAGCTTTTTTTGGAGTTTCCCTAACGAGACTAATCCTGCTACAGAATCCACAATCACCCACAGCACAAAAAGGGTCGCCAGCAAAAAAAGCCAGGTCTTCACGTGAATGATGGTCAATAAAACCCCGCCGCGAATCCAAAGCAGCGGATATACCACCAGCCAGAAGATCAAGGTAAACAAGCTTCCTCTCCAGCGCTTTTTGACGGCGTTGAGCGCCAATGCCTGGACCTCGGGATCGGTATTGAGTTCTCTCGCTTTGGGATCGAAGCTTCGATAGATATAAAAATCTCCCCGTTTTCCGAGATAGGTCCAATCGTACTTTTCGCTTAGCTCGATTTGATCCGGATCCGGCTCTCCCATATCTTCCGCCCACATACTGGTGCTTTTCTGCGCCGCCTCAAGACGGTATTTGACTTTAGCGGGTTTTCCCCTTTCAAAAGCGGCGACGCCGGCAAAAAAACCGTCTTTTGCGAGGAACAGTCCTTCTTTCCCCAGATCCGAAAGCCAGCTCTCCATTCCCTCTACATCGTAATCGGGACATGGCGGCAGCCGATATACCCGCTTGTTCTCTTTCTTTGGTTTCATGCTCTCTCGCTCCTTTCCGCCGATTCGGCGTCCACAATACACTGTCGAAGACGGGAAAGCTCCCGATTATAGGCTTTTAAGCCCTCGCCCGTTATCGCGTAGGTCCGTTTTCTCCCCTCCACCGAAATTTCCCGAATATATTTCTCCTCTAAAAACTTTCCTAAAATGGTATAAAGGGTCGCCGGTCCGATTTGGACCCTTCCGCCGGTATGAATGTCAATATAATCGGCTACATCGGTTCCGCACATTTCCCCTTTTCGAAACGCCATCAGCACATAAAACATGGATTCCGTTAAGATCTCCATGGCCTTTTTCGGCATAAGGATCTCTCCTTTTTATATCGTTATATGATATCGTATAATGATATTATATAACGATATTGATTTCTTGTCAACCCCAAAAAGAAAAAGGCGGGAAATCCCGCCTTTTTTACTCGTTTTCATAATAATCGCTCACCGAAACGATCTTTTGATCCTTTACATAAACCCGAGGAACCCGTTTTCCGACGCCGCAGCACAATTCGTAATGAATGGTCCCCAAAAGATTCGCCAGCTCCAAAAAGGTAATCTCCTCGTCTTTGTCCTTGCCTACCAACGTCACCGGCGTTCCTTCCGTCACGCCGTCAATGTGGGTCACATCCACCATCAGCTGGTCCATGCAAATATTCCCCACAATGGGCGCCCTTTTGCCGCGAATGAGCACTTCGCCACGGTTTCCAAGTCCTCTGGGATATCCGTCGGCATATCCGATCGGGACGGTAGCGATCACCGCTGGCTCTTTGGTCACGTAGCTTCGTCCGTAACCGATGCTGCTTCCCGCCGGGACCGATTTCACCATGGTCACCATCGAGCAAAGGCGCATCACCGGGAAAAGCGCAAGGGCGTTTTCCGGCTTCGTCTCCACCGGAAGGCCGTACAAAATGACCCCTGCCCGGGCAAACCGAAGTCCTTCGCAGGGAAAGGACAAAATCCCCGCCGAATTTAAAAGATGACTTTCCGGAAGGGAAATCCCCTGTTTTTTTGCCTCATCCAAAAAGGAATAGAAAAGCCGAATCTGTTCTTCGGTGTACGCTACGCCCTCTTTCGAAAGGTCATCCGCCGAAGAAAGATGGGAAAATACGCCGGTAATCTCCAAATTGGGGAGAGAAAAAAGAGATAACGCGTCGGAAAAATCGTCGGGAAGAAAGCCAATTCGCCCCATACCGGTATCCAGCTTCAAATGACAGCGCACCGTAACGCCGGCTTCCTTCGCTTTTTGCGATAAACCGTTCCCATAGGATAGCGAAGGAAGGGTTTGTGTCAGCTGATACCGGGCGATAGTCTCCGCCCATTCCCAGGGCGTCGGCCCCAAAAGCAAAATGACCCCCTTAGCGCCGGCTTTTCGCAAGGCAATCCCCTCTTCCGGATTGGAAACGGCAAAATCGGTAACCCCCGCTTCCATCGCCTCTTTCATCAACGTCCGGTCTCCATGCCCATAAGCGTCCGCCTTCAGTACCGCCATAATCCGAGTGTTTTTCGAAAGCCTGCTCTTGACTGCCTCAATATTTTTATGGAAAGCGGATAAATCAATTTCCGCCCAAGTTCTTCTCAAAAACTCCATATTCCCCTCAACCTTTTTATTTTATTTTGACAAACCATTTTTTCTTATGTAATATAATAAGTAAACACCTTATTTTATTTACAAAGGAGAATTGTATGCAACCTTCTCTCGGCGTATGCTTTACCGGCCACCGTCCCCAACGACTATTCGACAACCCGGAAAGCCAACCTGTTCCGGAAAGAGAAATGAAACTTCTCTTACATAACGAAATCTTATCCGCGCTCAACGACGGGTTTACTGAATTTTACTGCGGTATGGCGCCGGGGATCGATATCTGGGCCGCCGAAGTGTTAATCCCTCTTATGGATCAGTTCCCCCAAATCCGGCTCACCGCCGTTCTTCCCTACCCGTCCCACGGTTTGACCCTATCCGATACCTGGTTTCCCCGGTATCGATATATTCTGGCTTTTACTGACCGAATCATCTTTGCCGCGGACCATCCCTCGAAAGGCGCCTATCTCGCCAGAAACCGTATCATGGTAGATCATAGCCGCCGGGTCATCGCCGTCTATGACGGGACCCCTACCGGCGGAACCGCGTACACTTGCCGATACGCCCAAAAAAAGGGAAAAGAACTCCGTTTTCTCCCCATTAAAAAGCCATCTGAACCGCAACATAAAAAGCCGTTATAGGGAATGTTTCCCATAACGGGCAAATGCGCCGGTACCTATCATTCTACTATATTTTGCGGTCAAATGCAAGAAAACCAAAACCAGAAAGAAAAAAAGTATTTTTCCTTTTCCCACCCCAAGGGGAAAACTTCCTTTTTCCCCTCTTTTTTCCCCTGTTTCCCCAATCCCCATTTTTTGGGAACTGGTTTTGCCTAAAAATTACAAATTGTAATTTTTCTATGGAAAATACAAGTTTTTCACCGTTTCCACATACTTTTCCACCAAGAATTTGGAAAAAAGAGGTTTTTCCCCACCTTTTCGGTGGAAAAATAAATGCGGTAGCTATGGGATTTAGCGGGACAGGCGGAAAAACGTCCCATCGAGTAAAAAAATGGTCCTTGACACAAGATATGGTATCCCGTAAAAAAGACGCCCTTTTCAGGACGTCTTTTTATTTTCGAAGAGAACGAAGCTTTCCTAACGCCTTTTCCCAAAGGTATACCGCGGTCTCATCTTTCAGCAGGAACAAAAGCACGGAAAAATAAAATCCCACCGAAAGTCCGATCGCTAACACACAATGTCCGATAAAATTGGCCGTATCAGCGGTGACGAAAGAAAGAACCGGCGCAAAATCGATCTGTTTTACCAGATAGATAATGGGAACAAATACCAG
>CALXGT010000068.1 GCA_944387915.1 uncultured Clostridia bacterium
GATTCTTCCCTCTTTCAAGGCTTCTTCTTAGAAATCTTTTTTCGAACCTTTTGCCAGTCAATTCGATCCGCCTACTCCGCCGGATTTCCGACCCTCGCAGGTCTTCCATCGGTCCACATTGTGAAGGAAATTACCCGTTCATTAGTATGCCCGGAATTTCAGAAAACATTGGACTCATCTCCTTACCATTTATTCCTATTTCCCTTACAACTTCATTATACGCAGTCCGTATTAAATAGTCAATATCTTTTTTATAAAATCGTTATTTTATATTAACAAATATAATTTTTATTGTGCATTTATCCATAAATATATTTTTTAAGTTATGTTATACCGAATCGAATACATGAAGAAAGAACGGCTAAAGTCAAGCCGTCCTTTCTTTTATCAGTGAATATGCTCTTTCAGCCAGGCACAATCCTCTTTCAAACAACGATCATGCTCATCGTAAAACCCTTCCCGTTCCACGATCCAATAGGATTCTATATCCTGCTCGTCCAGCGCATTTTTGATCTCCTGCCAATCGATATTAGATTCAGCAGCGCCCAGCTTACATTGAACGTTAAACCGCTTTTTCCCCTCCTCGCTCTCGAGACGGGCGTTAAAGCCATCCAAAATTTTTTGCCGCTCTTCTAAAGACAATTCCTTTACATTCCCGAAAGGAGAAACATTTTCTTTCTTTTCCGCGTGCCGGGAAGCGGGACGAGGACCGGGACCTTGCACTTTGGAGTTCTCCTTTACATGGATCGCGATAAACCGATTCTTATACCGGCGAATAAAGGAGGGGGGATAAGTTCCCGCGTTCATCGCCCAACCGCAGTCCAACTGGAAGAAACATTTCGAGCTGTTTTCGATCACGTATTCCAAAATCGGCTTGCCTTCATCGACGAAAAACTCCTGACTGTGATTATGATACGCTACCTTCATCCCATAAGGCGCCGCCATATCCGCCATTTCGTCCAGCTCGGAAGCTAATTCCACAGCTTCGGCCTTACAATTAAAAGGACTTCCCGCCCAGATAACGACTTTTCCGCCTAATGCCGCCATTTTTTTCACAATATCCTCGGTGGGCTTGGCATGGATGGAAACTACCTCTAATCCCGTTTGCGCGAGCCATTTTTTTATGTCCTCGATATCGTTATCCAAATCCGCCGGCAGCAGCTCCACATAATCAAACCCCAGCTCTTTAATCTTTTGAAATTTTTCGAGCAAGGTAGGCCCAAGACCCAAATAGCTGGCGATTCCGCCAAAGGAATATGTACCGATTCCGACTTTCATTTTAACAACCTCCTGTTTTTAGGCATCCGCCTTTATAGTTACGAGCAACCATAAAAAGGAAATTCCTTGTTTCCATAGAGCAGTATACCATAAAACAGCAATAATTGACAATACTTTTATTCAAATCGCCATGTTGATCTTTTATATAAATCATGCAAGAATTGTTCCCCATAAAACCAGTGCGCCGTAAAGAACGGGCTGATGAACCAGATACAAAGGAAGGGAATGTTTTCCTATCATAGAGAAAAAAGGAATACGAATGGTTCCGTATCGATGAAAAAGGGATGATGACTTTATCCATTGATACAAAAAGTAGCCGGTCAGGAAGAGAAAATACCATGGAATGAGGGAGAAATAATCCGTTGAAAAGAACTGATCATGGGGAAACCCCAAAAAAGCGCTTCCATATCCCCAATACCAATCTTTTGGAAGAGACAACGTAAAAAAGCCCAAATTCAAATATCCGTCGTTGACCGGCGCGCAGATTAAAAACAAAAGAAAAGCCGCCGCCATCCCGAGAGGCGCAAAAATTCGATTCAGTATTTTTTGCAAAACACCGGTAAGGATCATACTTGCCCCCAGCAGAGTCAAAATGCCAAAAACCACTCTTTGCTCAGGAACAACAATCAGCGTAACCAAGGTGATTACCCCTCCCGCTGCCGTTACGATCCATCCCCGCCTGATGGGATGCCTTCCTAATCCACAGCAAAATCCCGACAAAAGGATAAAGCTGCAACAAATGCTTTTTTGCCAGAAATCTCCGATATTTCCTGAAAACCAACTGGCGGGCATATGGAAAAGATAGACGCAATCCCATAAAAAATGATAAAGGATCATACTTACCAAAGCGATGCCGCGAAGAGAATCCAACAATTCATACCGACGTGGCCGGCTTCCTTCCTCTGTGCCCATGGTGGCCCTCCGTTCTCTTTTTGGAACAAAAAAACAACTTTCCAAAACAAAAGCGCTTGGAAAGTTGTCTCAAAATGGAGCTGTTAACCGGATTCGAACCGGTGACCTCGTCCTTACCAAGGACGTGCTCTGCCTACTGAGCCATAACAGCATTTTCATCGCTGACAGCTTTTATATTATATCGAATCATAGGATAAAAGTCAATACCCTTTTTTAAAAAAAACATTCTTTTTTTCGATTTCTTTTTCAAACAAAATTGGAAAAAATAAAGGCGCATGATTGTATTTTTCAAAAAAATTCGGTATACTGGAAGAAAACGTCAAGTTAGGAGAAAAAATATGCGCGCGATTATTTCTGTTGTTGGAAAAGATACCGTCGGAATTTTGGCGAAAGTAAGCGTTTGCTGCGCCCAACGCAACGCCAACATCGTCGACGTGACGCAAACCATTTTACAGGATCTCTTTGCCATGATTATGCTGGTAGATATCCAAAACCTCAATTGCGGTTTTGAAGACCTGTCCGATTCCCTTTCCGAACTGGGAAAAGAGATGGGACTTTCCATCCATGTGATGCACGAAGATATCTTTAATTCGATGCACCGTATTTAACAAAGGAGGATCGCTTCGTGCTCAACGTAAACGACATTTTAGAAACCATTAAAATGATCGAGGAAGAAAACCTGGATATCCGAACCATTACCATGGGGATTTCCCTTTTAAGCTGCGCTACCGATGACATAGATCGGTCTTGCGAAAAAATTTACGACAAAATTTGCAAAAAAGCGGAGCATTTAGTAAAAACCGGCGAAGAAATCGAGAAAATGTACGGTATTCCCATTATTAACAAACGGGTTGCTGTTACCCCTATTGCTATGCTTTTAGCCGCCAGCGGCGGAAATCCCGTAAAGTACGCGCTGACGCTGGAAAAAGCTGCGAATACGGTAGGCGTCAATTTCCTTGGGGGGTATTCGGCTCTCGTCCAAAAGGGCTTTGCCGCCGGAGATGAGGCGCTGATTCGTTCCATTCCGGAAGCGTTAGCCGTAACCGAGCATATCTGTTCTTCGGTCAACATCGGTTCCACCAAGACGGGAATCAATATGGACGCAGTGAAACTGATGGGATATATTGTAAAACGGAGCGCAGAACTTACGGAAAAGCAAAACTGTATCGGCCCCGCCAAATTGGTGGTCTTTTGCAACGCTCCCGAGGACAATCCCTTTATGGCGGGCGCTTTCCACGGCGCAGGCGAACCGGAATGTGTCATCAACGTAGGCGTATCCGGCCCCGGCGTGGTGCGTGCCGCTTTAAATAAGTTAGATAAGACCGCCGACCTTACCGAAGTCGCGGATCTTATTAAGCGTATTGCCTTTAAGATTACCCGTATGGGCCAGCTCGTGGGCAAGGAGGCTTCCTCCCGCCTTTCCGTCCCCTTTGGGATTGTGGATCTTTCGTTGGCGCCGACGCCGGCGATCGGCGATTCTGTCGCCCATATTCTGGAGGAAATGGGACTGACCCAATGCGGCTGCCATGGAACCACCGCCGCTTTGGCGCTGTTAAACGATGCCGTTAAAAAAGGAGGCGTTATGGCGTCTTCCCATGTAGGCGGCCTTTCCGGCGCGTTTATTCCGGTATCGGAGGACGCGGGGATGATTGACGCCGCGAGAAGCGGAAATCTGACTTTGGAAAAATTGGAAGCGATGACCGCCGTCTGCTCGGTGGGATTGGATATGATCGTCATTCCCGGCGAAACAACGCCGGAAGTCATTTCCGCCATCATTGCGGATGAAGCGGCGATCGGCATGGTCAACAGCAAAACCACCGCCGTCCGCGTCATCCCCGCTATCGGCAAAAAAGTGGGGGAAGAATTAGAATTTGGCGGTCTTTTGGGAAGCGGACCGGTGATGCCGGTAAACCAAACCGCCCCCGATATTTTCATCCATCGAGGAGGCCGGATTCCCGCTCCTATGCAAAGCTTAAAGAACTGAAAGGAGATTCTATGGAAACAGGAAGAAACCGTCGGCTTCTCGGAGGGATCGCTTTTTTACTCAGCGTTCTCCTTTGCGCTCTCGCCCTTTGGCGCAGCAACGCGAACGACACGCCGGAACGCTTCTTTGAAGAAAACCAAGAGGCACTCTCGAAAGCGGCCGCGCAGGTCCTCTCCGGTAAAACTGCGGAAGGGATAACCTGTCCCGGCGTTTCTCAGATCGATTTTTGGGACGGAGAGTACCCCATGGTAGAGTTTCAGATAGAACAAAAGGGACTCGGTTCCTCTACATCCTATGCCGGCGTTTATTATTCGGAAAAGGATGTTCCCCTTCCTTTCCAAAACACGGATCTTCCCTTGACCCCAAGCGATGACGGCTACACCTGGCAGGGAGAAGGAGATAACCACGGCTATACCAAACAGCTCGCCCCGAACTGGTACCTCTTTGAAGCGTATTTTTAACAAAATGAAACCCCTTTGCTTGGCAAATATCTGCCGGACAAAGGGGTTTTTATGAAGAAGGAGAATTCTATCGCTGTCGTAACTTTAAAAATTTTTGAAGCCGCCTCTTCCCATCTTTTTTGTCGGATTGAAAGGCGCCTTTGGTCTGTAACGGTTGCATCATAAACTGACTTTGGCTGCTTTTTTTGAAAAGGGATTCTCTCTTTCCTTTTTTTCGATAGGATCCATCCGGCTGTAGCCATCTTCCTTTTACATAATCCTCTAACTGGCAACGGAGAATGCATTTTAGTTGTTTTTGAAGAGCAGGATCATGAATAGGGCAGGCGATTTCCACCCGCCTGTTTAGATTTCTTCCCATCAAATCGGCGGAGGAAATATAAATTTTAGCCGCCTCTCCCCTTCCGAAGCAATAAATGCGGGCATGCTCCAAAAAACGTCCTACAATACTAACAACAGAGATGTTGTCGGTGTATGTAGGAACACCGGGTAAGATACAACAAATCCCTCGAACAATTAACTGAACCTCTACGCCGGCTTGAGACGCCTCTTTTAATTTGTCAATCAAATCCCGTTCCGCCACGGAATTGACTTTGATGCAAATATATCCCAAGGATCCTTTTTTCGTTTCCTCGTCGATAAGAGAAAAGAGCGCCGATTTCATTTGCCGGGGCGAAACGAGTAATTCTTTATATTTTCCGTCGGAATTTTCCATAGCCATATTTTCAAAAAAGGCCTCTCCGTCCTCTCCGATTCTCTGGGATGCGGTTAAAAGGCTGAGATCCACATAAACGCGGTTGGTCCTTTCGTTATAGTTGCCTGTGCCAATCTGAGTAAGATACCTTACTATGCCGTGGTCTTTTAGCGTAATGAGACAAATTTTGCTGTGGCACTTCATATCCCGAAAACCGTAAATCACTTCACAGCCCGCTTCTTCCAGCATTTTCGCATAGCGAATGTTGTTTTCCTCATCAAAACGCGCGCGCAGCTCCATCAAAGCTCTTACTCTTTTCCCGTTTCTTGCCGCACGGCACAGCGCATCGACAATTTTGGAGGAAGGCGCAAGACGGTAAACCGTAATTTGAATAGAGACAACGTCCGACCGGCTCGCCGCTTCGGACAACAAGTCCAAAAAAGGATCTACCGAATCAAAAGGATAAAACAGCAAGCGATCCCTTTGCTGAACCTGTTCGATGATACTCTTTTGTCGGGAAATTTCTTTGGGCCATCGCGGCTCGTACTTCGCAAAAGTAAGGCGGTTCCTCTTTTTTTCTGGAAATTCATCCGCCAACCGATAAAAGTAATTCATTTTCAGCGGACTATGATCCACAAAAACCTGCTGCCGCTGTACCGAAACCAAATGCATCAGCTGCTCCATCCATGCATCGGATATCTTTCGGTCGATTTCCAGCCGTACCGGAGAAAGCGTCTCTCGAACGTTCAAAAGCTTCTCTATGCGTTCCGGAAAAGATGTCCCGTCGTCCGGTGCTTCTGCCCCTAAAAAAAGATGGGCGCTTCGTGTAACGCGAATGGTACAAACATCGACGATGCGAAAGGAAGGAAATAAGGCGAAAGCCCATTTGGAAACTACGTTTTCAACGCGAATAAAGCGAACTTCCTTTTCTGAAATCCTAAAATAGGAGGGCAGCGTCTTTGGAATCTCCGCAAATCCCATAGCGGTTTCCCCGTTCTCCCCTTTTAACAGCGCGGCAGTATATAAGCTTTGGTTGATAAAAAAGGGGGCAGGATCTCCTTTTCGCACGATCATAGGATGAAGCATAGGAGAAACATAATTTTGGAACCATCGCTTTACCCCTTCCTGTTCCAATGAAGTCAGAGAGGAAAAAGGCAGGTCCTTCATGGTATACCTGGCAAGCTCCGAAAGGATTTGCTTATAAATGAGTCGTTTGCGTTGGATCAGTTCGGGAATCTGCCCATATATTTTTCTTAACTGCTCATACGCGGTGAAACCGCTCCGCTTATCTATTTTTTGAGGATAAAACATGGCGGAATCCAACAAAGCTCCCACCCTCACCCTAAAAAACTCATCCAGATTACTGGAAAAAATAGCGACAAATTTTAACCGCTCCAAAAGAGGATTGGAACGGTCGCCCGCCTCTTCCAATACGCGTTCGTTAAAACGCAACCAGCTCAATTCCCGATTTTGGGTGTAGAGATACCATTCAAATCGGTCTGAAGAATTTTTTGGCACAGATACCCCTCCCGAACGCCATACTTGCTAATCATGAGTTTATGAGAACCCAATCGGTGAACAATATACTGCAAAATGCTTGCTCCGGGAATCAATGTATGAATTCGATCCGGGGCAATCTTTAAAATCAAATCAATCGCATCCCGATCTCCCGAAAAGAGTATTTTGCAGATATCACGCAGTTCCTTATCGGTGACATAGTTTCTTTCCCCTTTTTCCGGATA
Organism: uncultured Clostridia bacterium; assembly: GCA_944387915.1. Lineage (GTDB taxonomy): Bacteria > Bacillota > Clostridia > Oscillospirales > Ruminococcaceae > CALXGT01. The sequence continues at coordinate 7,069 of CALXGT010000068.1, forward strand.
CAGCTTTTTGGCAATCTGCAAAATAGATCGCGCTGTCCCCCCTACGCATACCAAGGGCGCGGCGCCATAGGATAAAAGGCTTTCCTCTAAAACGATTTCCTTCTCAATTTTTTGTTGTATACGATGAAGCGCTTTTTCTTTGTTTAGAATTTTCTTTACATATTCCCGGTACAAATTTAAAGATCCCACTGGGAAGCTGGCGGAAAAAAAAGGCTTTCCCCCGGAAAAAACGACAATCTCCGTACTGGCGCCCCCGATATCGGTAAACGCGCCCCAATCTAAATGGAATTCCCGCATCGCCCCGCTGTATCCGAAAAACGCCTCTTCTTTCCCGCTGATGACCTGAACGGAAAATCCGGTAACCTGTTTCATATACGAAACGGCTTCTTCCGTATTGGTGATATTCCGCAAGGACGCCGTCGCCAAAACCTCTACCTGTTCAATGCCCAACGCGCTCAAAATTTCCCGAAATTCCAACAATCCCTTACATGCACGGTCCATCCCCTCTTGGGACAATCTTCCGTTTTCAACATATCCGGCCAGTCCTGCCATAATTTTTTCTTTAAACAGAATTTTAAAGGAATCACCGTCGGTATGATATAAGGTAAGGCGCATGGAATTGGAACCAATATCTATAATTGCTTGTTTCGTCATATTTTTTCCCCTTCTATCTTTTCGGTGTATATTTGAATCAATGTAAATCATCCACCCTTGGCCGTCTTTTCAAAGTAAAATCAAAATACCTTCGTTTTCATTATTTCCGAAACAAAGCGTCTTACCCGAAATAAAAACGTTAGGAAACGGTTCGCGCCTACCATATCTTTCATCCGCAAGACCTCACGCATTTATACTAATCCTCCCGTAAGATATTTGCGTGCGCATAGTGTAAAGTATAGGTAAAATGATTTTCTTATATCTTATGATATCGTTTCCTCTTTTCTACAAAATAAAAAACGCGAAGCAAATGCTTCGCGTTTTTTATTTCTTTATTTATTATGCTTTTCGTTTTCCGAACGGCGCGTAATAATCGCTTCTCGGGATCCATTGCAGGAATTTCTCCACCTGAATATTCCAAAAACGCCATTCATGTCCGTACCCCGGCAGATGATCCCAGGTTACATCGGCGCCAAGCTCAATAAGAAGATCCTTAAATTTGGGAAGATATCCCCAGTTAAAATCCTCTTCCCCGCAGGCGATATAGGCTTTCGGGAAAACCTTTCCTTCGGCGAAGAAATTCTTCACCGCATCCACATCCGGGACGCCGTCATACACATAATTCCCCCGCATCAGGCCGCTGGAGAAAATACCGATCGCCGCATACTGTCCCGGCTTTTTCAGCACCTGGTACAAACTTCCGCCGCCGCCCATAGAAAGACCGGCGATAAAGCTGTCTTCCGGACGAACCGAAACGGGAAAATGCGCGGAGATAAAATCGGGAAGCTCCTCGGTTATGAACAGATGATGTTTCGGCGTCGTAAAGGCGCTGTCTTCCGCCGAAAGCAGTACCACCGCCACATTGTATTCCTCGGCAAACAGCTCGATTTGGGTGTAACGCTCCCAAGTGGAAAAATCGTTTCCTCCCCCATGAAGAAGATATAAAACAGGATATTTTCCTTTAGGCTGATGTGTCAGCTTTTCTCCGTCTTTTAACCCCATCCCGGTACTTTCGGGAAAAGTCATCGTCGGAACAATTACGCTCACCGTCGTCGCCCGCTTGAGCGCGTAGGAAATAAAATTACAGGTAAACTGCGCCATAATTACAACTCCTTTCCAGATATGTCCAGTATAATGAATTTTCATTAGTTTGTCAAGAAAGAAAAGAAACAAGCTTTGATTTTTAGCTTGTTTTCGAGCCCTTTCTTTTTCCCGGATTGCTTTTTTGCGATATATTGCCTTCGAATTTTCTGTGTGGTACAATAAAAGAAAGGAGTTGACGAGATGATTCGAGACGAAATTTTAGCCGTTTTGCAAGCCTCTGAGGGAAAGATTGTGTCCGGAGAAATGTTGGCAAAACAATTTTCCATTTCCCGAACGGCTGTTCGTAAACATATTCTGGCCCTCTCCAAAGAGTACCAAATCCAATCCGTTCCCAATAAGGGGTACCTTCTCTCTCCTACCGACGTATTTAACGCCCACGAAATTCAACGTTTTCTCCATACCAAGGTCATCGCTAAGCCTATCTATTTTTTTGATTCTATCGATTCCACCAACAACAAGGCAAAAGAGTTGGCGGCGCAGGGAGCAAAAAACGGGACGCTGGTAGCCGCCGCTGCGCAAACCGCCGGAAAAGGGCGAAAAGGAAGAAGCTTTTCCTCCGACCCGGGATTAGGGGTCTATCTTACGGTAATTTTACGACCGAAAATTTCTCTTTCGGAAATGAACAGCTTTACTCTCTTAGCCGCGGTAGCAATTGCGGAAACGATTGAAGCCCTTACCGGCGTGCGCGCCGGAATCAAATGGGTCAACGACGTTTATCTGAACGGGAAAAAAACCAGCGGCATCCTGACGGAGGGCTCGGTGGAGGGCGAAAGCGGCATGGTGGATTACCTCATTGTGGGGATGGGCGTTAATCTCTACCACCAAACGGAAGATTTTCCCAAGGAAATACAAAACACCGCTACTTCCCTTTTGCTTGAGACCGGAAAAAAAATTTCCCGCGCTCGCTTTTCCGCTAAACTTATGGAAACGTTGGAAGCTTTCTTAATTGACGGCAATTTTCCGGAAAATAAGGATGAGATTCTAAACCGATATCGAAAACGACTTTTGTTTTTAGGAGAGGAAATCCAAGTCATTACTTTAACCCACCAATATCCGGCGGTAGCATTGGATATCGACAAGGACGGCTGCCTTTTGGTAAAAGACGAAGAAGGAATTCTCCATACCCTAAATACCGGCGAGATCAGCATTCGAAAAAAAACGCCGCAACAATAACCGAAAAACCGGTGCGAGAAGAAATCGCACCGGTTTTTTTCGCTATTTGTTCGATTATTCCGCCTCGGAAAATTGATCTTTTCCAACGCCGCAAAGCGGGCAAACAAAATCGTCGGGAACATCCGCCCAAACGGTGCCGGGGGCAATCCCCGCATCCGCCTCGCCGACGCTCTCGTCATAGATATACCCGCAAACATCGCAAACATACTTTTTCATATTCTTTTCTCCTTTCTAACGATTCGAGGTCCCCGTTCGGAGACGTCAAATCAAAATCCGCTATTATCTTACCACATTTCGCAAAAAAAAGCCAGATTTATTTTAAAAAAATTCTAAAATTTTCTTCTTTTTTCTTTGATGCACCTCGCATAAATTTTCTTCATATAGTACAGTATCTTCATTCACCGATTTCATCACTTTTTATACAAATCAGGAGGGAGTTATGGAACAAAAGCTTTCTGCCCTGATCGTCGGCGGAGACAGACGTTTTTTACGGCTGTCTGCACTTTTGCAAAAACGCTATACGGTATCGATGCTGGGCTTTTCCAAAGAATATACCATGCCCCAAGGGGTCACCCATCTTTTTCATCTCCACGAGGTTTCCGCACCGCCTTCTTTATTGATCCTTCCTCTTCCCATAAGCCGGGATCAGCAAACCGTCAACGCCCCTCTCAGCGAAGAACCGCTGATCCTTTCACGGGTATTGGACTTATGCGGGCCAAATACCGTAGTAGCCGGCGGCCTTTTTTCTACCGCAAAAAAAGCCTGCTTCGGAAGAAAATTACACACCTTCGATTACGGAGTGCAACCGGATTTTTTAAACGGAAATGCCACATTAACAGCGCAAGGCGCCTTTAAACTCCTCCAACGGGAAATACAAGAACCCCTGTTAGGAAAAAATATTTTAATTACCGGCTATGGACGTATTGGGAGCCGGCTTTCTCATTTATTAAAGACTTTTGGCGCATCCGTTATCGTCGCGCTGCGGAAAGAAGAGGACCGAAAAAAGGCGGCTTTTGCCGGCATTTCTTCCTCCTTTTACCCCATTTCCGACGCCGTTTTAAAAAAGGCGGATATCATCATCAACACCGTCCCATCCCCTGTAATCGGGAAGGAAGAAATTCAAAAAACCAAACCGCGTGCCTTCTTTTTGGAATTGGCTTCCGCGCCCTTCGGGATTGACCAAAATGCGGTCCAAAACAGCGGAAGAATTTTCCGAAAAGCCCTCTCGATTCCCAGCGACTATTATGTAGAGGAAGCGGCAGAATTGATTTATCGGGAAATCGTAAAGCAATCTTTAGAAAGGAGGGAAAACGAATGAAAATCGGCGTTGTTATGACCGGATCGTTTTGTACCTTCGAACCGGTTTTCCAAGCGCTACAGCAGGTAAAAGCCGAAGGGTACGAAATTATTCCCATTATGTCGGAAACCGCATACCA
>CALXGT010000069.1 GCA_944387915.1 uncultured Clostridia bacterium
CATGCCCATGTTTATTCCCGAAAGCCTGCTGCAAAAGGAAAAGGACCATGTGGAGGGGTTTGCTCCCGAAGTGGCGTGGGTCACCTACGGCGGAAGCGAAAAGCTTTCGGAGCGTCTTTGCGTCCGTCCCACCTCGGAAACTCTCTTTTGCGAGCATTTCGCCCACATCATCCATTCTTACCGGGATCTCCCCAAGCTATATAATCAGTGGTGCTCGGTGGTGCGCTGGGAAAAGACCACCCGTCCCTTCCTGCGCTCGGTAGAATTCTGGTGGCAGGAAGGCCACACCATGCATGAAACCGAAGAGGAAGCGAGAAAAGAGACGCTCCAAATGTTGGATATTTACGCGTCGTTATGTGAAAATGAGCTGGCGATGCCGGTATTGAAAGGGCAAAAGACCAAAAAGGAGCAGTTTGCCGGCGCGGAAGCCACCTACACCATCGAAGCGATGATGCATGACGGCGTCGCCTTGCAGGCGGGAACCACCCACTATTTCGGCCAGGGCTTCGCCAAAGCCTTTAATATCCAGTTTACCGGCCGGGACAACAAGTTAGCGTATCCCCACCAGACCTCCTGGGGTGTTTCCACCCGTTTGATCGGCGGTATCATTATGACCCATGGCGACGATAACGGGCTGGTACTTCCCCCCGCGGTGGCACCCATTCAGGTAGTCATTATTCCGGTGGCCGCCAATAAGCCTGGCGTAATGGACAAGGCGAGAGAACTGTTTGACCGGTTAAAGGGATTGGTTCGGGTCAAATTGGACGACAGCGATAATTCTCCCGGATGGAAATACAGCGAATACGAAATGAAGGGCGTTCCTCTGCGGCTGGAGATCGGTCCCCGGGATATGGAAAACAACCAGTGCGTCCTGGTCCGCAGAGACAACCGGGAAAAGATCGTGGTTTCCTTGGACGAGCTGGAGCAAAAGGTGCCCGAGGCGTTGGAAGCGGTCCGGAAGGGACTGTACCAAAAGGCGTTGGACAACCGCCAAAATATGACCTTTGACGCCAAGGATTGGGAGACCTTCCTTTCCATCGCTCAAAAAGGCAACGGATTTATCCGCGCTATGTGGTGCGGCGACGAGGAGTGCGAAAACAAGATCAAAGAGGCGACCGGCTTAAAATCCCGGTGCATTCCTTCCGATCCTGCGCTGCGGGAACCCATTGCGGACACCTGTGTCTGCTGCGGAAAACCCGCGAAGCATTTGATTTTCTGGGGCCGGCAATATTAAAAAACAAAACGACGCTGCTTTCGCAGCGTCGTTTTTATTTTTTCTCGTTTTGGATCTTTTCCGAAGTCACCCGGTTGATCTCCTTTCGAAGGCGAATCAAATACTCCGAAAAGGCGGTTTCTTTTTCTCCGTAGGTAAAGTTCTTTTCGTACTCCAACGGAAGCCAGGTCTCAATTGGCGCTTCGTTATGCTGGATCAGCGTCTCCATCTTATCTAATCCCCAGCAAAGTTTTGCTTCTGTCGTTTTTCTTGCTTCCATTTCGGAAAACAGTTCCGAAAGCTCCTTCCGATACGGCTCAGGAAGGTCAGAAAGATAGCCGTCAATGGCCTTCTCTTCCCGTTTCTCATCCTCTTTTGTCTTGATAAAAGCGGGGATATCCCCGGTAAAGGCTTCGCCCATATCGTGAAACAGGCACATTAAAATCAACCGGTTCCAATCCAAGCCGGGGTACTCGTCTTTAACAAAGTACGCCATGACAGAGAGACGAAAGCAATGCTCCGCCACACTTTCCCGCCGCCCTTTGGATGTCCAGGAGTGACGGGTGTTATCTTTTAGCGCCTCGGCAGTATGCAAAAGGGAGAAGAGCTTTTCGATCTCCAAGGTCATCCTTCTTTCTTAGTATCGTTTTACCTTATAGTACTCCCATCCTTCCAAAAAGTCCAGAGGATCTTTCCGGCTTCCGTTTTGGTAGTACTCGAAATGAAGATGGTTCCCCGAAGAATAGCCGGTGCTGCCTACGGCGGCGATAACCTGGCCCACCGTCACCGTTTCTCCCACCGAAACATATAAGGCGGAACAATGGCCGTACAGCGTTCTTGTGCCGTCGGGATGCTCGATCATCACACAGTTACCGTAGCTGTAGTACCAGTTGGCTACCACCACCGTACCGGAAGCGGCGGCATAGATATCGGTGCCAAAGGGAGCGGCGATATCCACCCCGTTATGGCCGTCTTCCCCGTAGTAGCAGCTAATATAACCGCCGACGCCTCCCAGCGGCCAAATCAGCGTCCCTTCCTCCACATACCGGGTACCCTGGATCTTCTTTTCCGTCACCGCCTCGGAAAGCACCGTCTGGGACAAAAGGGTGCGCCCCACTTCTTCGCCGTTTATATATTCCACATTATATTCGGAAAGCTGTTTACCGTCTTTTCCTTCCACCAAAATGTCTTCATAGCCGCTGTATTTCGTGTCGTCATACTGGATCTCGGTAGAAAAGGGGATAGCTTCCGTAACCTCTTCCCGGCGAATGGTTTTAACGGTCAAAACCGGAAGGGAAATCTCTGCCTCTGCTTCCAGCTCCCGAAGCACTTCCTCAGAAGAAATCTCCCTTGCCGCGTAAGACAGCGAGACCTCCGGGGAAGAAAGGGAACTGTCTAAAAGGACGGTCAACTCCTCTTTAGAAAGCACGCTGTCCGCGGGGTAGATTCCTTCTCTTACCGTAATCTCCTCAACGAAAGACGCGCTTCCTTCGTCGGAATACCGGCTCAAAATGCAGTCCAACGCCGTTTGGATCACGCCGGATTCTTCCACCGCGCAGCAGTATTCCCCGTCAATAAACAATCCTTCGCCCGCCACCGCTTCTTCGGTATGGGAAAGAATCGCCTCTGCCAATTCCTCGGTAGAGAGAAGAGATTCGGCGTCCGTCTTTACCAAGCGCAAGGAGGACGAGGAGGAAAAAGCGCCGTCAACGCTTTTTTGGGAAAGCGTCTCCTTCGCGTTGGCGTACACCGCCTCGTCGCTCACATAGGCCACCGTTCCGTCTTCGGTGCATACCGCTACTGCGTACTCGGCGCTCAAGCCCTTTTGTACCGTAACAAACAAAAAAAGCAATCCCACCACCGGAGAAAGATAGGGAACCAGTGCCGAGATCCAGCCTTTTTCCCGGAGGGTATCGCAAAAGCGCGCCACCCATTCATCCCATTTTGTGTGAGCAAAAGCTTTTCCTTTGTGAAACTGTTTATGAAAAAATAAAAAGCTAAGGACAAAAACCGGGCGCACCGCCGTTCCTATAAGCACAAACACCGTCCAAACGCAGACGCCCACCTTTTCTAAAAAGCGAAGAAAAGCTACTTTCGCGTTCTTTCCGAGCTGATACCAGGGTTCCATCCAAAGCCTCCTTTCTGATTCAACAGGTCCAGTATAACACACTTTGTCATTGATTGCAACCCTTTTGTAACTTTTCCGGCTTAAAAGTTACATTTTTGTAACAGACTTTTCACTGTCACGTTGACTTTTTCTGAAAAATGTGATAGAGTACATTTGGAACAATCCCTAAAAAAAGAGAGAGACCGCTTCTTTTTTTAGGAAAATGAAAGGAGAGTCACTATGCAAGCATATGATCCCAAATTGTTTGAAGTGATGCAGAATACCCATCGGGAAACCGAAATGTACGGCACCAAGGTGCAGCTCAAAATCGTTCCCGATGACGACCGGGAAGGAGTCATGGACCCAAGAGAGCTTCAAATGGCGAAAGAACGCGCCGACGCCTTTACCAAAATGGCGCATAACCAAAACGCCGCGCCGGCAGTACGCAGCGTCGAGGATATGCGGAAAATGATGGGATTCCCCAACCGGAATATGAACACGGTGGAGATCTGGACCAAATACGAAGAGCATGATTTTGACGGGAACGTTGTAAAGTTTTGGATCTACTATCCGAGGAAACCGGAAGGAAAAACCGGACGCCCCGCTTTTATCTACATCCATGGCGGCGGCTGGGTGGGCGGAACGCCTTTTACGGTAGAAAACCCCTGTCGGTTAATTGCCGAGCGAGCCGACGCGGTAGTTTTTAACATCGATTACAGCCTGGCGCCGGAAAAACCCTTCCCCAACGCCTTTAACGACTGTTTTTCGACCCTGAAGTACATCTATGACCATGCCGATGATTACGGTATCGACAAAGAAAAAATCGGTATGGGCGGCGACAGCGCCGGCGGCAATTTGACGGCAGCCGTGGCGGTCAAGGACCGGGATTTCGGTACCCATATGTTAAAGTACCAGGCTTTGCTGTATCCGGCGGTCACGCTGGGCGCTTTGAAAGACGCGGGATTTGCGTGGCAGCTTTCCGACTACGTCATCAACGAGGAGCAGTATTCCCTCATTGAGCCGGGCATCCGGTTGGGGCGTCCTGCCGAAGGGGATGAAAGCGGCGTCAAAGGCTCCGCCCAAACCTACCTGAACGGGGATCTGTCCCAAATTCAAAACCCTTACGTCAGTCCCATTTACGCCGATAAGAAAGGGCTATGCAAATGTCTGATCGCCGACGCCGAGTTTGACGGCCTTCGCGTCTCCAACGAGATTTACGGAAAGCTTCTCCGCGACGCGGGGGTAGATACCCGGATTTTGCGGTATTGCGGCGTAGGTCACGCCTTTTTGGATAAGCTGGGGATTTTACCCCAGGCGGAGGATGTCTGCCAGGAGATCGCAAACGACCTGCTCAAATTGTAATGGTTTATGAAGTAGATGAGAAAAGTCGGCTTTTACAAAAGTAAACCCTTTGATTTATGCAAACTGACGTTTTTTTTCCTCCTTTTGTAGAAAGGATTGACTTTACTGCATAAAAAGGGTATAATGAACCATGTAACGTATGTAAACGATTACAAACGGAATAATACATATTTGAGGAGGAAACGACCATGGCAAAAATCAGAACCGGTATCATCGGATGCGGTGGTATCGCCAATCAAAAGCACCTTCCCGGCTTAAAAGCCTTTGCCGACCGTTGTGATATCGTCGCGTTTTGCGATATCATCATCGAAAGAGCGGAAAAAGCCGCGAAAGAATACGGCGCTCCCGGTGCGAAAGTATACACCGATTACAAAGAAATGTTAGCGGACGAAAGCTTGAAGCTGGACGATGTCCATGTCTGCACCCCCAACGTTTCCCACTGTGAGATTTCTGTTGCCGCTTTCGAGGCCGGCAAGCACGTCATCTGCGAGAAACCTATGGCGGCGACCACCGAAGACGCGGAAAAGATGATGGAAGCTTGGAAGAAGAGCGGAAAGCTCTTTACCATTGGTTATCAGAACCGTTACCGTCAGGAAGTCCAGACCTTGAAGCAGCTTTGCGACGAAGGTGCTTTAGGCGATATCTACTACGCGAAGGCGCACGCCATCCGCAGAAGAGGCGTTCCCACCTGGGGCGTATTCCCCGACAAATCCAAGCAGGGCGGCGGTCCGTTGATCGATATCGGAACCCATGCGCTGGATCTGACCTTGTGGATGATGAATAACTACAAACCCAAGAGTGTCATGGGCGCTTCCTTTGAAAAACTTGGTAAATTCCTCGAGCCGGGCAATCAGGGCAACACCATGGGCACCTGGGACAACAAGACCTACGAAGTAGAAGATTCCGCTTTCGGTTTTGTGACCATGGAAGATGGTTCCGTAATCGTTGTTGAATCCTCTTGGGCGTTGAACACTCTTGACGTCGGCGAGGCGGAGACCTTCCTTTCCGGTACTAAGGGCGGTGCGGATTTGCGCGATACTGACGGTATGGGCAGAGGCCTGCGGATCAACACCGTTGTTGCTGACCGGATGGCCACCGTTCTTCCTGAAACTAAGACGGCTGGTGTTGACTTCTTCGAGGGCGCGTCTTTGTTGCCTCCTCCTCAGCAGGAAGCGAAAATCTGGCTGGATGCTATCGAAGGCAAAGGCGAGCTTTGCGTAAAACCTGAGCAGGCATTTACCGTAACCAAGATTTTGGACGCCATTTACAAATCTGCCGCTACCGGCGAATTAGTCAAATTCTAATATTAAATGCGGGCGGAGACGATTTTGTCTCCGCCTGTTTTTGAAAGGATGAAAGCTTATGGAACAGGTATATATCCAAACCTACTCTTTGGGCGACGCCATTCGTAACGACTACATCGGATCGCTGGAAAAATTGAGCAAAATCGGCTACACCGGCATCGAGTTTGCCGGCGGCTACGGCGGGCTGGACGCCAAAGAAATGAAAAAAGTGCTGGCGGACCTGAATTTAGACGCCATTTCTTCTCATGTTCACTTGGATCGCGCTTTGGGGGACATCGATTTTCTCGCCGAGGTGGGCGCCCGGTACATGATCTGCCCGATGGCCAACTTTACCACCTATGACGAGGCGATGGAACTGGCGGAAAAGCTCAACGCCGTCGGCGAAGCCTGCGCCAAAGCGGGATTAAAATACGGCTACCATAACCACACCCAGGAATTTGCCCAGTACAACGGAAAATACGGACTGGAGATTTTGATGGAAAATACCGATCCTTCTAAGGTTATTTTCCAGCTGGACGTGGGATGGTGCACTACTGCTGGTGTCAACGCCGTCGAGTTTATCCAAAAGCATGCGGGACGGTTTGAACTGATCCATGCCAAGGAAGCGGGTAAGGTGACCGGCGTACAGCCCCCGAGAGATATGTCCAAGATCAAACGGGACGAAAATGGACGGCCCATCTTTACCCCCGAAATGCGTGCGGCGATGATGGAGACCAAAAAGATGAATTCTCCCACCGGAAAAGGAATCGTAGACTGGAAAGCGATCAAAGCGGCCGCAGATGCCCAGGGCGCCAAAGCCTACATCGTGGAACGGGAATGGGATTATTTGGACGACATCTTCCAGTGTGTTAAAGAGGATTACGAGTATCTTCGTACCGTTTAAGGAAACAAAAAAGACGCGCAATGCGCGTCTTTTTTATGCGTTTCTTTCCTTTCGGATCCGAATGGCCACGTATTCTTTTCCCGGAAGGGGAATATGGATTTTCCCTTTCTGTATGCCGATATCGGAAATGGTCATATCCCAAGTATCAATGATTTCAATCCGATAGGGTGTTTCCTCATCAAAATAGTACTCCCTAAAGGAGGGGCGGAAGTTTCCGAAATATAAAAGGAAATATTCCCCCTGATACCGGTCTTCCTCGGGAACCGCCACAATGTCATCCCATGTAAACGGCTTTTCGCTCCATGGTTTCAGTCCGTATCCCGGCGTTTCCTTTAGAATCTCCCATAAAAACCAGATTCGGGCGGGGCTTTCTCCGTAAAGGTCGCCGCCGTGGCTCCACCATAAAAGACCGCTGTCGTTGAGGATAGTTTCCCCATGGGTCGCGTATCCGCCTCTTACCGCCGCTTCCCAAAACCGCCGTACTAACTCCGGACCGGAAATATTTCCCCAAGCGTGGTTGATGTTGCCTTCGTAAGCGATCTCATCCATAACAATAGGTTTTTGGTACCGGATCCGATAATCGGAAACAAACTCGGTGGTTTTATAAAGATCCTGCCGCTGAATGCTGGCATGAGTGATCCAGGGTCTGGTATGGTCGTAAAAGGCGTGGCAGTTATGGATGGAGCGCAAATGGCGGTAGGGGTCCTTTTTACAAAGAATGTCCGCGTACCGTTCCCAGTCTGCTACCGTTTTTTTGGTTAACAGATCGTATTCGTTGGCGAGGCTCCACCAAAGGTTTCGAAACGCCGCAAACCGAGCGATGACATAGTTCCAGTACAGGTCGTCCTGTTCCTTGGTCATTTCCGAAAAGCCCCAGCGGTCGTAGGGGTGCATTACAATAAGGTCCGCCTCGATGCCGAGGGCTTGAAGCTCTAAAATGGACTTTTCCACCTGGCGGAAGAAGAGGGGATCGAACCGGGTGAAATCGAAATGGTTTCCTTCCTTGTGTGCCGAGTACCAGTAGAAATTGTCTTTGGTCAGCACCGATGCGTCCATAGGTGTCCCCTCATAAGGAAACCGCTTGGGATCAGTGAGATTATAGTCGTAATGCTTGGGAAATACGCAAAAGCGGATCTTGTTAAAATAGCCTTTGGAAAGGGTAGAAAGGGTCGCTTTTCGGACCTGGACCTTTTGATGGTTCCAGACATAACAGGTGGTTCCCACAGGATAGAAGGGCGTCCCGTCCTCGTAAGCGAAATGGTACTGGTTCACTACCCGCACCGGCCCATGATTTCCTTCCTTCGCCGGGGTTACGGTAAAGGTCCCTTCGGTTTTGGCGCCGTCAAAGCTTCCGTCGGTCTCGTACCGGTACTCCCCTGTAAAGGACGGCATAAACCGTACCTTATACACCCCGTCGCCGTCGTAAAATCCATCGGCGGTCACCGTTTCGTTTTTTCCCGTAAACCGGCCGGTCACCTTCTGTTCTAAAAAGGGATTTCCCGTGCTGGGCCCCGAAAAGGTCAGCTCTAATATCCCGTATCGTTCTACCGACTTTTCCATGCCCGCTCCTTTCTATCCAATGACCTGTTTCACCGCCGCTTTCCATCCCGCGTACTTCTTTTCCCGAAGGGCGGCGTCCATCTTGGGGAGATAGGTCTTCCGGCTGATGGTTTCCAGGGCGTCATCCGGTAAAATGCCGCATGCCATCGCCGCTAAGTATCCGGCGCCCAGCCCGGAAAGCTCTTCCCGCTGGGAAACCGCTAACGGGATATTTAAGATATCGCTTTGAAACTGCATCAGATACTCATCCCGAGTTGCGCCGCCGTCCACCCGCAATTCCGTCACGGGAACACCGGACACTTCGTTCATCAAAAAGAGGATATCGGAAATTTGGTACACGATACTTTCCTCCGCCGCTTTGACGATCTCCCGGTAACCGGTTTTCCGGCTCATTCCCACCATAGCCGCTTTCACGCCGCTTACAAAATACGGAGCACCCAGCCCCGAAAAAGCGGGAACCAGATAGGTGGTGTCCTCGGGATCGGCGGCTTTGGCGGTGGCAGACGCCTCTTTTTCCGACGGGATCAGTTTTAAATCCTCGGTGACCCATTTCATGACCGCGCCGGAGTAGTTGATATTGCCTTCCAATACATATTTGGCCGGTTCTCCCTTCCGTTTGTACGCAAGGGAGGTCACAAGCCCTTCTTTGGTCAAAATGGGGGTATCGCCGATTTGCATCATCACCGAAGAACCGGTGCCGTAGGTGGCTTTGACCATGCCCTTTTGGGTACAGCCTTGCCCAAACAAAGCGCCATGGGAATCTCCCAGCACCCCGTGAACCGGGATCTTCTGTTCCAGATAGCCGTCAAAATCGGTGTATCCGAACAGCGCGTCGCTGTCGCAAACCTCAGGCAGCATAGCTGGATCGATATCGAAAATTTTGCAGATCTCCTCGTCCCAGCTTAACGTGTGGATGTTGAAAAGCTGGGTCCGGGAAGCGTTGGAATAATCGGTTTTGAATTCACCGGTAAGGCAGTGGAGGAGGTAACTGTCTATAGTACCGGCGCAAAGAGGGGTTTTGGGATCATAAGTCGCGTTTTTCAAAACCCAGGCGATCTTCGCCGCCGAAAAGTAGGGGGAAAGATTCAGTCCCGTTTTCTCCTTTACCATATCCCCATATTCCGAAAGGGCATTGCAGATGGCTTCTCCCCGGCTGCACTGCCAGACTACGGCGTCGCAAATGGGCTTTTTGCTCTCCCGCTCCCAAACTAACGCCGTCTCCCGCTGGTTGCTGATCCCGACAACCGCAAGATCCTTTTTATCGATCCCCGTTTTTTCTACTACATCCTGCACCACGGCTATGGTATTGCGTAAAATTTCCTCGGGATCGTGGGACACATACCCTTCTTTGGAGATTTTTTGCTCATGGGGGCGGTCGGCTCTTCCCACAAATTCCCCGGTCTCGTCAAATATCAGGGCTTTAGTTCCGGCGGTGCTTTGGTCGATGGCTAAAATGTATTTCATTTCTTTACTCTCTCCTTTACCACAGCGGCGATATGTTCGGCGTCCAGTCCATAAAGATGGAACACCTCTTTGGATGTGCCGGCAACCGCCGGTTCATCGGGAAGGGAAAGGCATTTTACCGTAGCGTTTCCGTTTTCGGCAACGATCTGCGCCACCATGCTCCCCAAGCCGCCGTAGGGGCAATGTTCCTCTACTGTAACGATTACGCCGGTTTGGGCGGCTTTTAATACCGCTTCTTGATCAATCGGTTTCAAGCAGTACATATCCAAGACCCGAACCGAAATTCCCTCTTTCTCTAACGTCTTTGCCGCCTGTAACGCGGGATACACCATCTCGCCGCAGGCAATCAGGGCAGCGTCGGTTCCTTCCTTGACGGTGACCGCTTTGTTCTGCTCCAAGGTCACGCCGTTTTCATACACCGTCTCCACCGGATTTCTTCCCACCCGGATATAAGCGGGGGTATCATCCTCGATGAGCTGTTGTAACAACGCTTCGGTCAAAGCCGCGTCGCTGGGAAAATAAACCCGCATTCCCGGCATAGAGGTAAACACCGCGATATCCTGGGTGCTGTGGTGGGTGAGCCCTAAGGCGCCGTAGCTGATCCCGCCGGAAATACCAATCAGCTTCACATTGGTCTTAGAATACGCTACGTCGATTTTCGCCTGTTCCATACTCCTTGTAGATAAAAAGCAGGCAGGAGACGCTACAAAGGGGCGTTTGCCGCACCGCGCCAGACCGGCAGCAATAGACACCAGATTCTGTTCGGCGATACCGGTTTCGATAAACTGGTCGGGGTATGCATCGGCAAACGGCGCAAGGGAAGCGGAACCTCTCGAGTCGCTGCATAAAACCAGAAGATCCCGGTCGGTTTTCGCCCGCTCCATCAACTGGTCGCAAATCACTTCCTTATTTGCTTTCGGTTTCATTGTAAAACGCCTCCTTCTTTTCCAGTTCCTCTTTGGCCGCCAGATACTCTTCCTCGGTGGGAACCCGATGGTGCCATCCGGCCCGGTTTTCCATAAAGGAAACGCCTTTTCCCTTTACCGTATCCGCCACAATCAAAAAGGGTTTCCCTTTGGTCTCCTTGGCCTTTGGGAATGCGGCTTTCAGCGCGTCGTAATCGTTTCCGCTCACCCGCGCAGTTTCCCATCCGAAAGCGGAAAACCGTTTTTCGATGTCCTCGGCGGTCATCACTTCCTCGGTGGTGCCGGAGATCTGAAGGCCGTTTCGGTCAATTACGGCGCAAAGGTTGTCCAAATGGTAATGTCCCGCCGCCATGGCGCCTTCCCAGTTGGAGCCTTCCGCCAATTCCCCGTCGCCGAGTACGGTATAAACCCGATGGGGCTTTTGATCCAATTTCATCGCCAGCGCCATTCCTACCGCCACTGGCAGCCCATGGCCCAACGAACCGGAATTCATCTCGATGCCGTTGATTTTGTTGTTGGGGTGGCCGATGTAAGGACTTTGAAACGTCGAAACCGTCTTTAAATCCTCTTTCGGGAAAAAGCCCCGGTCCGAAAGGACGGCGTAAAGCGCCTCCACCGAATGGCCCTTACTAAGGATAAAATGATCCCGATCATTGGAAGAAAAATTTTCCGGCGTAATGTCTAAAACATCATAATACAGCGTCGTCAGAATTTCCATCACGCTGAAATCTCCGCCGATATGTCCCGCCTTAGAGCGGTAGACCATATCCAGCACCTCACGCCTTAAGGCGTAGGCTTTTGCCTTTTTGTTCATCGTATTCTCCTCTCAGATGCGCCTCAATCTGTTCTTCCTTATTGTCCTACAGACCCGGCGTCACTCCAATATATTTACACACCTCATATAAAACAGGCGCCATATCCCTATCGTCATAGAAAAGCCCCTTGAGGTTCCTATCGGCAATGTCGACAGAGTCCGCGCCCCCTATCTCCTTTAACTTGTCCTTAGTTAGATTCCGGTATTTTACCGCGTCGGGCGCGCTGAAAATACTACGCCTAGTGGGGGGTATCCCAATTTAATTTTGGCTTTTCCCATAAAAGCTCCGCCCTTTCTCGTATTTTTACCTAAAAATATGAGGTAAAAGTTTATTTTACCAGCCATTTCCAGTATAACAGCCTTTTTTATGGAAATCAATCCTGTTTTCCATAACCGAAAGGCATTGGCAAAAATACAAAGCAGGTATTTCCATTTCTAACCAAAACCGAGTATAATAAAGGTGTTAAATATCGGCGAAAGAAGGGACTTTATGGCATCATCCTTGCGGTTAAAAGCAGCGCTTCTAAGCTGCTGTTTTATTACCGCCTCTCTCAATGCCATCACCGGAAATATCCCGGAAATGGCCAAAACCTTTTTTGATTATCCCCTTTACGTCATTGAACTGATTTCCACCATTCCTTCTCTGTTCCAAATGGCGGCAATTCTCATTAGCGGACAGGTGGGAAGGCGTCTTGGCTTAAAGGGAAACATCCTTCTCGGCGCCGCCCTTTGCGGCATTAGCGGAACCCTTCCGGTATGGATTCAAAGCATTCCCCTTATTTTACTGTCCCGAGCCGTCTTTGGCTTTGGCGTAGGGCTGATTGCTTCTTCGATGCTCTCTTTGATCGTCTATTTTTTTGACGGCCAAAGCCGGAGTACTATGATCGGTATGCAAGGCAGCATCGGCGGACTTGGGAGCTTTACCACCGCTTTTCTCTCCGGAAGGCTTCTGACTTTCGGCTGGAACGTTTCTTTTGCTACCTACTACATAGACTTTCTTGTCTTATTGATTGTCGCTTTCTTTGTCCCTCGGGTAGAACGCCAAAACGCTCCCCAAGGAAAGAAAAAAGAAGTTTCTTTCAAGACTCCCGCTCATCTTTCGGGATTTCTCCTTATTTGCCTGTTGATGTTTTTCTCTACCATGTTTGCTACTGTTTTCATTATTAAAGCAGCCACTCTGATTACCCAAAGCGGCTATGGAACCAGCGAAGACGGAAGCGCCATCATTATGCTGATTTCCCTGGGTTCTCTTTGCAGCGGCGCTTTATACGGAAAAATGTATGCGAGAATGAAGGACCTTTCCCTGGTATTGTTTTATCTCATCTGCGCCGCCGCGTTTTTTATGGGAGGCCTCATTCAAAACCTTTACGCTATGCTGTTTTCCGCCTTCTTATTGGGGTTTGGGCTTATTGCGTTTACGCCTTTCCTACAGGAAAAAATCCACACCCGTTTTCCCCAACACGGCCAAATCGCTACCCGAATGATCCTAATTTCCCAAAGTCTCGGCTCCTTTTTAACTCCTTACGCCGGAACCTTGTTAGAAAAACTGACAAAAAATCTGCATCATCAATTTTTCCTTACCGGCAGCGCTTTTCTCCTACTCGCTGTGATCGCGGTTTTTCTGCATCGAAAAGAGAAAAAAGCGCTTTCTCTCCTTTCCTAATCAAAACAAAACCCCGGCAAACGCCGGGGTTTTGTGATCGCTTTCATTAGTCGTCGAGGTAGGACTGCTGGGACATTCCGCCGCCGCCCATGCCGCCTTTGAAGCCGGGGCGAACCGCTTTGGGACGCTCGACCTTGGTCACCATCTTGTGGTTGACGTTGTTCTTGCAGCTATCGATCAAGCCGTGAACCACTTCAAACGCCTGATGGCCCATAGAGTAATGGCAGCGAGGCTTTCTTCCGTTGCGGATCGCAAACGCCAAGTCAACCAGGCCGATGCCTCTGGACTCATCCAGATTGCCATAAATGGGGGGAACCTCAAACATAGGTACCGGATCCTGACCCGCGTTGGGGTTGTAGCCCACCTGTTTGCCGTTGCCGCTTTGAATGTATACGGGACCGCCGAAGTAGTTGGGGTCGGGGCAAACCAAGGTGCCCTGAGAACCGTAAACAACAAATTTCTGATCCGCCATCGCGTCGATGCCGCTGGCGAAGATAATGGAACCGTAAACGCCGTTATCAAACTCGAGAGAACCGACTAAAGTATCCGGCTCGACGTTTTCCATATCGGATTTGTATAACTCGTTTAAGGGATCGAAACTCTGATTCTTCTTGATGTTGGTCTTCACATAACCGGAAACCCGATTGATGTTGCCAAACATATTGATGAGGTTATGTAAGTAGTAACCGCCCATATCAAAAGGCAAGCCGCTTCCTTCCGGTCCTCTGGGGTTTTCGCCGGGGAGGCCCATCATCATCGCGAAGGTCTTCTCACGGTATTCTTCGGGGACTTCTCTTCTGGTGCTCTTGCCCTGAACGCCGCCGAGGATCATGCTGCCCCTGGTCACTAAGCAGTGTACCGCGATGGGATCGCCGATATAGCCGTCGTCAATGAGCTTTCTGGCCGTCTGCCACGCGCCGCCTAAGAAGGTATCCGGAGCCTGGGTGTACCAAACGCCCTTTTCGTCGGCGAGCTTCGCCAGCGCCTGGCCCTGCTCAAAAGAAACCGCCATCATCTTTTCGGCATGGACATGTTTTCCATGCTCAATGGCCGCTTTGGTTACCTCATAGTGAGAGGTGGGGTAAGTCAGGTTCAAGACCACTTCGATCTCGGGATCGTTATAGATCTCCTCGTTGGTGCAGGCTTTCATACCAAATTTCTCGGCAAACAAAGCCGCCCGTTCCGGAACGGTATCCGCGCATTTGACCATATCGATCATGTTGTATTTCTTTAGGATGGTAGGCATATACGAGCGAATGGCGATGGCGCCGCATCCGATCAAACCTACTTTTACCGGTTTCAAAGCTCCCATGTTACTCAATCTCCTTTCAATCTCAAATGGAAACCAGAATAATTATACAATATTTTATACGGTTGCGTCAATTCCTTTGGTAATTTTCTTGGTTTTTTCATAAATTTCGTGATTATGATTAGTTTTTTGGCTTTTATTTTATTGTAATTGAACATAGTTTGGAAACATTTTTCCATTTTTTGCCCTTTTTTCTTATTTTTTCAGCATCGCTTCCAAAAAACGTTTTTTGAATTTTACGCCGTCAATGGTGCGGATCACTGTAGCGTTGGCAGGACGGTCATTTCCCTCTCCCGAAAGCGCCAAAGCAGGATCATAGATCACTACCTGGCCGTAAGACGCGTCCTCTTTATAACAGCAGCGGCAGCAGGTGGTCAACGAATCGGTCACCAGATCATCCCACAAAGCCACCGCCATCGCCACGGCGTCAGGGATATCTACCACCACTTCGCCCCGTTTTTCCCGATTATATTCTCTTACCGCCGCGGTGCAGTCATAAACAAACTGGGACATCCGGGTTTTCTCATACAAGGTTTCCATATCCTTTTCGCTAAAGATAGCGTCGCCGAGACAAAGGTCAAAGCCGATAATGGTCAGCGGAATACCCGACCGCAGAAGGATGTCGTAGCTTTCCGCATCGGCAAAGACGTTAAACTCCGCTACCGGGGTTACGTTCCCGGGACCGAAGCCCGGCGTTCCCATCGACCAGATATGCTTGACTTTACTTAATGTCTCCCGGTCGCTGACGATTGCCGCCGCAAGGTTGGTAGCGGGACCTAAAGAAACAATTTCCACTTCGCCGGGATATTTTTTTACCGTCTCAATAATAAAGGATACCGCGTTTTTGTCCTCCGCTTTTCTGGTGGGGTGGATCAAATCCCGATTTCCCATGCCATCGGCGCCATGAACGTTGACGGCATGAACCGGCTCCCGGAGCAAAGGCTTTTCCGCGCCTCGATAAACCGGCGCGTTGCAATCCGCTGTTTCCAGCGTCATCAGCGCGTTTAACGTCGCCTGTTTTAAGGGAACGTTGCCGCTTACAGTGGTGACCCCTAAAATTTCGATCTCCTCGGAAGCCGCCGCCAACAATAAAGCCGCCGCGTCATCGCTTCCGGTATCGGTATCAATAATAAATTTACGCATTCTTTTCCTCCTTATTCTTTTTCGGCGTAAAGGGCAGCGATCTGGATTAAGATCTCGGTACAGCTTTCCATGCCCTCTACCGTCACATGCTCATAGGGGCCGTGAGCGGCATACCCGCCGGTTCCCAAATTGGGACAGGGAAGACCCATATAGCTTAAAGTCGCGCCGTCGGTTCCGCCCCGGATAGGATGACTATAGGGTTCCATTCCGAGATTTTCCATCGCCTTCTTCGCCTTCTCCACCACATGGAAATGAGGCTTGATCTTTTCGAGCATATTCACATACTGATCCTTGATGACGAGCTGTACCGTGTTTTCTCCGTATTTTTCGTTCAGGATTTTAGCGATATGGGTCATCGTATCTTTCCGGTATTGAAGCTTTTGTCCGTCATGATCCCGAAGGATATACCGAAACACCGCCTTGGATACATCCCCCTTCATCTCGGTGAGATGGAAAAACCCCTCCCGCTCCTCGGTGTGGCGAGGAATTTCGAAAGAAGGAAGCGCCGCGTTAAACTCTATCCCCACCAAAGACGCGTTAACCATCTTATCTTTGGATGATCCGGGATGAACGCCAAAGCCTTGGATGGTCACATCCGCCGTCGCGGCGTTAAAGTTCTCGTAGCTAATGCCCCCTTCTTTGCCGCCGTCTACCGTATAGGCGCAAACCGCGCCGAAATGCTCTACGTCAAAGAAAGACGGCCCCAATCCCACCTCTTCGTCGGGGGTGAACCCGGCGCAGATCTTGCCGTGGGGGATATTCCGCTTTTGGATCTCTTCTAAAGCGGTTACAATTTCCGCCGCCCCCGCCTTGTCATCCGCACCCAAGAGGGTGGTGCCGTCGGTAGTAATGAGCGTTCTTCCTTTGAGGGAAGGAAGATGGGGGAAATTTTCGGGAGAAAGGACAAGCCCGCTTTCTCCTAACGCCACCGCGCCGCCGTCGTAGTTTTCAATAATCTGGGGATGAATCCCTTCGTCGGGAAAATCGGGGGAGGTATCCATATGGGCGATAAAACCGATCGCCGGTACATCCTCGTACCCTTCGGTGGCGGGGAGAACACCGTACACATAGCAGTGGTCGCTCACCCGTACATCCTGAAGTCCGATACTTATGAGTTCTTCCTTCATCAGCTTCGCCATATCCCATTGCCGGGAGGTGGTGGGCACCGTCTCCACGTCATGCGCCGACTGGCTGGGCACCGAAATATATTTTAAAAACCGTTTTTTAACATCCACATTACATTCCTCCTTTTTCTTTAGTGTAGCATATTCCTTTTTAGTTTTCAAACCTTTTGTGGATTTTGCGAAAAGCAGCCGCCCCTTTTCTGTGATTTTATCCCTTGTAATCCAAAGCGGGATTTTGTATACTAAAGTAGAACGCAAACAAACTGTAAAAACAAAGGAGGATCCCTATGAAAAAAGGAGTACAGCTTTACACCGTCCGCAATCTCGTGGGCACCAGAAAGGATCTGGAAGCGGCCATCAAAAAAATCGCCGAGATCGGCTATGAGTGTGTCCAGGGCGGCGCCAGAGGCTATATCACCGACGAGGAATTTGAAAAAATGCTCTCCTTCTATGGGTTATACAATGTCACCGTAGGCGGAAATTTCGAAGCCCTTCTTTCCAATCCGGACGCCGTTAAGGACGTAATCCGCAAAGCGAAGATTTATAAAACCAACGAGATCAACCTCCCCACCCTTCCCAAAGAGTATCGGGAGTCGGAGGAAGGCTACCGGTTTTACGCCAAGTGCATCAACAAGATTGGCGAAGCGTTAAAGCCCGAGGGTATGCGGTTAGTGTACCATCCCCATGCGTTGGAAAGCTATTCCTTCGGCGGCGGGAGAAAGGGTATCGATATTTTGTTCGAAGAAACCGATCCCGAGATCTTCGGCTTTGTTTTGGATACTCATTGGCTCGCCAGCGGCGGCTTAAATCCGGCGAAATGGATCTTAAAAGCCAAAGGTCGGATGAAAACGGTCCACTTTAAGGATTATAAGATCATTGGCGGCGCCGCTTTCATCGAAGAGGTTTGCAAGATGTTTGCCGAAATTGGCGAAGGCAATTTGGACTGGCCGGATATCATCGACGCCTGCCGTGCCATCGACATCCAAAACGTGGTGGTGGAGCAGGATATCTGCAACGGCGATCCCTTCGACAGCTTGGCCATCAGCTTTAAAAACATGGTGCGCATGGGCGTATAACAAAAAGGAAAAGAAAAAACGGCGCGGTCGCGCCGTTTTTTTATTACAGTAAGCTTTTTCTCAGCTCTTCACCGCTCTTGGGAGAGAGGTAGGCGGGGGGAATATCGAAAATGGTCTTGCAGCCGGTCTGGCCCTCTTTGCTTAACCGATACGCCGCTCTGGCAAACGCCACCAGCACGCTTGCGGTAAACTCGGGATTGGAATCCAATTGAAGGCGGTACTCTAAAATATGCCGATTTTCCTTGTTGAAACCGGTTTTCCCGCTCCGAATCACCAGGCCCCCATGAGGGATCCCACTGTGATCTCTTTTGAGCTCTTCTTCGGAGATAAAATGAACGGTGGTATCGTACTCGTCGAAATAATTGGGCATAGTAACAATTTCCCGCTCAATTTTTTCCTTATCCGCTCCTTCCTTCACCACCACAAAGCATTCTCTGGTATGCTTTTCTCTGGCGGTAAAGTTTTTGGTGGAACCGTTGCGGACCGCGTTTAACGTCTCTTCCACCGGAATGGTGTACTGTCTCGCGTCCAAAACTCCCTCGATGCGGCGGATGGCGTCGGAATGTCCCTGGCTGACCCCCTTACCCCAAAAGGTATAATCTACGCCTTCGGGAAGAACGGCGCCAAAATACATCCGGTTTAGGGAGAACAATCCCGGATCCCAGCCTACCGAGATCACCGCTACCTTATTGCCTTCCTTGGCGGCCTGGTCCACGTTGGCAAAATGGACGGGGATTTTGGCATGGGTATCAAAGCTATCCACTACGTTGAACCATCTGGCAAACCTGGGAGTCTGCTCCGGAAGGTCGGTGGCGCTTCCGCCGCAAAGAATCATGACGTCGATTTGATCCTTTAATTCAACGGCTTTTTCCAAAGGGTAGACTGGCGCCCCCTTGGTTTCTACCGTGGCGGGGTCCCGTCTGGAAAATACGCCGATTAGCTCCATGTCCGGGTTCTGACGAATGGCGCTTTCTACGCCCCTACCTAAATTGCCGTATCCTAAAATTCCGATTTTCATAACCTTTACTTCCTCTCTTTTCTTTTCCGTCGAAACATCCGCTCTTCTTCTCCATCTTACCACAAATCGACAAAAAGAAAAAGATGGATCCATTTTTCCGCGGAAAATTTCTTTTTACCAAAAATGTTTCTTTTTAAAAAGCCAAAGACAAAAGCCCACCGCGGCCAAACACAAAAACGCCACTGCCGGATATCCAAACCGCCAGCTCAGCTCCGGCATATGCTCAAAATTCATCCCGTACCAGCCCACGATGAGACTGAGAGGCGAAAATATGGCGGTCACCACCGTCAAAATCTTCATGATCCGGTTTTGCCGCATATCCAGCTGCGAACGATACACTTCCTGAAGCTGCATCAAATATTCCCGAAGCATCCGGGTTTTCTCAAAAAGACGATCTGCCCGGTCGCCGAAAAGCTTAAAGAGGCGCTGCTCCTCGTTTGTGAAAAAACGGTTTTCCTCCTCTTGCATCTCCTCCGCCATATCCAAAAGCTGAGAATAATAATGGTTCAGCGTCATCACTTCCTTTCGGAAGGCCAAAAGCCGAACATGCCGTTCTTCCTGCCCTCTTAAAATTTCGGTTTCGGTTTCCGCGATGCGATTTTCCAGCTTTTCCAGGTACTCCCGATCCGACTGGATCAAAAGCTCTAAAAAATCAGAAAACAATCTTCCGATTCCCGGCTCATCCCACTCCCGGTTTTTTTGGATCCGATTCAGCTGGGAAAGGACAAAACCACTGTCATCCAAAAACAAAAGGGAATCCTTTTCTATCACATAGCAAAACCGTATCCCCTTCTTTCGGTCCCCCCTCGGGGGAAGGAAAAACGTTCCCTGAATTCGGTCTAAAAACGGTTCCGCCTTGCAAAAGCGACCGGGAGAAATGGCTAACGCCAAAGAAATCGGCAATGTCGACGACGTTTTCTCCTTCGCCTCTTCGCGGGTAAAGACAGCCACCGTTTTTCCCTTCATTTCCTCCTCGGAGGACAGAGGACAAAGCCGGCGATCCAATCGAAAATACACGAACATCCCTTCTTTCCCGTTTAGTATACCATGTTTTTTCTTTTTCGTCATGAAAAAAATATTTATCCGCCTTGAAGCGCTAAGTAGACGGAAAAAAAGAGAAACGCGGGATTTTTGGTTAGAAAAAACAAAAAAAGCATTCCCGCCGCCAGCAAAAATCCGGTCAAAAAGAAAAAGAGCCGTTCCAGCCGAAACGCTTTGGAAACCTCCAGGCTCCGAAAAAAGAAAAGCGTAAAAAGTCCGCCGCCATCCAACGCGCGGACGGGAAGCAGGTTAAATAGCCCTAAAAGCGCCGACAGAAGGGAAAGCGACCGTGCGCCCACCCCGTAAGCGGCAACGGCGAAAAGAAAATTCGAAAAGCTTCCTCCAAGCAGCACCAACGCTTCCTTTCCGTCCGTCAGCGTTTTTTCCCGCTTCCCGATGCGGATTCCGCCAAAGGAAAAGCGAATTCGTTTCGGAAAGCTTTGAAATAACGCCAAAATAACCAAATGGCCCGTTTCATGAAGAAGGCTCAGCAAAATAGACCAGACGCCGTAAAACTCATCGCACACGAAATAAAGAAAGGTTAGCTCCAACAAAAACGAAAAATAGAGTTCAATACGGCTGTGGAAAAAAGGAAAAGAGATCATTCTTCCGCCACCGTCAACAGATCCTTCGCATTCAAAGCGACGCCGTTGATCCGAAGCTCCAAATGGAGATGAAAGCCGGTGGTGCGGCCGGTATCTCCCACCGCCGCGATCTTGTCCCCCGGCTCGATCACATCCCCTTCCTCGACGTAGATCTTTTTGCAATGGGCGTATAAGGAAGTGAACCCATGGTAATGATCGATCACCAAATAGTTTCCGTAGCTTTCCTGCTCGCTAACTTTAATTACTGTTCCCTTTAACACCGCATAAATCGGATCTCCCTCGCTTGCGGCGTAATCGGTACCGTAATGGAAATCCTCCTCTCCGGTAATCGGGTCCAGCCGGTATCCAAATCCATCGGTGAGACGTCCGGTTTTTAAGGGACTATAAAGAGGGTAGGTCATAACCGCCGGAGAAAAAGTGGCGTTATCCGGAGGAGGCAACAAATCATATTCAACAGGGTAAGCGCCCACGCCAATAAAAAACAAAGCCAGTACCACAAAGAAAAACAGCCTTCGCATAGTTTCACCTCACCGGTCAATGTATGCGAAGGCGGCTTTTTTTAGAATCAGCGGTCCAGTTCGCAGGGGTACCGCTTTTTGAGATACAAAAGTAAAAAAACAATACAAACGATGAGAGCGGATGCCATAACAAAAATGGGGCGATACCCCCCGAAAGGGCTCTCCCAAAACAGGTCGATCACCACGCCCCAAATCAAAGCTCCCAATCCGGAGCCTATATCATAAGCGGCAAAGTAAGTGGAGTTCGCGGTTCCCCGGCGGGTACGGGAAACCCCAGAAAGGGCAAGCACATTAAGGTTGGGCCAGCAAAAGCCGCAGCCAATCCCGTAAATCGCCGCCGAAAGGTAGAGGACCCCTGTGGAATGAATGGTGGACATCAAAAGATAGCTCACCATAATAGTCAAAAAGCTTACCAGAAGGATGTTGTACTGGCCGATTTTTCGGGCGATCTTTCCCCCTACCAGTCGAACCAGCACCATAAAAATCGCCTGGATGGTAAAGTAAAAGCTCACTCCCTCGAGTCCCAGAGAAGTCGCGAACAAGGCGAGGAAATTCACCGATGTCGCGGTACAAATACCCATACAAAGCGTCAGCACCGCCGACGGCAGGCTTTTTTTCTCGAAGATCTTCCAAACTCCTTTATATTCCGATAAGGCGGCCGCCGGTTCCTCTTGATCTTCTCTCGCAATCTTTTCCAAAAAAGCAGGACTTTTTTCGTACCGAAGGGTCAGCATTAGAACAAAGGAAACCGCAACTGCACACAGTGCTACCGCAAAGACCACGTTTGGGGTATAATGGATCAAAGACAGCGCCAAAGCGGGTCCTACCGCTGTCGCCAAAGAGGTAAACAGCCCATAATAGCCGATCCCCTCCGCCAGACGGCTTTTGGGAAGTACATCCGCCACCATGGTTCCGGTGGTAATGGTGGTCGCCGACGCGCCAAAACCCTGGATCATACGAAAACAAACCGTCACCGCTACCACGGGAAAGGAAAGATACCCCACTAAGGGAATACCCAGCAAAAACAGTCCGATCACGCCGACGATCAAACGACCTTTCCGGTCGATAAGGCTTCCCGCTACAAACCGGGTGATCATGGCGCATATGGTATATCCGGTAGCCACGCTTCCAATCATCGTCGCACTGCTCCCAAGTCTTTCCAGATAAATGGGGAAAGAGGAAATGAGCATCTGCATGCAAATACTGGCAAACAACGTAATAGTTCCGATTTTCAGATAATCTTTCGTCCAAAGCTTTTCCGTCGAGGGATTTTTTGGGGATCTGCGAAAAGGAAGCGCCATGATCCGACCTTCTTTCCTAAATAATTACAAGCCCTATTGTAACGGAAAATGTATTTTCTGTAAATAGAAAAAGAGAGGATATCCTCTCTTTTTTTCATGTTTGTAAACTTTATGTTAGAAAATACGATTTGTATATTATTTGTTCCAGTCTACCGCCCTTTGGAGTCTTGGATACAAAAGGGAAAAAATACCTCCCATAGCCCCGCCGGTCAAAATTGCCCCGATCCAAAGCCAGCCCAAATAATGAAACACCGATCCGGTTTTCAAAAGGATCGCCGCGGCTAAGACCTGCCCCAATTGATGCGCCGCCGCGCCGCCGATACTGATGCCAAAAAAAGAAAAATACCCGGGCCATCCCTTTTGGAGCAGCGCCATGGTCAAAAGGGCAAAACCGCCTCCGAACAATCCGTATAAAAAGGCGCTAAACCCGGAAAAGAGAAGGCTATTGAGCAAAACCCGCAAAGTCAGCACCAAAAAAGCGGTTTTTCGGTCGGTAAAATAAAGGCAAAACAGCGTCACCAAATTGGCAAGCCCGATTTTGGCGCCGGGAAAGGGCAAAAGGGCGTCGATCCCTGAAAGCCTTTCCAAATAGCTGAGTATCAGCCCCAGACAGAGTAGCAACGCCGCTGCCGTTAATCGACGAAGAGGGGAAAGAGAAGAAAAACTTCGGTTATCCAAGGACGAAATCCACCTCCGTTTCTCCCGTCACCAACACGGTCACCCGATTGGGCAAACAGATAATACTGCTCCCGGAAAGGGAGATGTACCCGGTTTTGACACAGCTTTGGTCAGGACAGTCCATTTGTACCATAGCCACTTTGCCGTTTTCTCTCCGAAGGGTGAAGGAAAAGTCGGCCTCCTCGTAGGAGAAATCTTGATCGTCTCCCTGTAGGGGAAATTGATCGATAACTACGCCGTCCGCGGAGACTACCACTATCTCCCCAGTGGTGCGAAAAGGGGAAAAAAGCAAAAAAAGCGCGGCGAACAGCAAGATTGCCGTTATTAAAAAATCTCCGAGCCGAAGCGTTTTCTTCATTGTTTCCTCCCTGCAACAAAACCGCCGCCGTAAAAAGCGGCGGCGGCATATCAAAACAAACTAATCCACAAGCTCTCCCGCCTTGGGGGGAACATGGATCGCGCTGACCGGGCATTGCTCTACGCAAAGCCCACAGCCGATACAAAGGGAAATGTCAATGAAAGCCACGTTGTTTTTTACTGAAATTGCTCCGGCAGGACAATTCTTCTGGCACTTCATACAGCCGATACAGCCACGGTCGCAAACCTTTCTCGTAAGGGCACCCTTTTCCCGGTTGGCGCACATTACCGTAGGCTTATTGCTTTCGGGAAGCATAACGATAATGTGGTCGGGACAAACCTTGGCGCAGGCGCCGCAGCCGGTACACTTGGACCGGTCAATACGGGAAACCCCATTTTCCACGATGATGGCGTCGAATTTACAGACCTTCTTGCAATCGCCGTACCCTAAACAACCGAACCGGCAAGCGGTCCGTCCGCTGTAGTAAGCGTTGACCGCCTTACAGCTTTCGATCCCCTCGTAATCGTATTTGTCCCGGGTATGGGCGTAGCTTCCCTGGCAGGTGACAAACGCTTTAAACCGCTCGACTTCGCCAGCTTCCACACCCATGATGGCGCCGATACTTTTGGCCGCCGCCGTTCCGCCGGGGATACATAAATTTACCGGCGCGCCATTTTCCACAATAGCCTTAGCGTAATCGCCGCAGCCCGCGTATCCGCATGCGCCGCAGTTGGCGCCAGGGAGGGCTTCTTGGATCTCCTCCACCCGGGAATCCTCTTCTACCCGCATAAATACCGAAGCCGCCACCAAAATCACCGCTCCGATCAAGCCGGAGGCCGAAATAATGAGAATCGCAGATAACATGTTGCTCCTCCTATCCGTTGAAGATGGCTTCGATGATGCCGCCAAAGCTCATAAACGAAAGGGACACCATACTGGCGGAAACCAGCGTAATGGGAAGTCCCTCAAAGGGTTTTGGGGGATTCGCTTCCTCGAGGCGCTGTCTTACACCGGCAAACAACACCATCGCCAGCATAAATCCAACGCCGGCGCCCGCCGCGCAGACCACGCTCTCCAAAAAGCCGTAGCCGTTTTCGGTGATGTTGTCGATATTTAAAAGGGTGACGCCTAAAATAGCACAGTTGGTGGTAATGAGGGGCAGGTACACGCCCAGCGCCTTATACAAAGAGGGGATAAATTTCTTTAACACCGTCTCTACCAGCTGAACCAGCGTCGCAATAATCAAAATAAAAGCGATGGTATTCAAATACGCCAAACCGTTGGGTTCCAAAAGATAAACGTACAACGGGAAGGTCACCGCGGTGGCTAACACCATAACAAAGATAACGGCGACGCTCATGCCCACGGCGCTGTTTAATTTTTTCGAAACGCCAAGGAAAGGACAGATGCCTAAAAACTGTACCAAAACGTAGTTATCCACAAACACCATGGTCAAAAAGATCATGGCAAGCTTCACACCAAGGGACATTCCTATTCGCCTCCTTTTCCGTCACAGCCTTCACAGGCTCCGGGGCATCCCGCCGCGGCGGGGCAGGAAGAACAGGAAGCTTCTAATTTGATCTTCCGTCCCTTTCTTCCTTCAAGATAGATCACAAGCGCCATGGTAACGCCAAAGATGAAAAAGCCTCCGGGAGGGGTAATCATAATGCCGAAAGGATCCACGGATTGGGGAATGATCTGGAAGGTGACGCCGGGAAGAAGGGTCAGCGTTCCCGCGCCTAAAATTTCCCGCACCGACGCCATGACCGTCAGCGCCAGGGTAAATCCCAACCCCATACCAAGGCCGTCCAAAGCGGAATCTAATACCGGGTTTTTGGAAGCGAACATCTCCGCCCGGCCCAAAATGATGCAGTTGACGGTGATGAGGGGCAAAAACACTCCTAATGCCTCGTCCAGCGCCGGAAGCAATACCTTTACTAACATCTGGACGATAGTAACGAAAGCGGCGATCACCGTAATGAACGCGGGGATCCGAACCTGGTTGGGGATCACTTTCCGCAGCGCGGAGATCAGCATATTGGAACAAATCAGCACAAAGGTCGCCGCCAGTCCCATGCCGATGCCGTTAAAGGCAAGGGTAGTGACCGCAAGGGTGGGACAGGTCCCCAGTACCAGTTTCAGCACCGGGTTTTCTTTTAAGAGACCTTTGGAAAAAACCGAAAATTTTCCCATACTATTCTCCCTCCTTGATGGTCAGATAAGCGCTTACCGCGTAGTTGTAGGCCGTGAGCGCGGCGTTGCTGGAGATGGTAGCGCCGGTGATGGCGTCGATCTCGGAAAGGGTCAGCGTCTTGGCTGTCAGTCCGGTAAACTGGCTTAAAAAGCCCGCTTCCTCTACCTTTTTCCCAAGGCCGGGGGTTTCGCTGGTACCGGAAATATACACCGAAGCCACCGTACCGTCGGGGCCAAACGCCACCATGACCGGGACCTGGCCGTCGTAGCCTTTGGACGTTCCGGTAATCACATAGCCTGCGCCGTTGTCCGCCCGATACGCGTCGGTCACCCCTTCAAACTCCCCTTCCACCTCGGAAAAGGTATCCGCCTCGGGCAAAAGCGCTTTTCTCGCCGCATCCGCGGCAATCCGCTCGTTTTCCGCGATTATGGGAGCGGTGACACTGTTGGTGTACGCGAGCCCCGCCGAGGCAACCAAACAAATCAGCGTCAGCACAATCACCGGTTTGAGTAATTTCATCATTTCGCTTTTCCTCCTCCCAGCGCTTTCTGCCGCGTCAGCCGGTTAATATAAGGAAGCACAATATTCATCAGCAAGATGGCAAAGGACACGCCTTCGGCGCTGTTTCCGAAAAACCGGATCAGGCAGGTCACCACGCCGAGGAAAATTCCCGCCACCAGCTTGCCCTTTCTTGTGAAGGGAGAGGTGGTGTAGTCGGTAGCCATAAAGATGGCGCCTAACATCAAGCCGCCGGACAAGATCTGGTAGAGAGGATCGTGTCCGCAAAGAAGGCTAAACACGGCAACCGTCGCCACATAGGTGAGGGGGACCACCGGGCTAATGACCTTACGAATCACCAAATACACGCCACCGATCAAAAGCGCCAGCACGCTGGTCTCACCCAAAACACCGCCGTGGTTGCCTAAGAAAAGGGTCAGGTAGGCGGAAGGATCCTCTGCCGCCGCTAACGGCGTCGCCGAGGTAAAGGCGTCGATGCCGTTTTCGGGATACGAATAGGTGGTCATTTTCGCGGTAAAGGAGAGGGCGAGAACGATACGCCCTACGATCGCGGGATTGGCGAAGTTGAAGCCGATACCGCCGAAAAGCTGTTTTACAATAACAATCGCCACAAACGCGCCGATAATCGCCATCCAGAAAGGAAGGGTAGGGGGAAGGTTATAGGCCAAAAGGAGACCGGTTACGATCGCCGAACAATCCCCGATCGAAGACTCCTTTTTCATCAGCTTCCGGTACAAATACTCGAAAGTCACCGCCGCCGCCACCGTCACCGCCGTCAGCATAAACGCCCGGTAGCCGAAAATCAAAACCGATGCGATCAGCGCCGGCATCAGCGCCAGACAGACATCCAGCATAATCTGTCTCGTATTGTCTTTATGTACAATATGGGGGGAAGGGGAAACGATCAAATTCTGTGCCATTACGCATTTCCTCCCTTTTTCATATAGTCTTTCGCCAGCTTCATCGTCTGGGTCACCGGACGTTTCGCCGGACATACGAAGGTGCAGGTGCCGCACTCCATACAAAGGTCGATTTGAAGCGCTGCAAGCTCCTCTTTATTTTCCCGTTGATACGCCGAAGCGATCTCCACCGGGGAAAGGCCCATGGGGCATCCGTTGATACACCGCCCGCAGCGAATGCAGGGGGAAGGCTTGGGAAGATGCCCAAGCTTTTCGCCGAACACCAAAAGGGCGTTATTGAGCTTTAACACCGGATAGCTCAGGTCAAAAAGGCAAACGCCCATCATCGGGCCGCCTTGGATCGCTTTCACCGGCTCCGCCGTCAGGCCGCCGCAAAAATCGATCAGCTCGGAAAAAGGCGTTCCCACGATCACTTCCACGTTTTTCGGCTCTTTGACGATATCGCCGTCCACCGTGAGCCGCTTTTTGGTTAAGGGCATTCCCGTTTTCAGATACCGGGAAAGAAAACTCACCGAGGTCACGTTCATCACAATGACCCCTACGTCCGCCGGAAGCCCACCTTTGGGGACTTCTTTTTTGGTACAGCTTTCCACCAGCGTCTTTTCCGCACCCTGAGGGTAACGGCTGGGAAGGACCTTCACCGTAATGGACGGAGTGTCGATTTTTTGCCGCATCAGCGCAATAGCTTCGGGCTTATTTTTCTCGATACCGATGATGGCCTGTTTCAGGTTCAGATACTTCATCACCGCTTTGATCCCGTCGAGGATATCGTCGCTTCGTTCCATAAACTCCCGATGGTCCGAGGTGATGTACGGTTCGCATTCCGCCCCGTTAATCAAAAGGGTATCCACCCCGTCGAGATTTTTTGGGGAAAGCTTTACCGCCGCGGGAAATCCCGCGCCGCCAAGTCCCACCAAACCGCTTTGCCGCACCGCTTCGATAAAGGAGTTAAAATCGGTGACCTTGGGGGGCTGTATAGACGGATCGACGGTTTGCTCCCCGTCGGGAGTAATGACCACCGCCTTTTGCATACTGCCGTTGGACGCGATCATTTCGGTGATCTCCGCAACGGTACCGGAAACGCCGGAATGAATATTGGCGGAAACGGCGCCCTGAGCCTCGCCCACAAGCGTACCGACATACACCTTGTCCCCTTTGCTCACCACCGGATTGGCGGGCGCGCCGATATGCTGGGACATCATCAGCACAATCTTCTGGGGCACAGGCATCACTGCCGTGGAAGATTCCCTGGTGTTCTTCCGATGGGGCACATGGGCGCCCAGAGAAGAACGATCAAGAAAATGTATCATGGGAAGAATAACCTCCATTCTGTTGACTGTCCTTTTTATTATATAAAATCTATCTTTGTTTTTCAACAAAAAAAGAAGAAAAACTTTTTTTGCTCGACTTTTTCTTTTCCATCTCCTATAATAGAATTGGTTTTTTATTCGTTAAGGGAGGATTTTATGAAACGAATCATTTGTTTACTCGGCTTTTTATTCTACTTGCTGTCGTTGAACAGCTGTCAGGCAAAGGAGCCTTTTTCCATCACCTATTACGACTGCTTTGATACGGCGGTAGTGCTCACCGCTTACACCGATACCGAAGAAGAATTTTTTGCCTTTGCCGACGAGCTGCACCAGTTTCTTCTCTCTTGCCATCAGCTTTTAGACATCTACGAGGAATACCCCGGCGTCAACAATCTCTACACCATAAACCATGCCGGGGAAGAACCGGTCACAGTGGATCCCTTTTTGATGGATTTCCTCTCCTTTGGCAAAGAAGTCTACGCTTTCACCGGCGGGAAAGTCAATATCGCTTTGGGAAGCGTTTTGTCCTTATGGCATCAAAAGCGGGAGGAAGGCTTAGCCGACCCGGAAAACGCTTCTCTCCCCGAAGAGGAAGCGCTCCTTGCCGCCGCTTCCCATACCGATATCGACGACATCCTTTTGGATGAGACCCAAAACACCGTTACCCTTTTAGACCCGCTCCTTCAAATCGATGCCGGCGCTTTGGGAAAGGGATATGTTTCCAAGCTGGTCCAAGAGCGCTACCCGGACAAGAACTTCCTTTTGAGTTTAGGGGGAAATGTCATTACCGTAGGGGAAAAACCGAACGGGGAGGATTGGATCATCGGGATCTTGGACCCCTTTGATTCCGAAAGCACCGCTTTGACCCTTCCGGTATCCGGCGCCGCCGTCACCAGCGGCAGCTACCAGCGCTATTACACGGTAAACGGGAAAGATTACCCCCACATCATCGATCCCGATACCCTGTATCCCGCTGATATGTGGGTTTCGGTCACGGTATTTTGCGGCGATCCCGCTTTGGCGGACGCCCTTTCCACCGCCTTGTTTTTGCTTCCGTTAGAGGAAGGAAAAAAGCTGGTTCAAACCTTTGACGGAGTCTCGGTGTACTGGATCGCTCCAGATGGTTCCTATGATAAGCTGGGACTGGACGGATAAAAGCAAAAGCCAGGATATCCCGGCTTTTCCTAATAAAACAGCACTCCGAAAAAAGTCACCGTATTCTCCCCGTTATTGTAACAAAGCCCGGCGGCCTCGGAAAGCGCCAAAACATTGATGCCAAACCCCTCTAAAGAAGGAAACAGCTTTTCCGGCATCCGGCATGGACGCTCGGGATAGGTACACTCTTTACAGCGTCCGCACCCTTCGTTGGAAAGAAGCAAAAAAGGCGTCCCCTTGGGGATCAGCGCGTATAACCGGTCACAAAGCGCCTGAAAAGCGTCGTGCCCTTCCATCATGCCCTCGTAATCGAAGGAATCCTCTAACGGGTAGACCGCGTTGAACACCAGCGCGTTTTGATAGGAAAGGCACCGCTTTTTGCATTGCGCCACCGTCCCTACGGCGGGAGGGCAAGCCCAGGTCTTTCCATAGAGCCGGCAGGCGTTTTGTTCGCAAAATTTCCGCAGTCTTTCTTCGAACGTGATTTCCTTTGGGGAAAGAATCTGGTATTCAAAAACTCCGATTTCCTTTAATTGTTCCTTTGCAATCATACTTTCGCCTCCTTTTCCCCATTATACCTTCAAAAAAGCGGTTTGGCAATCGGCGGGCGTAAAGACATGTTTAAGAAAAGCGAAAGTTTTCCCCGTCCCATTGACAAAAAAGGGGAAACCCGGTATACTTTTTCTAAAGGCTTTGACGAGGAAGAATACCGGAGTAGGGATACACAGAGAGCCGCGTTGCTGGAAGGCGGTTATTCGTACCGGTTTTCGCTGGCCTCTGAGCTGCTTTCCCGAAATGGAAAGAGTAGGGATAGACGGAGGCTTTCCCCGTTATTTTGGAAAGAATGCCGAACTTCGGCGAGAGTGGGCATTTTGCCAAACGGAATGGTACCGCGGAGAGTTGCGCTTCGTTTCCCGAAAGGAAAGCGAAGCGTTTTTATATCACCAACCCCAAAGACATAAAGGAGCGCGCCATGAAAAACGCAGAAAAATACCAGCGGAATTACTTCCTGCCCCCCAAAATAGAGGGACGCTGGCTGCAAAAGGACTATATCGACACCCCTCCCATCTGGTGCAGTGTCGATTTACGGGACGGAAATCAGGCACTGGTCATCCCCATGGGCATCAACGAAAAGCTCGACTTCTTTGAATTGCTGATTCGCTTGGGCTTTAAAGAAATCGAAGTCGGGTTCCCCGCCGCGTCGGAGACGGAATTTTCCTTTGTCCGGAAGCTCATCGAGGAAGAAAGAATTCCCGACGACGTCACCATTCAGGTCATCACCCAGGCGAGGGAGCATATTATAAAAAGGACTTTTGACTCCATTCGGGGCGCCAAAAAGGCGATCGTCCATATTTACCACCCCACCTCCAAGCCCCAGCGGGAGCAGGTGTTCAAAAAAAGCCGGGAACAGGTCAAGGAAATCGCTCTTTCGGCTATGGATACCGCCAAAGAATGCATGAAGGCGCTTCCGGAAACGGATATCACCTTGCAATACTGCGCCGAAAGCTTTACCGGGACGGAGATGGATTTCGCTCTGGAGATCTGTAACGCCGTTATCGACAAGATCGCTCCCACGAAGGAAAAAAAGATGTATATCGACCTTCCCGCTACCGTATCGTGTTCTTTGTCCCATGTATACGCCAACCAAATTGAGTACATGTCCGACCACCTTCATCGCCGAGACAGCATTGTTCTCACCATTCACCCGCATAACGACCGGGGAAGCGCGGTTGCTGACGCGGAGCTGGCGCTGTTGGCCGGCGCCGATCGAGTGGAAGGGACTCTTTTTGGCAACGGAGAGCGGACCGGCAATGTGGATTTGATGATTTTAGCGCTGAATATGTATTCCCATGGGGTAGATCCGGGGCTGGATTTTTCCCATCTTCCCGAGATCTGCGCTTTATATGAACGGGTTACGGGAATGCGGGTACCGCCTCGTTATCCTTACGGAGGGCAGCTTGTCTTTTCCGCTTTTTCCGGAGGGCATCAAGACGCCATTGCCAAAGGCATGGACTGGCGAGAGACCCATCCCGACGCCTTTTGGAACGTTCCCTACCTTCCTTTGGACCCCGCCGATATCGGCCGCAACCCGAAGGAGGATATTATCCGGATCAACAGCCAATCGGGAAAAGGGGGCATCGGCTACCTTATGGCTCACCGATACGGCTACTTTATTCCGCCTAAATTCCGGGAGGAATTTGGTTACTACATTAAGGATCTCTCCGACAAAGGAAAGAAGGAACTGCTTCCCGAGGATATTTTTAACGCCTTCCAAAAGGAGTATGTAAACCTCTCTTCCCCCATAGAGCTTTTGGACTGCACCTTCAGTGGAAAAGACGAGGTGACCGTCTCCCTCTCCCTTCGGGTCAACGAAGAGTTTACGGTGCTTCACGGGAAAGGAAACGGTAGTCTAAACGCGGTAAGCAATACGTTAAAAGAGTCTTTAGGGCTTACCTTCTCCAATTTGATTTACAATGAGCACGCTCTGGAGGAAGGCTCTCATGCGAGGGCGTTAGCCTATGTAGGTATTACCGGAGGTGACCAGAAGCTTTACTGGGGCGCCGGCATCCATACCGACATTACCACTGCCTCGGTACAGGCCCTTATTAGTGCATGCAATCGCATGATCCAATAACGGCATAGACAAGCAGGCAAAATATGGTATACTGTTTCCAGGGGGGATATATTTGAAAATTGATTTTAACCGAAAGTACAATACCATTGCGTTTTACACCGTTGTCGTCATCGCCATTGCCGCCGCCATTGTTTTGATGATCGCCAACATTCCGGCGCTGGCTGCCATCTGTTCCCGCATCATTAAGCTGCTGATGCCGTTTCTTTTGGCATTCGGGTTTGCGTACATTTTGTCGCCGATTTTAAAAACGTCGGAAAATCTTCTGAGAAAAATAACCAAGGACAGCCTTTCCCGAAAGGCAATTCGCATGATTTCGGTGGCCGTTACCTATCTGACAGCGATTCTGATTCTTGTTGTCTTTTTCAGCATCGTCATTCCTCAGCTCGCTGCCAGTATTACCAGCTTAGGGCCCATTTTGACCGCCTGGGCGCTGACCGCGGAAAAATGGATCAACGGTCTGATGCAAGACTACCAGTCGGTATATCTGGGAGAGGGAGAAATCTTTTCCATCATCTTAGAGAAGATCTCCGCTTCATTGGAAGATTTGATTACCGCCCTTAGCGCTTCCGCCTCGGGCGCTATCACCACCATCGCACAAGGGGTCGCATCCTTTACCACCGGCCTTTACAATTTTATTCTGGCGGTTATTATCTCGGTCTACATTTTGGCGTCCAAGGAAACCTTTTTCGCCCAGGGAAAGAAAATCCTTTCGGCGATTTTACCCATTCCCGCCGTCAACAAAATTCGGGATATCTTGACTAAAAGCAATAAAATTTTTATCGGTTTTATCGGCGGAAAGCTTTTGGATTCCGCGATCATCGGCGTGCTGTGCTTTTTGATTATGAGCGTCTTCCGTTGGCCCTACGCCGTTTTGATTAGCGTTATTGTGGGCGTTACCAACGTCATTCCTTATTTCGGCGCCATTATCGGCGGCGTTATCTCATTTTTGATCCTTCTGATCGTAGACCCCTGGACCGCTTTATGGTTCGCCATTATGGTCTTGATCCTGCAACAGATCGACGGCAACATTATCGGACCGAAAATTTTGGGAGACTCTACCGGTCTTTCCCCGTTTTGGGTCATCTTCTCCATCACCGTATTCGGAAGCTTCTGGGGCGTTTTCGGTATGTTCATCGGCGTCCCCTTGTTTGCCGTAATCCATTACCTCATCAGCGAAATTTCCGCGTATCTTCTTTCCAAGAAAAACCTTCCCGTGGATACCGCAAGTTATGGAAACGACGACTACAACAGTTTTCGGCAGGAAACTCTTTTGGCGCTGGAAAAGAAAAAAGCGGATAAAAGAAACCGAAAAGAGAAAAAATAGTTTAATTAAAAAAACCGGTAAGGGAAATTCCTTACCGGTTTCGTTTTTTAATGGTAGGTGCTGGCGTTGGAAAAGCCCTCTTTTAGCTCGTCCATCATCTCAAAGCACCGTCCCGTACCAATTCCCACACAGCGAATCGGCGATTCCGCCACCCGAACGTCAACGCCGGTATTGGCGGAAATGAGCGCGTCCAGGCCCTTTAGCTGAGAGGTGCCCCCCGTCATGGTAATGCCGCCGCTATGAATATCTCCGATCAATTCCGGTGGCGTCTTTTCCATCACCTGGCGAACGCCCAACACAATCTCCGACGCCAACGGCCGGAATACCTCGAAAATCTCCTCTTGGTTAATTTCGATCTGGATGGGATACCCGCTAATCAAATCCCGCCCTTTGACAATCGTTTTTACCGACGGATCCGGCTCATACACACAGCCAATCTCCTTCTTGATCGTCTCAGCAACCGTGGTGCCAATGGCCATCTTATATTTGGCTTGGATGTATTTGACGATGGCTTCATCAAAAGCGTTTCCGGCGATCTTTAACGACGTAGAGGTCACTACGCCCCCTAAGGAAATCACCGCGACATCCGTGGTTCCTCCGCCGGAATCCAACATCATCTGCCCTTTGGGAAGATGGATATCCAGTCCCGCTCCTATAGCGGCGGCGATGGGTTCGTCAATTAAAAATACCTTTCGGGCGCCGGCGCTCATGGCCGCTTCCACCACGGCTCGCGCTTCCACCGGCGTAATGGTAGAAGGGATGCAAATGGCGATCCTGGGCTTGACAATAAAGGTTTTCGCCACTTTTTTTACAAATTCCTTAATGAGGTACTCGGTGAAAAGATGGTTAGAAATTACGCCGTCCCGTATAGGACACTCCGTACGGATATAGTCGGGGGTACGCCCCAGCATCCGCAGCGCTTCATGTCCCACGGCAACCACCCGTTCCGTGCGGGTATTGTAAGCGACGACGCTGGGTTCCTCTAACACAATCCCCTTACCGCTGCGATAAATAATAATTTTTGTCGTACCCAAATCAATTCCCAAATCAATGGCCATATTCCTTGCTCCTTCCCAAAAGAGTATCTTTTAGTCCGTCTTCAAACTATTCTCCCCATTTTCTTCTATTATATCGGATTTTTCCTTCGGTTTCAAGCGGTTGTCCGTCACCGCAATCACTGCCGCGAATACCGACGCGGCGCCGCCTTCTTTCAGCACCCGAGCGCTTTCCTCGAGAGTCGCGCCGCTGGTTAAAATATCGTCTATTAGCAAAATCCGTTTCCCCAAAATTTCGACCTGTTTAGAAAGAGCAAACGCCCCGTTCAAATTGGTTTTCCGTTTTGCCAGCGGGAGCGTATGCTGGGCTTCCGTCTCCCTCTGTTTCATCAAAAGAGGCCGAAAACAAAGTTCCTTTTCTTTCGCTATGTACTTAGCCAACCACTCTT
Source organism: uncultured Clostridia bacterium (assembly GCA_944387915.1). Classification (GTDB taxonomy): domain Bacteria; phylum Bacillota; class Clostridia; order Oscillospirales; family Ruminococcaceae; genus CALXGT01. The sequence continues at coordinate 34,969 of CALXGT010000069.1, forward strand.
GGGGGTTATATCCTCTTTTGCGAAGCTCCTTTTTACTCATAGGGACACAGGTGATCCAATCAAACCCTTCGTTTGGGATTCTATCGGCAAGGATCCTACCGAAACTCCGGCAAAAAGCGGCGCGTCCGTCCCCTTTCATTTTTAAAATCGCGTCCCGCACCGACCCTTCATAAAAATAAAGGGAGTAAACCCGGTCGAGATGCTTTCTCTCTTTGCATTCGCAAACCGGTTTTCCGCAGTAAGGACAGCAGTCCTCGGTTTTCGCAACCTTTTTTCTACAATCGGCGCACCAATCTTCACCGGGAGAAATAATGTTATCGCAAAAGGGACAATGCTCGGGAAAGAAAAGGGAGAAAATCCGCCGAGAAAGATCGCTCAAGATGATGCCTCCTGTTTCGCGTCTCTTAACATATAACGCAATCCGGTATAGCGAAGGGTTTTTCGGTTATTTTCTACCATGGCCCGAACCTTGCCTTCACTTCCCACAATAATCAAAAGCTTTCTTGCCCGGGTAACGGCGGTGTACAAAAGGTTTCGGAAATACAGCTTGGAATATCCTCCGAAAAGAGGGAGAATTACCGCATCGTATTCGCTTCCCTGGCTTTTATGCACCGTTACGGCGTAGGCCAGTTCCAAATCCGCCGTCAATTCCAAAGGATAAACGCAAACCCGCTCCTCAAAGTCCACGATCATAGCCGAAGACGCCGCGTCGATGGTTACAATAATGCCGATATCCCCGTTAAAGATCCCAAAGCCTACCTCTTCCCCTTTTTTCCACTCCATATCGTAATTATTCCGGGTTTGCAACACCTTGTCCCCCTCTCGAAAGGTACAAAACGTTCCCCGGTATTCCTTTTTCTCTTTGGAGGGAGGATTGATTTCCCGCTGAAGGGCGTCGTTTAGCACGTTGACTCCCATACTCCCTTTTCGCTGCGGGGAAAGAACTTGAATCTGGGAAAAGGGAGAATACGAATAGGTTTGGGGTAGCCGTCTCGACGCAAGCTCCACCACCGTTTGGATCACATCGCTCTCCCGGCCTCTTCGAAGAAAGAAAAAGTCGTTGTCCTTTTTCGAGAGATCCGGCATTTCTCCTTTTACGATCCGATGGGCGTTTAATACGATTAGGCTCTGCGCCGCCTGGCGAAAAATCTCTTTCAGCTCCACCACCGGAATCTGTTTGCTGTCGATGAGGTCCCGCAGCACATTGCCCGCTCCCACCGACGGAAGCTGGTCCGAATCCCCCACCAAAATCAGCTTGCAGGATGGCTTTATCCCCCGAAGAAGGGCCTCAAACAAAAGGGTGTCCACCATGGACATTTCATCGATGATGACCGCGTCCGCGTCAATGGGATTTTTCTCATTGTGGACAAAGGTCAAATGCTCCCCGTTGGAAAAATCCACTTCCAAAAGCCGATGAATGGTCTTGGCGTCTCTTCCGGTGACCTCGCTGATCCGTTTGGCGGCTCGTCCGGTAGGCGCCGCGATAGAAAGGCGAAGCCCGTCCTCCTCCAAAAGGGAAATGATACCGTTTAGCGTAGTCGTTTTTCCGGTTCCCGGTCCCCCCGTTAAAATCATAATCCCGCTTCCCAAAGCGGTTTCAATCGCCTTTTTTTGCAGTTTCTCGTATCGAATCTTTAACCGTTCTTCGATTTTTTGGATTCTTCGATCCAAGTCCGGCTTTTCAAAAACCCCTCCGTATAACAGCATTTGCAGCCGCAGGGCAATATACCGTTCCGCGGCGTAGTAGGCGGGGAGAAATAAAAACTGTCTCCGGGTTTCTATGGAAAAAAGCTCCTCCGAAGCCAGGCGGTTATCAATTTCCATAGAAAAGCTATCCGGAGAGAGCTCGGGAAGAAGCCTTCTACTTAAGTTTTCTACCTCTTCTCTGCCAAGACAGGTGTGGCCGTTTTGAAGATTATGGCGCAAAACATAACAGATCGCGCCGAAGACCCGCCGGGGATCCGCCGGCTTTATCCCCGCCGAAAAAGCGATGCTATCGGCGGAGGAAAAGCTTGCCCCCACATCGTCATCACAAAGAAGATAGGGATTTTGCTTCACCAAGTCCAAGGACATGCTGCCCCACTTTTTATACACCCGCACGCTTTGATGGGGGGTAAGGCCAAAAGAGGTCAAAAACATCATTACCTGGCGCATGGAAAAAAGGGCGCGCAAATTTTCCGAAAGCTCTAACGCCTTTTTCTCCGAAATGCCTTTGACCTCTCTTAGCCGGGAAGGCGTTTCCTCCAACACCGAAAGGGTCTCCTCTCCAAAGGTTTCGATAATCCGTTTCGCCATAACGGGACCGATTCCCTTTACGGCGCCGGACTCCAAAAATTTTTGAATCGCCGAAAGATCGGCGGGAAGCCTCCTCTCGTAAATCTCCGCTTTAAACTGATGCCCAAACCGGGGATGCGTCGCGTAAGAGCCGGTAACGGTTAATTCCTCTCCCGCTTTGACGCCAAAAAGAACCCCTACCACCGGCAGAAGCTCCTCCTTGGTATCCAATTCAATCACGGCGAAACCGGTCTGCTCATTTTCATAAATGACCGCGTCCACCGTACCCGTAAGGGTAATCAAAGCGTCTTCTTTCATTTTTTCCACAGTCTTTCTATCGGCGTATCCGGCGAAATCAGGTGAAACCCTCTTTTTTCCACCATCTGCCGCTGGGTTTCCAACAGGTCTTGATCCACAAAGAATCTGGGGCAGCGTCTGCCGAAGGCATCGGCCTCGTCCAAGGCGGAAAACTCCGTAACCACCAAAATAATCCCTTTCGGCGGTTCCTCCTTGGAAAAGAAAAAACAAATCAGGAAAAGGATAAACTGCACGATTCCCAGCGCGCAAAATATCACTAACATTCCGATCCCAAGCCATGAAAGCATGATTTCACCTCCCTGTTCCAAAATATGAAACAGGGAGGATTTCGGTCACCAAAGCTTCCAAAAAGCCGTTATTTTCCTAATGCTTCTTTCAATGCCTCGGTCATATCGGTTTTTTCAAACGCCAAATCCAACTCTTCCCTTCCCATATGTCCGTAAGCCGCAAGCGCCCGATAAATGGGGCGACGCAAATCCAAACGTTCAATACTCGCCGACGGACGAAGGTCGAATACCTTCGTTACCGCCTCGGCCAGCCGGTCGTCGGAGGCCGTTCCGGTGCCGAAGGTATCCACCATCACCGAAACCGGCTTGGCGACGCCGATAGCGTAAGCGATCTGCACCTCACAGCGTTTCGCGAGCTTAGCGGCCACAATATTTTTCGCTACCCAGCGCGCAGCATACGCGGCGCTCCGATCCACCTTGGTGGGATCCTTCCCGGAAAAGGCGCCGCCGCCATGGCGGGAATAACCGCCATAGGTGTCCACAATGATCTTTCTTCCGGTAAGGCCGCTGTCGCCATGGGGTCCGCCGATAACAAAACGTCCGGTGGGGTTGATATAAAACTTGGTATTCTCATCCAAAAGGGATGCGGGAATCGTAGGGAGAATTACTTTTTCAATAATATCCTTCCGAATTTCCTCTAACGGAATTTCCTCCGCATGCTGGGAGGACACCACCACCGTATCTACCCGAACGGGACGGTCATCCTCGTATTCTACCGTAACCTGGCTCTTTCCGTCGGGACGAAGATAGGAAAGGGTCCCGTTTTTTCTGACCTCGGTCAATTTTTTGGTGAGCTTATGCGCCAGAGAAATAGGAAGGGGCATCAGCTCCGGCGTTTCGTCGCAGGCATACCCAAACATCATGCCCTGGTCGCCGGCGCCGTTTTCATGCTCGTCCCCTTCTGTCTTTTCCTCTAACGAATGATCCACGCCCAAGGCGATGTCGGGAGATTGCTCGTCGATCGCGGTCATTACCGCGCAGGTAGTTCCGTCGAAGCCGTATTTCGCCCGGTCGTAGCCAATAGAGAGGACCACGTCTCTGGCAATTTTCGGAATATCCACGTAACAGCTGGTAGAAATCTCTCCCATCACCAAAATCATACCGGTAGTACAGCAGGTTTCGCACGCCACCCGCCCTAAGGGGTCCTGTCTTAAAATTTCATCCAGCACCGCGTCGGAGATCTGGTCGCAGATCTTATCCGGATGCCCCTCGGTAACCGATTCCGAAGTAAATAAATGTCTTGCCATAAAATGATACATCCTTTCTTTTGGGGCCCTTTTCATAGAAAAAAGACGCCCGAATTTTTGGTCGAGCGTCTGTCAGTTTAAAAGAAACCTCATCTCTCGACAACGTCGCAGGAAATGGCACCTTGCTTTTGCAGGTTGCCGTGACTTCACAGGGCCTGTCCCTCCGCCACTCTTGATAAGGCAATTATCGCAAACATTATACCGGATTTTTCTTTACCTGTCAACTCATTTCCCGCTAAAGAATTTTTAAGGGAGAGGAAATAAAAAATAAAAAGATTTTTTTGAAAAAACTCTTGCTTTTTTTAAAGAAATAGTGTAGAATAAGATGCTGTAAACGCCGGTGTGTCGGAATGGCAGACGATGCGGACTCAAAATCCGTTGGTGGCAACACCGTGTGGGTTCAAGTCCCACCACCGGCACCAAGCAGAGCTTGGAGCCACATCGCGCTCCAGGCTCTTTTGTTATATCGAGAAAAAGGCGCCCGCGCCGAGGGGGGTATCCTTTTACCAACGTTTTCCAAGCAGAGCTTGGAGCCAATCGCGCTCCAGGCTCTTTTGTTATATCGAGAAAAAGGTGCTCGCGCCGGGCGGGTGCTTTTTCCCTCTATGTTTTTAGAACCTGCGGCGGTATTTTGGGCGCGATTTTTACGCACTGTTACAGCTGTCTTGAAGGATCAAGCTGATCCTTATTTTGTTTTGACCGGAAGCGGATACCGGTTATGCATGATCGCACAGAGCTTTTACGTATATGAAAGTGGGAAGATGGTAGTAAAATGGACATCCGTATGCTATACTATGTGTTGTAAAAAGAGATAAGCTCCCATTTTGCTATTCATCGCTTCGTGCGTTCTGAATAAATATATTGTGAAAAGGATGATTCTTATGAAAAAAATGGATTGTGTTTGGAGGATGCACAAAAACTAATCCTCCAAGAAAATGTAACGGAGGATACAAAGATGAATTTTGTAGAAATTAAGGCAGAAAATTTTGATGAACTAACGATATTACAAAAGGCGTACAAAGTAGAAATTGGAGAATGTATGCCTACCAATGTAGAACTTGAAAGTTTGAAAAAAGCGATCGAGAATGAACAAATACATTTTTATGGATGTATTTGTGACAACGCACTGATAGCGTGTTGTTCCATATGTTATGTATATTCGACTTTCCATTATGGCAAAGCCGGCGTGTTGGAAGACTTTTATATTCAACCAAAGCACCGGCATAAGGGGATCGCGCGAAAACTTGTTTCCTTTGCGTATCAACAAAGCGGCGTCGATTCTCTTACGGTTGGATGTGCGGATTGCGATATACCAATGTATCAATCCATAGGTTTCCGAATTACATTGGGAAATATGTTAGCGTTTGGCGAGTAACAAGTTACTTTGTCCGCTTATCGGATGAATGGTGCTGCAATCTCAATGATTCCTAAACCCTTTGATGACAGCCACTAAAAGGCGACAGGGAATTCTGACGCCCCGCTGTGGCTGCCAAATAGTAGTGCCTATGTTGGACAGCCGGGATGGACGATACGGATGGGACTCTTTACATAAAGTTCTGCCCTGAGTGCCAAATTGTTTCCATGCAGCACCAGCAGACCTGAGAGGAGACCGATATGAGTTTGCCAAAACGCGACGGTGTAAATGAATGATATATTGATATTCCCAACAGGTTTGAGTAGAGAGGAATCAAGGTATAAAGACATAAATGCGTATGAAAACAGGACCGGATTCTGTACTCTGAATTGCTTTTGCCACTCTGCATCATGATACTGCGTTAGAAAGTAGGATTGGAAATGGATTACGTAAAGGAAAATAGTAAAATATGGGATAACCGGGCCAAGAATGGAGATACATGGTCTATTCCTGTTACGAGTGAGATGATTCAAAATGCCAGAAACGGGATCTGGAATATTGTTTTAACTCCCAAAAAACCTGTTCCAAAAGATTGGTTTCCTAGTGATATGGGATCCCAAAAGGTTTTATGTTTGGCAAGCGGTGGAGGTCAACAGGGGCCCATAATGGTAGATCTATGTGAAGAAGTTACAGTCTTTGACAATAGTGTCAAACAATTAGAAATAGATCAATATGTCTCCCGAAGAGATAATCTAAAGATTAAAACAGTACAAGGTGACATGAAGGATTTATCTGTATTTGAAGATGA
>CALXGT010000070.1 GCA_944387915.1 uncultured Clostridia bacterium
TCAATACTTTTTTTCTTTTTTCTTGACAAATTTTTCCCCGATGCGGCCTCGCTTACCCCGTTTTCGGGACAGCTTCCTTACTCTACCACTTTCTTCCCCTTTTGTCAATACCTTTTTTCCTTTTTTCCTTTTTTTCTTTTCTCGCTAGCCTATTTGCTTAGAAAAAAAGGAAAAGCCCGGTTAAACCGGGCTTTTTTGATTTACTCTTTTACTTTCGCGCCGCAATAGGGGCAATAAACAGCGTCTCCCGGAAGTTTTTTCTGACAATTTGGGCAAACTCCTTCTGGCGTCTTCGCCCCATTCAGCGTTGTTCCGCAAATGGGACAAAAAGACATTCCTTCCTCCGCTCGATGCTGGCAGGCCGGACAAACTAACGGGTCCTCCTCTGCCTCATCCTTAGCTTTAATTCGCTTGATCTCCGCTCGGGCTTCCTCGATGTTATGGTAAGCGGCGGCAATGGCGGCGCAGAGCTCCCCCGCTTCATCAGCAAACAGCTCGCCAGCTTCAAAACGCTGGTAAAAATATTCGCCCAGCTTCGCCTTCATAGCGGCAATATTGCCTTCTTCGTTGCGAATTTTTCCGGAAAGTTTTCCGATCTCTACCATATCTCCGGTTTTATCGCTCACCGACTTGGCGATCCCGCCGACTTTATCGCCTACTGTTTTTGTGATCTCGTCGACCTTATCGCCCACCGTTTTCGTAATCTCATCCAATTTGTCTAACAGTGCCATAAATTCTCCTCCTGCCTGGCTGTCAAATATGTATGCTTTCAAGATCAAAATTTTTGACCTTCAAACAAAAGAACCGGAATTTCTCTTTTTTTCGCAGCTCCTTTTTCCTGTCCAAAAACTTTATTCCGCCTTCTCTTGAGAAGGGTCCTTTTGTGCCGTCGACATATTTTCTTTGTGATGCTTCAGTTCCTTTAAAAATCCCGCCACAATAATACACACGATAACCAATATGGGAAAAGCGGCGCAAATGAACACCGTTTGCAGCATGGACATGGTCCCTTCGCTGAACAAAAGGGCGATGGGGAAAATGATAAAGGTAATGGACCAAAAAACGCGAAGGCCTTTTCCCGGCTCCTGATTGGCCGAAATTTTCTTTAAAGAATAGGATGCAATTACCATAGTGAGCGCGTCAAAGGTGGATGCGTAAAACGCCACCATAGCGATAATCAAAATCGCAATGGCAATCTTTGGGAAAGGGAGTACCGAAAAAATATCCATAATGGTTTCCGGCACCGAAGCGCCGGCGGCGATTTGGCCCGCCGCATCCACTTTCCCTGTGACCTGCTGATACAATCCGAAGTTTCCAAACACAATAAAGGCCAAAAAAGTAGCGGAAAGGCCGCTGATATACGACCCAAGTATCGTCTGGCGAATGGTTCTTCCTTCCGAAATACTTCCGATGAAGAAAGGAGTCGCCACCGACCAGGAAATCCAGAAAGCCCAGTAAAAGACGGTCCAATCCTGAGGGAACCCGGTAACGCCATCACCGGAAAGACGAAGGGGATCCATCCAGGTCGCCATTTCGAGGAAATCATTAAACATTCCACCAATGGCGGAAACGCCTGTTTCCACAATATAGCGGGTAGGGCCAAAGAAAAAGAAGATGCCCAAAAGGATGAAAAAGAAGATGATGCAGACCTGCGCCAGCTTGGAGATTCCCTTCATACCGAAAATAACGGCTAATGTAAATACTACAGCAACCATCACCAAAATCAAAACGCTCATAAGCGTCGAAGAAGAAAGCCCGGTAATCTCACAGATCGCTTCGCTCAACAGAGGAGTCGCCAGGGTAAAGGAAGTGGCTGTCGCCGCCAATAAACAGACGACGGCAAAAATATCAATGATCTTTCCAAGCACTCCGTCCACCTTATCTTTAAAGATAGGACGACAAGCTTCGCTGAGCCGTTGGCGGTTGGTCTTCTTGACGTACATCATATACCCGTACGCGGCGGCGGGAAGGATGTAAAAAGCCCAAGCGATGGGACCCCAGTGAAACAGGGGATACTCGGAAGCGTTGATTTGGCGCTCCACCAGCGTCAACTCACCGGAGGCAAAAGGATCCGCCTGGAAATAGTAAACCCATTCATGTAAAGCGAAAAAGAGCATATCCGCCGCCATGGTAGAGGTAAAGATCATAGCCCCCCATGTAAAATTGGAATACCGGGGTTTCTCTAATTTTCCAAGCTTAATGTTTCCGTATTTAGAAAAGGCCACATACAGAGAAATCAGCAAAATCCCCAGTCCAAACAAAAGGTAAACAAAGCCAAAATCATTGGCAAGGAAACCGTGGAGAGAATCGATTACCGCGCCGGAAGCTTCCGGAAAGAGGAGCAGCAGCGCCGCTACCAAAACAATTACAACAAATGGGATAATGGTAATCCCCCAGTCAATCGAGCGTTTTTCCTTATTTTGTCCAGTCATTTCTGCGTTTCCTCTCTTTCGTCATGCAAACCGCTTTCCCACAAGTCAAAATTTCGCTCGCCCCGGGTAAAACGATCGAGCCCGTAGCTTCCAAAGTCATCGCCTTTTTCTTCTTTTACCAGCGTCCAAACAGACCAGAGAACATCCTGCATGATTTTGTAAATGAGAATGCGCTCTCGTTCTTTTTTTGTTACCTCAGTGTCGGGATAATAATAAGAGAAGAAAAGGTCCTCGTCCGTTTTGGAAAAATCATTTTCCAAAAACAAAGCGGCAATATCGAACATGGGATCGTTGTTTCCCGAATATTCCCAGTCAATTAAGTACATCCGATCCTCTTTATTTTTCACTAAGTTCGCCGCCACCAGGTCATTGTGACACGGCCGATGCTGTTCATCCAAAACAGCCAGCCGGGCTTTCATGCGTTCTACTCCTTCCGGATAGATTCGTTCAAATCCGGAATAAAGCCGCTTTTTATCGGCCAAAAGAGACAGATATCGCTTTGTCTCCGCAAAGACGTTAAAATCATTTTCAAACAACGTCTCCCGATGGTGAAGCGTAGATAACAAAGAGGCCGCCTGTTTTAAATTAGCTTCCAGTTTAATACTCGCCGGAGTCATGGTCTCCGCTCCATCGATGTACTCGCTGACCTTAATACCGGTTTCAGCGTCGCAATAGATCAAATTGCAGTTTAGCCCCATATCGGCGGCAATCGCCGCGTTTCGCTTTTCATTCACCCGATCGATCATACTTTCGGTCATACGGCCGGGAATACGAAGCACATACTTTTGACCCGCCGCCTGAACAAAATAGTTGGTGTTGGTAAGCCCGCCGGCAAAAAAGACGTCCTCAATGTCCTCTTCGGGAAGCTCTAAGACGGTTGTCGCTGTATCTACGGCCAGCTTTCGCTGCATCTCCCGCTCTTTTCGTCGAATCCGGGGATAGATCATATGGTTCAGCTTTTGGTAATTTTCCAGACTGTCGGCCCTTCCCCAAATCAAATCGTCCACGGTAACGGCGGAAAAGAAATACACCCGCCCCAAATTTTCCATGACGTACTCATAATGGAGCAACGGGTTTTGGTTTTCCGAGTAATACCGCAGCATCCGTTTGAAAATAGGCGCGGAAATCTTTGCCAGCCCGACCAATTCCCCATCCACGTGGTTTAACTGTCGAATGTCGCGGCTGATCCGGAAAATACCCCCGCCGGTCACTTCCGCCATCATGCTCTCCGTAGGAGCGGAAAGGGGGGAAAGCAAAACCGAAAAAGAAGAGGGATCCTCCAAAAGCGCCTCTACCGCCCGGCTTTCAAATACCAAATCCTCGGGCAAAACAAAAAATCCGCCAGGCAAATACTCCGCCGCCAGCTTTAACGCTTCCATACTTCCCGTCCAGCGGCGACGGGGATGTTCCACCCAAATAATATTCCCCCGGCTTTTCAACGATTGTTTCAAATCGTCTTCCCCGCCGACGACCACAAATCGATGGATTCCCGCGCCTTCCAATACGCGAAGCATCCGCTCGATAATCGTCCCTTCCTCCAAAGGAAGCAGAGCGGAAGACGTGGAAAAAGTGCTGCTCCCGGCCAAAATGGCCGCCGTATCAACCGCTTCGCCGCCCCCTTTTAAAAAAAGCTTTTTCCCTTGCCTTCTGCGAAGCTCCGCTTCCAAAAAAGCGTTTCCTTCCTCTGTTAAAGCCATCCTCTTCTTTTTTCCGGACAGGTCCATAACGATCAGATGATGCTCTCTTGCCCAGCGCACCAGAGAATTGACTTTCCCCACCGAAATCCCCGTTTCCTTTGCCAGAAAACGCTGGTTTTCCACTACCGTCTCATTGATCACCTGTAAGATCTGATACAGTGATTCCATACTCCCCCTCCACGCGTTCATTTTTCGAACATTTATTATAGAGCCTATGGTACCACTTTTTGAAAATTTTGTCAATAGAATTTTTCAAAAAATGAACATTTTATCCGCAACAAAAAAAGCAAAGAAAGACGACAGTCCCTCTTTGCTTTTCCTCTTCTTTGGCGCTTTCCCCTACGCCCTTGTTTTCCTTATTCTTCCATTTCCTCCGCCAACCGCATACCGGCGATATCTGTCACCGGCAGGGAAAAGACAATGGATCTGGCTTTGGTCCCGAGTCCCGCTTTTTCCATAATGGCGCTCATGATCTCCTTTTTCCGTTTGGCGTCTACCACAATAAAAATCATCTCTTTTTCATCTACCAACGTTACGCCCAAAAACTGCTCCGCTTTTTCTCTTCCTGTCCCTCTGGCATGTAATACTGTTCCGCCGGTGGCGTGGACTTCTCTTGCCGCGTCCATGATCATCTCGGTATATCCTTGATTGGCGATGACCACTAAAAGCTCATATCTGGTTTCTTTCAACGTGGACTCCTCCCCCAAATGAAATGATTGATTATCGGTAAAATACGCCAATGCTTTTTTCCCGCCGATACTGCTTAAGGGAATCAAAAACGCAATACCGCTACCGGGAAGATCTATTTTTAATTCCCAGCGAAGTCCCCGTTTCAATTCCCGAAAGGTTTGCGCGGTGACGATGTGAAACAAAACGCTTTTTTCCGAAGACTCTAATCCGAAAAATTCCAAAATTTCGCTGGCGGCGGTTCCGCGCCCCACCATCACATATCCCACGGAAAGGCCTTTGCTCTCGTAAAAATCTAAAAATTTTTTAGCGAAATTCCGCCCGGTTACTGTAACCAGCAAAAAAAGCTCTCCCATATTTTCCTCCCAATTTACAGCTCAATGATCGCATTATCCGGAAGATCGGCAAAGGGATCGACAATCGCTGCGCGCCGCCCTTCCTTGCTCTTCAACCGATAAATCAATCCCAGCGTTTGAATGGTAATTAACGGCGTCATCGCTACCATGGCCACCACGCCGAACGCATCGGTAATCAAATTTCCCCCTACCGCAAGACATGCGCCCTGCGCCAGAGGAAGTAAAAAAGTCGCGGTCATCGGACCGGATGCCACCCCACCAGAATCGAAAGCGATCGCCGTAAAAATTTTCGGCACAAAAAAGGAAAGAAGGATCGCGATTCCGTAACCGGGGAGGAGAAAATATAAAATCGGAATTTTCAGCAACACCCGAAGCATAGCAAGCCCAATGGAAACCGCGACGCCAATGGATAAACTAAGCCCCATCGCTTTTGCCGAAATGGCGCCGTCGGTGATCTCCTCGACCTGACGATTCAACACATAAACCGCCGGTTCCGCCTTTACGATAAAATAGCCTATCAAGGCGCCAATAGGAACCAAAATCCAACAGTACGGAAGGTCGGCCAAAACCTGACCCAAATAGTTTCCCGCCGGCATAAATCCAATGTTCGCCCCGGTTAAAAACAGCACCAAGCCAATAAAGGTATACAAAAGCCCCACAGCGATTTTTAGCAGATTTCTCATCGAAAGCCGCAAAGAAACAACCTGGAAAATCAAAAAGAAAAGGACGATGGGAAAAAGAGAAATCCCGATCTCTTTTAGATAATGGGGAATCCCATCCAGAAAAATACCGCCCAATGTAACCGAGTTTTCCACTTCCAAAAGAACTTCCGAAGAATAGCTCGCTTCTCCGGGGGGATAGATCAATCCCAGCAGAAGAACTGCCAAAATCGGGCCCACCGAACAAAGAGCCACCAGTCCAAAGCTGTCGTCGGCAGCGTTGTTATCGTTTCGAATCGCCGTAATTCCGACGCCAAGCGCCATAATAAAAGGAACTGTCATCGGCCCCGTCGTTACCCCTCCGGAATCAAAGGCAACCGCCCGAAAGCTTTCGGGAGTAAAAAACAGCAGCACGAAGACGAAAAAGTAGCAAATAATGAGCAAAGTGCGCAAGGAAATATTTAACAGCATCCGCAGCAGCGCAAGCACTAAGAAAACACCCACGCCCACCGCCACCGCGATGATGAGCGTCTGATTGGGCACCGAAGGCACCAACTCCGCCAAAACCTGCAAATCCGGTTCTGAGATGGTAATGATAAATCCTAGCAAGAAAGAAAGCAGCACGACCACCCACAATTTTTTACTTCGAGTCATCGCCGTACCGACTCTCTCCCCCATCGGCGTCATAGCCAGCTCCGCCCCCAAAGTAAAAAACATCATCCCAAAAATCAAAAGGACAGCGCCCATTAAAAAGCAGAGCAAAACGCTGGGCGTCAACGGCGCTACCGTCAAGCTCAGTGCAACAACAATGCCGATAACAGGCAAAACCGCCGTCAGCGCTTCTTGCAGCTTTTTCTTTAAATTCAACCCGTTACCGCTCAACATTGATCTCCCCCAGTCATTCATCTTTAGCAGTGTAAAGATTTCGTTAAGAAATATTCATTATATGAACATTATAACATTTTTTTCCTTTGCCGTCAACCAAACATTTTGTAAATAAATATCCCCCCGCAAAGCGGGGGGTATTTCCGTTTCGGGCATAGCCCTAATATTACAGGCAACGCACAAGTGCGTTTTTTATTGGCCTGCCAGCCACGCATAGGATTACTTGCTACCCGTAAA
>CALXGT010000071.1 GCA_944387915.1 uncultured Clostridia bacterium
CGCGGCGGATCGGGTCGCCGGGGAGCGTTTGGATGAAACGGTTTCCTTGGTGAAAGCCTTCGCGGCTAAAATGGGCTGTGTGGTTGCGGTTACCGGAGTCGTTGATATTGTAAGTGATAAAGAAACGGCATACTGTATCCGAAACGGTCATCCTATGATGTCCTCAGTCACCGGAACCGGATGTCAGCTTTCCGCCTTGACCGCCGCCTTTGTTACGGCGAATCCGGATACGCCTCTTTTAGCAACAGCTGCCGCCGTGTGTGCCGTAGGGCTTGCCGGAGAGCTTGCGTACAAGCGTCTCGGCCCTTTGGACGGAAACGCTTCCTATCGAAATTACATCATCGACGGGATCTATCGTTTGACTCCCGAACGGTTGGAGGAGGGTGCGAAATATGAAGTGCGATAAAACCTATATGCGTCTTTACGCGGTGACAGATCGAAGCTGGGTGGGAAAGCAAAGCTTACTCGAACAAGTGGAATCCGCTTTAAAGGGCGGGGTGACCTGTGTTCAGCTTCGGGAAAAAAATCTCGACGAGGAAGCGTTTTTAGAGGAAGCGCTACAGGTCAAGGAGCTTTGCAGACGATACCATGTCCCGTTTTTGATTGACGATAACGTGGATGTCGCCATCCGTTGCCAGGCGGATGGAGTTCATGTGGGACAGGAGGATATGGCGGTCGCAGAGGTCCGTAAGCGAGTGGGAGACGGTATGATGATCGGCGCGTCGGCCCATAACGTGGATGAAGCCGTAAAGGCCCAGCAAGACGGGGCGGACTATCTCGGAGTAGGCGCCGTATTCTCCACGTCTACCAAATCCGACGCCCGTCCTCTTCCGAAGTCCGTTCTTTTTGATATTTGCCAGGCTGTGACCATTCCCGTGGTCGCGATCGGCGGGATCGGAAAGGAAAATATCTTGTCTCTTTCGGGAAGCGGCGTGGATGGCGTCGCGGTGGTCAGCGCTATTTTTGGCGCCAAAGACATTGAAAAGGCTTGCCAGGAACTAAGGAGCCTTTCGGAACGGATGGTGAACGCATGAAACTACAAGGCGCAATTTTCGATTTTGACGGTACTTTGTTTGATTCTATGCATATTTGGGACAAAGCCGGGGCCCTTTATCTCCGATCCATCGGACGAGAGCCGAAAGACAATTTGCGGCAGGAAATGGAGAATATGACGTTGCAGCAGTCGGCGAGCTATCTCAAAAACCGATATGCTTTAGAAAAGACGGCGGAGGAGGTCGCCGACGGCATTAACCGTGTTGTAGAAGGCTTCTATTTTTACGAGGTCCAGCCCAAGCCCGGGGTGGAAGATTTCTTGCGGGAGCTGAAAAAACGGGGCGTTTTTATGTGCATCGCTACGGTGACGGATCGGTACCAGATTGAAGCCGCGTTAAAGCGTTGCGGTTTGGAATCTTACTTTGGGGAGGTCTTTACCTGCTCCGAGGTGGGGTACGGAAAAGAGCGACCCGATATTTTTGAGGCGGCCTTACGTTTCTTAAATACCGAAAAGGAAGAAACTTTGATTTTTGAAGACGCGTATCATGCCGTGAAAACCGCGAAATCCGCCGCTTTTCCCGTGGCGGCGGTTTATGATCCTTACGAAAAAAGGCAAGAGGAGCTTCGAGAGTTAGCGGACTTTTTCCTTTTGGATTACAGCGATCCCGATTCCTTCTTTCGAAAGGTCGAAAGGAAGTAGCGGCCTTAAAATGGCGGCAAAAACTGTTATTAAAACCAAAAGGAAGCTTAAGGAAGGAGAAAGAACATGAAAACCGCATTATCTATTGCCGGTAGCGATTGCAGCGGAGGCGCCGGGATCCAGGCTGACATTAAAACCATGACGATGAACGGGGTATACGCGATGAGCGCGATCACGGCGCTAACGGCGCAAAACACCACCGGGGTCACCGGAATTTTAGAGTCTACCCCCGAATTTTTAAGGCAGCAGTTGGATATGATTTTTACCGATATCTATCCCGACGCGGTAAAGATCGGTATGGTTTCCAGCGCCCCGCTGATCGAAGTGATCGCCGACCGGCTTACCTTTTACGAGGCAAAAAACATTGTGGTGGATCCGGTTATGGTGGCGACCTCCGGTTCCAGCCTCATAGAATCGGATGCGGTAGCGTCTTTGAAGGAGCGTCTTCTTCCGTTAGCTACCCTTGCTACGCCGAATATTCCCGAAGCGGAGATCCTTTCCGGAAAGACCATCGCCGGAAAAGAGGATATGATCTCTGCCGCCAAAGCGATATGGGAACAGTACGGCTGTGCCGTTTTGCTAAAGGGCGGGCACAGTGTCAATGACGCGAATGACCTGTTGTGCGAAAACGGGCAGTTGACATGGTTTGAGGGAAAACGGATCCCAACAACCAACACCCATGGAACCGGCTGCACCCTTTCCAGCGCTATTGCTTCCAATTTGGCCAAGGGATTTTCTTTGGCGGAATCGGTGGAAAGAGGGAAGCGGTATCTTTCAGGCGCTTTGGCCGCTATGCTGGATTTAGGAAAAGGGAGCGGACCGATGGCCCATGCGTTTTGCCTTACGGGGGAATTCGCGAAGGAAAAGGATTGAGAGAAAGCTTGAAAAAACAAAAGGGATGCCCTTACGGACATCCCTTTTGTTTTTTGGAAATCAAAGTTTTATTTTGCCATCCTAAAAAAGGAAATTTGATATACGATCCGTTTTATTTTCAAAAGGATAGAATGGCAGGGAAGCAAGAGGTATTATACCGTTTTCGATGGAGTACGGATTTTCCATCGGGCATCCTTATCAAACCGATTGTAATTGACAGTATATATGTTTATCGGTTCTTCTCCATCTTGGGCTTACATTTTAAGAATACAACGAAAGATAATGTAACGGTAAGGATATCCGCCGTTACCTGGGACCAGACGATTCCATACATTCCTACGATGGCATTTAAGATAAAGAGCATAGGGATATTGAAAACCAGCCACCGGGTCATTCCCAAAAACAGGGAAATTCTACCTTTGCCAAACGCTTGGAAAAGATATACGGTAAAGAAGCTTAAGAACATCAGCGGGGTGGCTAAGACGCGGACGCGCAGAAAATCGGAAGCCAGCTTTACCGTCTGCGCGTCTTCGATAAAGAGACCGGAGAACTGAACCGAAAATATTTCGTACAAAATAATGCTTATGCCCGCGATCACAAGCCCCAGAATACAGGAAAGCTTTATGGTATCGTTCATACGTTTTTCGTTTCCGGCCGCGTAGTTGTACGCCACTAACGGCATCATACCCTGGCAAATACCGATGCCCACATTGAGGGGAAAGCGTTCAATTTTCAGTACGATCCCAATGGCCGCCAGCGCCAGATCATGGTATGAGACCATCAGCTTATCGATTATGACATAGTCTAAATCGAATAGCAGCGAGGTAATGGCGGAGGGAACTCCCACGCCGAAAATAGAGATAATGTTGCGCCGGTTCGGAAAGCCGGTTTTGAGGGAAAAAGTGATTACCGCGCCTTTCTTAAGCCGCAATATGACAATGATGAAAAAAAGTAGGGCAACACAGTTGGAGATACAGGTGGCAATTCCGGCGCCCATTACCTCGTACCCCTTCGGCAGCAGCACGAACATAAACAGGGGGTCCAAAGCGATGTTGAGCAAGCCGCCCAGAATAATGCCCGCGCTGGCTTCTTTGGAAAGCCCTATGCTGCGGATCAGATTGGATAATACGTTGGAAAGAACCGTTGGCACGCCGCCTAACACGATGACGAAGGTGGTGTATTGCTTCGCGTATTCGTATGTATTTTCTCCCGCGCCCAAAAGCGTAAGAATCGGCTGCATAAATATGGCAATGGATATGGAAAAAATGGCCGCGATCAGCAAAGCCAGGTAAAGAGAGAACGCACTCACGCGCCTTGCCTCGTCTTTTTGAGACTGTCCCAGTAATCGGGAGATCAGCGATCCGCCTCCGATTCCCGCCAGTCCGGCAAAGCATAGGGTAATATTAAAGACAGGCAGAATCAGAGAAGTTCCCGCCACCATGTACGGATTGTTGGTTTGCCCTACAAAAAACGTATCCGCCATATTGTAAATGAGAACGATTAACTGGCTGGCGATGGCCGGTACAATCATCTTTCTCAGCGCGGTAGGAACAGGCAAGTCCCGGAAAATATCTTCTTTTGTTGCATTCGTTTTTGATTGCATTGTAATCACCCAAATCATAATAGCATAAAATAGAAGAAACGGCAGTGAAATCGGTATCTCCGTAGCTTTCGTACTTTGGCGATAAAAAACGGGCAAAGCAAAGCGCACCTCACTTCGTGAGGCGCGCACTCAGGAACGGTAGTTACTGGGTTCGTGCCGAAAATCGGACAAAAGAAAAGCGCCCATCCACAGCACAGGAAGTATTGATGAAAGAGATCCATTTTGGCGCGGACAGCTTACTTTACGGAAAAGAAAAACCCGCGATCGCAAAGCGTCGACCGTAGGTTTGGGAAGCGTTGACGAAATAGATACGCATCTCAACGCGGGCGCTTTCGTCCTAAAAAGCAAGGCTCGGAGCGCGAACTGCTCCAAGCCCTGTTTGGTGCCGCTGACCGGACTTGAACCGGTACGATATCGCTATCAAAGGATTTTAAGTCCTTCGTGTCTGCCGATTCCACCACAGCGGCGAATGCTTAATTATTATAGTAGAATTCAACGAATTTGTCAAGTCCCCGGATGAAAAAACACTTTCTTTTTCGTTTTGTCTGTGCTATACTGTTACCAGTATGCACGGGGAGGAAAAGATATGACTCGAAAAAGAAGACCCAAACGCCGTCTGAAGGGAAAAGCGGTGTTATTTTTTTTGATGCTGCTTTTATTGGTAGGCGCGGCGGTTTGTTTGATTTGCGGTTGGATTTTTATGGAACTGGGGACCGATGCAGAAAGGACGATTACCACTGTGATATCCAATTCGGAAAATAGTTATGGAACTTCGGAAACCATTTCTTCGTCAAAGCCGCCTGTTGAGGCGGTAACAGCAGAGGCCAAAACACTTTCCTTAGAGGTGGGAGAATCCACGGTAGTTTCGGTTTCGGTAGAACCAAAGACGGTGGAGAATCCGAAACTGGTGTATTCTTCCGATAACGAGGCTGTTGCTTCGGTGGACCAAACGGGGGAGATTGTAGGCATTGCGCCGGGTACGGCGAAAATTTCGGTGACGGCGGAGGATAACGAAGCGGCTACTGCTCAAATTACCGTTACCGTTTGTGAGAAAGAGGGAGGATCGAAACCGGAGAGCGGCAATACCTCTTCGAATGAAGGCTCCGCGGAGCTTACCTATATTGACGGCATTTTGATTGTCAATAAAACGTATGCGCTTCCCGAAGATTACGCGCCCGGCGTAGACCCTACCGCTAAGGCGGCATTCGATGAAATGGCGGCCGACGCGGCGGAAGAAGGGTTAAATCTCTACATTTCTTCCGGGTATCGCTCTTATGAATACCAGGCGGGGCTTTACGACCGATATGTGGCGAGGGACGGACAGGAAGTCGCCGACACCTATTCGGCTCGCCCCGGCCATTCGGAGCATCAAACCGGATTGGCTTTTGACTTAAATACCATCAGTATGGATTTTGCGGAGACAGCGGAAGGAATTTGGGTTACAGAGCATTGCCATGAATACGGATTTATTATCCGGTACCCGTCTGGGAAAGAGGATGTGACCGGTTACCAGTATGAACCGTGGCACATTCGTTATCTGGGCGTGGAAACGGCGACGGCGGTTTGGGAAAGCGGCCTTTGCTTGGAAGAATATTTAAACATCACTTCGGTTTACGCCGAAGAATAAAAAAATATCCGTCCCGAAAGGGACGGATATTTTTTTAACAGGATCATTCGCTTCGAGACGGCACCAGCTCGATAAACCTCTTTAGCACCTCGACCGTTTCGTCGATGCCTAAAATGCTGCTGTTGACGGCGAGGTCGTAGTTACCTAAAGCGCCCCAGCGCCTTCCGGTATAGAAATTATAATAATTGCTTCTTTGCTTGTCGATCTTGTTGACGACATCTTTGACTTTGTCGGCGGGGACTTCGTATTGTTCCACCGCCCGTTTCATCCGGGCGTCAAAGGGGGCGTCGATGAAAAATCGGATCAGGTTCTTTTGATCCTCTAAAATATAGTCGGCGCAGCGGCCCACGATCACGCAGGGAGAAGCGGCAATTTTTCGAATGACTTCCGTTTGGATCAAAAACAGCTTATCATTCAAAGGAAGCTCAGTATAACCCGTTACGCCGCTTAACAGAGGGGCATTGATCGAAAGGGAGTAGAGCAAACTACTTCCGGCCCGCTCGTCGATCTGTTCGAAAACCTCTTTGCTGTAGCCGCTCTTTTCAGCGGCCAACACGATTAGCTCTTTATCGTAGTAGGGAATACCAAGTGCGGCTGCCAGCTTTTCTCCAATCAGGCGTCCTCCGCTCCCATATTGGCGGCTAACGGTGATGACGGTGTTGGTACTTGCCATAAGATCACGCTCCTTGGAATATTCAGACGTTATCTTTACAGATGGTGTCTGTATTTTTATTATGCGCTTATATTCTGAAAATGTCAAGAAAAAAATAAAAAATCTATAAAATACAAAGTTTTATTTTTTTACTTTTATGCAGAATGTAAGAAATGCTTTAAAATAACAAATTCTCTTCTATTTTACTTGCTTCTTTTGCGGTTTTGCGTTACAATATATTAGCACTCTTATATTATAAGTGCTAATATCAAAATACAGAGGTGTTTAATATGGCGAAGAAAGAGTTTAAAGCAGAGTCGAAACGTCTTTTGGAGCTGATGATTCATTCCATTTATACCCACCGGGAGATTTTTCTTCGGGAATTGATTTCCAATGCCAGCGACGCCATTGATAAGCTTTATTATCGGGCGCTGAGCGAGGATTTAAGCGGCCTTTCCAGAGAGGATTTTTCCATATGGGTTCGGGTCGATAAGGAAAACCGGAAGCTGACGGTTTCCGATAACGGCTGCGGAATGACCGAGGAGGAATTGGAAAATAACCTTGGCGTCATTGCCCAGAGCGGTTCGCTTGCCTTTAAAAAGGAAAAGGAGCCGAGCGAGGATGTTGACATTATCGGCCAGTTTGGCGTTGGATTCTATTCCGCTTTCATGGTAGCAAAAGAGGTAACGGTTATCACCAAGCCTTTCGGAAGCGAAAAAGCGTATCTGTGGCGCTCGGAAGGATCCGATGGATATGTCATCGAGGAAACGGAGAAGGAAGGAAACGGGACCGATATTATTCTGACGCTGAAGGACGATACCGAGGAAGAACAATACGGCGAATTTCTGGATAGTTACCGGTTGCAGGACCTGATTAAAAAATATTCCGATTATATCCGGTACCCCATTCGTATGAATGTGGAGAGAAGCCGTCTTAAAGAGGGAAGCAAGGACGAGTACGAGACGGTTACCGAAACCGTTACCGTCAACAGCATGGTTCCCATTTGGCGGAAAAACCGTTCGGAGTTAACCGAGGAGGACTATAACCGGTTTTATCGGGAGAAATTTTATGATTTTGAAGCGCCCCTTCGGGTAATCCACAGCAGCACAGAGGGGGCGTCTACCTACCAGGCGCTTCTCTTTATTCCGGCGAAGGCTCCCTACGATTTTTATACTCGGGAATATGAAAAAGGGCTTCAGCTTTATGCCAACGGTGTGCTGATCATGGAAAAATGTCCGGATTTGCTGCCGGATTGCTTTAGCTTTGTCCGGGGCCTGGTGGATTCCGAGGATTTGTCGCTGAATATTTCCCGTGAGATGCTTCAACATGACCGGCAGCTGCGGTTGATTCGCAGCCGGTTGGAAAAGAAAATCAAGAGCGAACTTCTCTCCATGTTGAAAAATGATCGGGAAAAATACGAGACTTTCTTTAAAGCCTTTGGTTTACAGTTAAAATACGGTGTGTACGCGGATTTTGGCGCCAATAAGGAGCTTCTTTCCGATCTTTTGCTCTTCCCATCCTCAAAAGCGGAAACCTATACGTCGCTGGATGAGTATGTAGAGCGGATGAAGGAAGATCAAAAATATATCTACTACGCCAGCGGCGACAATCGGGAGCGGATTTCCCATCTTCCCCAAACCGAACGTCTCACTGACGCGGGGTATGAAGTTCTCTATTTGACCGACGATGTGGATGAATTTGCGCTGAAGATGATGCAAAACTATAAGGAGAAGGAATTTAAGTCGGTTTCCGATAAAGACCTTGGCATCGAGGATACAGGAGAAACGGAAGAGATCCAAAAGGAAAACGAGGAGAATAAAGAGCTGTTTCGGATGATGAAGGAAACGTTGGGCGACCGGGTTTCTGAGGTCCGCTTGACCTCCCGACTGAAAACACATCCGGTTTGCATCACCAGCGAGGGCGGTCTTTCCATCGAGATGGAGAAGGTATTAAACGCGATGCCCAACGCCCAGCAGAAGGTATCGGCGAAAAAGATTTTGGAGATCAACCGGGATCATAAGATTTTCGAAAAGTTAAAGGATTTGTTTGCCCATGACAGCGAGAAACTAAAGGAATACACCGAACTTCTATATACGGAAGCCTTGTTGATTGAGGGGATCCAGCCGGAAGACCCGGTGGACTTTGTAGAAAAGCTTTGCAACATTATGGCGTAATGGAAACCCTCCGGTATCGTCCGGAGGGTTTTTCTATATTTCACAAAAACGCATTTGTATATTTAGATATATTTTTTCAAAGATAAAGTAAAAAAACTATTGACATATTTAAATAAATTGGGTATAATAAAGATGCAATCAAGGAAAGGAGGAGATTCCGATGGGAACGGAACATAAGGGAACCGATCGGAAACAAAGTCGATTGACTTCCTCTTTCAATTCCTATCTTGTGGACGCTTGTGCAATCTGAAAGAAAAATTCGCATGTTTTCGTTCTCCAAGTGAGAAAGTAAGGATCATGTCATTGTCGTAAACAGTATTTTACAGGTTCAGACGCATAAGGGTGAAAGTTACGTGAGAAAATAGAAAAAGTCGAAGATGTCTTTTGGTAGTGGAAGCTTGGGTATGACCGGTATGGGCAGGCTTGGAGTGGAAACAGGGAGTAACGGCGTGGGCTGTATTTCCAAAAAGGCGCGGAGAATTTTCATATTGATACATGTGATGTCCTTAGGAATCGAAGGAAGTTCGGCTTCGGGAGAAAATCCCCCGATCGGTTCTCGTAAAAAGGACAATTGAATATCGAAAGTGGGAGCAGGAAAGTCAGAGGACTTTCCTGTTTTAGTTTTATTTCAAAAAGTTCGTGCAAAAAAGGCTCGGGCAACTCGCCCGAGCCTTTTCGCTTTTCGATTATTCAAAATCGATGACAACGCCTTTTTCAGAAGACGCAAAACCGGCTTCCATCAATTTCAGTACCCGAAGGGCCTGTTCACCGGTCACAATTTGCTCCGCCTTGCCGTTAATAACATCGCAAAGGTTAGAGTACAGCTCGTTGTTGTCAAAATCCACCGTCGGAAGATCCAGCTCTTCCACCGAATTTCCGCCCCGGGGAGCCATCGTCTTGGTCAAACCGGCGCCAGCCAGAATGGGGGTCGCGTCCTTATCCTCCCAGCTGGTCAAGCGGAACATTTTACCGTCACAGGCCCAGCTGTTGATGTAAGCGGTACCGTGGTTTCCGGCGATGTACCAGAGGGGAAGATTATAGAAATGGCAGGTACCCACTTCAATGACCGCGGTCAAGCCGCTTTCGAAGGTAATATGCATCTTAAAGCCGTCGTCCACCTCGTCGTTAGTGATGTTGGTAAGATGGCAAAAGACCTTCTTAATTTTTTCCGGAACCATAATCAGGAGACGGTCCAGGAGATGGACGCCCCAGTCTAACATCATTCCGCCGCCGTATTCCTTAACGCCGCGCCAATCGCCGGGAATACCCCGGGAACCCAACACGCGGCACTCGATGTTAAAG
This sequence comes from uncultured Clostridia bacterium, assembly GCA_944387915.1. GTDB lineage: Bacteria > Bacillota > Clostridia > Oscillospirales > Ruminococcaceae > CALXGT01. The sequence goes on from CALXGT010000071.1 coordinate 9,925, forward strand.
GTGTTACCCAAAAGGTTTTCGTCGTAGATTTTTTTGATAATCCGATAGTCTTTATCCCAACGACGATTCTGGCGGGGATAGAAGACCTTTCCCGTTTCCTTGGCAACCGCCAAGATTTCCTCTAATTCCGCAGAAGTAGGGGTCACCGGCTTTTCACACAGCACATGTTTTCCGGCCTTCATCGCGGCAATACACATATCTTTATGGAGATGGTTAGGCGTAGCGACTAAAACAATATCCACCCGATCATCCGCTAAAACGGCGTCAAAGCTCTCGTAGTTATAATAGCCCCGTTCGGCAGCCCACTGTTGACGCGCGGGAGCAATATCGTAAATACCGGCCAAAGTCATTTTTTTCGAAATGTCGGTATTCATATCTCCTTCCCAGGCGCGCCCATTGGCGTCATCGGTTTGCCAGATGGCGTTTCCCGTACCGCTGGCAATGGCGATGGCGTGACCGCCTCCCATACCGCCACAACCAACGATAGCGACTGCAAGTTTGTTGTCGATCATATTCAAAACTCCTTTTTAATTAGTACCACTTTTCTTGTTTCTTTCAGCGTTCAAAAAAGCCAAGCATGAAAACGTTTACATTGTTTAGTATAACAGCCTCCGCCTCATTTTTCAATACACTTTTCTGTTAAATTTTAAAGGACTTTATTGTGAAATTACACAATAAAGTGGACAAACCATTTTGCAAAAAAATAAAGCAGGCGTATTACCGCCTGCTTTATTTCGCCTTTTTATTGGATCCAAGCGCCGTCAGAGCCAACCGCATATCCTTCTATCGTAGTGTTGTACGCCATTGCGCCGCTCTCGTAGAAGTAGTACCACTTGCCGTTTACCAGTTTCCATCCGGTTTTCGAAGGCACAAAAGGCGTTTTCATACAACAAAAAAGCCGGGCAAAAACCCGGCTTTTTCTTACATATTACGTAAAATTGGGAATCAAAATTCCGTATTTTACGCTCTCGGATTCTTAATCGCAGCCTGCGCAGCAGCCAGACGAGCGATGGGCACCCGGAAGGGAGAGCAGGAAACGTAGGTCAATCCAACATTGTGGCAGAATTCCACAGAAGAGGGATCGCCGCCATGCTCGCCGCAGATACCAAGCTTGATGTCGGGACGGGTCTGTCTTCCGAGGTCCGCAGCCATCTTCACTAACTTGCCAACGCCAACCTGATCCAACTTCGCGAAGGGATCGTTTTCATAGATCTTGTTGTCATAGTAGGCGTTCAGGAATTTGCCCGCGTCGTCACGGCTGAAGCCGAAGGTCATCTGGGTGAGGTCGTTGGTACCGAAGGAGAAGAACTCCGCCTCTTTGGCGATCTCGTCGGCGGTGAGAGCCGCTCTCGGGATCTCGATCATGGTACCGACTTTATAGTGCATATCGCTGCCCGCTTCTTTGATGATCCGATCGGCGGTCTCGCAAACCGTCTTCTTAACGAAGGCAAGCTCTTTGACTTCGCCAACCAAGGGGATCATAATTTCGGGAACGATGTTCCAATCGGGATGCGCTTTCTTTACATTCAAAGCCGCCTTGATAACCGCTTCGGTTTGCATCTCGGCGATTTCCGGATAGGTGACAGCCAGACGGCATCCACGATGACCCATCATGGGGTTGAACTCATGGAGAGAAGCGATAATCGCCTTAATGTCGGCAACGCTCTTACCCATGGTTTTCGCCAGCGCCTCGATGTCTTTTTCCTCGGTGGGAACAAACTCATGGAGAGGAGGATCCAGGAAACGGATGGTAATGGGCATACCCTCCATAACCTCGTACATCTTCTCGAAGTCGCCCTGCTGCATGGGTTCCAGCTTCGCAAGGGCTTTCTTTCTCTGCTCGGGAGTATCGGAGCAGATCATCTCACGGATCGCGGGGATTCTGTCCTCTTCGAAGAACATATGCTCAGTACGGCAAAGACCGATGCCCTCGGCACCCAGCTTCTTCGCCTGGAGCGCGTCGGTGGGGTTGTCGGCGTTGGTGCGAACCTGGAGCTGACGATACTTGTCGGCCCAAGCCATAACCCGTCCGAACTCGCCGCCGATGGAAGCGTCAACGGTGGGGATGATACCGTCGTAGATGTTACCGGTAGAGCCGTCCAGAGAAATGTAATCTCCCTCGACAAAGGTCTTGCCGGCAAGGGTAAATTTCTTGTTTTCTTCGTCCATGTTGATCTCGGAGCAGCCGGATACACAGCAAGTACCCATACCACGAGCAACAACGGCCGCATGAGAGGTCATACCGCCGCGAACGGTCAAAATGCCCTGAGCGGCTTTCATGCCCTCGATGTCCTCGGGAGAAGTCTCCAGACGGACTAAGATTACTTTTTCGCCTTTTTCCGCCCAAGCTTTGGCGTCTTCCGCGGAGAAGACAACTTTACCGCAGGCAGCTCCAGGAGAAGCAGCCAGCGCTTTGCCGATAGGAGCCGCTTTCTTCAAGGCCTCGGCATCAAACTGGGGATGGAGCAGAGCGTCTAAGGTTCTGGGGTCGATCATAGCGACCGCTTCTTTGTCGGAGATCATGCCTTCGTCCACTAAGTCGCAGGCGATCTTCAAAGCGGCGGCAGCAGTACGTTTACCGTTACGGGTCTGGAGCATATAGAGCTTTCTGTCCTCGATGGTGAACTCCATATCCTGCATATCCCGGTAGTGGGTCTCCAAGGTGTTGCAGATCTTAACGAACTGATCGTACACTTCGGGCATAACCTCTTTTAACTGCGCAATGGGTTGGGGAGTCCGAACGCCGGCAACTACGTCTTCGCCCTGGGCGTTCATCAAAAACTCGCCGAACAAAGCTTTTTCGCCGGTGGCGGGGTTACGGGTAAAGGCAACGCCGGTACCGGAGGTATCGCCCATGTTACCAAACGCCATCATCTGGACGTTAACGGCAGTACCCCAAGAATAAGGAATGTCGTTGTCTCTGCGGTATACGTTGGCTCTGGGGTTATCCCAAGAACGGAATACGGCCTTGATGGCGCCCATCAGCTGCTCTTTGGGGTCGGTGGGGAAATCTTCGCCGATCTTTTCTTTGTACTCGGCTTTGAACTGGTTCGCCAATTCCTTGAGGTCTTCAGCGGTCAGTTCTACGTCCTGGGTGACGCCTTTCTTTTCTTTCATCTCGTCGCTGAGCTGCTCAAAATATTTTTTACCGACTTCCATAACAACGTCGGAATACATTTGGATAAATCTTCTGTAGCAGTCATAAGCCCATCTGGGATTGCCGGATTTTTTCGCCATAACTTCGACGACTTCTTCGTTGAGTCCCAAATTCAAGATGGTATCCATCATACCGGGCATGGACGCTCTCGCACCGGAGCGGACGGAAACCAACAGGGGGTTTTCATGGTCGCCGAATTTCTTTCCGGTAATTTCTTCCATTTTTCCGACGTATTCCATGATTTCAGCTTGGATCTCGTCGTTAATCTTCTTGCCGTCTTCATAGTACTGGGTGCAGGCTTCCGTGGTAATGGTGAAGCCCTGGGGAACAGGAAGTCCCAAATTGGTCATTTCCGCCAGGTTCGCGCCTTTACCGCCCAGCAGTTCACGCATCTTGCCGTTACCTTCGGTGAAAAGGTAAACATACTTTTTCTGCATTGCGATCTACCTCCAAATTTTTATACATACAATTGCCCGAGTAACCAATTCGGGCACGGATGTACGTCCTTTACACTGTGCTTTTCATCTATTTTTGGCAGAATAAACAAAAGGCATACAGCGTCTTTACTGATTATACCAAATTCAAAAAAAAAATACCAGTAGGCATTTCCATAGTTTTTCTTTATTTTACAGTTTTACATATATTGTATCTGCACAAATTGCGTAAAAACCTTTACTTTTATCCAAAAAATTGCCATAATAAACAGAGGAATACAAAGGAGGAATTTTTTTGGCAGAGCGGATGTTATCGTTAAAAGAGCAAAATGAGATTCGGCTTCAGGAACTGGAGAAACGGGCGGCGGAAGGCGTCGTCTTTTACGGAACCGACGGCGTCATTATCGGCGCGGATGTTCAAATCGGAGAAGGTACGGTGATTTATCCCAATGTGATTGTAAAAGGGGAGACAGTGATCGGAAAACACTGTGTTCTGACATCGGGAACCGTGATCGAGGATTGTACGGTAGGGGACGGATGCGTTATTAACGCGACCCAGTGCTATCAGTCGGTGCTGGAGGAGGACGTAAAGATCGGACCGTTTTCCCATGTGCGTCCCGGCTCCCGGCTTTGCGCCCACGCCAAGATCGGCGATTTTGTGGAAATCAAAAACTCCACTATCGGCGTAGGAACGGCGGTGGCCCATTTGACCTATGTGGGCGACAGCGACGTGGGGAAAAACGTCAACTTCGGCTGCGGCTGTGTCACCGTAAACTACGACGGGGTCCATAAATTCCGCTGTGTCATCGGCGACAACGCCTTTATCGGCTGTAACGTCAACTTAATCGCTCCGGTGACGGTAGGGGACAACACCTTTATCGCCGCGGGAAGCACCATTACCGACTCGGTGCCGGACCGGGGGTTTGCCATCGCCCGTTCTCGCCAGACCACCAAGGAAAATCTTGGCGGGGAAAAGCTAAAGGACCGGGTGCTGAAATACTGATTCCAAAAAAGAAAACCGGGACATTTGTCCCGGTTTTTTCTATTTATCCCAGGGGTTCGGGGTAAAGTCTCCGCCCCGGCACCAGGTGAGGTAGCGAAGCGCGTGAAGCTGGGCGGTCATTTCCCAGTCTCCCCGATATACCGGATCATGGTACCCTTCGACGCAAAGATCCCCCTCGTACCCCTTTTCGTGGAGGATCGAGAAAATATCCCGCCAGTTGCAGTCGCCAAATCCCGGCATCCGTTCCGGAGCGAACTCTACCGCGCCGAACACACCGTATTCGCTCACCGCGGTGCGGTCGATGGAAGCGTCTTTTCCGTGAAGATGAAGGATTTTCGGCGCCCACTTGCGAAGCTGGGCAATAGGGTCGATCAGCTGGATCATCTGGTGGGCGGGTTCCCATTCCAACCCCAGGTTATAGGCGTCCACCTCGTTGAACATCATCTCCCATGCTTTGGGGTTAAAAGCGATGTTGCAGGTGGGGTTGTTCCAGCTTCCCTCCATCGGGCAGTTTTCCATAGCGATCTTCACGCCCTTGTCGGCGGCGTACCGGGCAAGCTCGGAAAATACCTTTTTGAACACGGGGATGGATTCCTCCACCGGCTTTCCCTCCAAAGCGCCGGCGAAGGTGGTGACCATGTCGGTATGGAAGAGGTGGGCGTTGTCGATGACGTATTTTAACGTTTCGACATGATCTTGGTATTGGAGAGGATTACAGTAAAATCCCACCGAGGACACATAGGCGTCTTTTTCTTCCAAAAGCGCGTTGATTTTGGGGGCGAGCTCCTCTAACCGGATGCCGCTCAAGGTCATATGAAAATTGACGGCAATACATTCAAACCCCGCGTCCGTCAAAGGAGTCGTCCATTCCAGCGCCTTCACGCCGGGAATACAGGTTCCGATAGCGATTTGTTTCATTTTGATTCCTCGTTTCTTTGGAGAGCCATCTGGTCAAAAAAGGGCTCCCGTCTTAAATTTCGCTTCTTTGCTTGTCGAATCAATCCCTCGTATCGCAGCTGCAACGATTTAATTTCCAAACAAAGGGCGTCCAGCAAAGCGGGCTCGGTTAGAAAGTCGTACCGGTTTTCCGCGATGCGCAAAAGGGTCAGCGTTTCATCGATTTCCGTCAGTAACGGGTCGTAAGGCGGCTTGTCTTTCCATAATAATTTCACAGTCTCATTCCTTTTCCGGTTTTGGAAAAAGAATATGAGAAAAAGCGCCGTTTTAGACCGCTACCGATACCGGTATGGATCGCCGGAGGGGATGTGGATTACCGGCAAATTCTCGTCTACCAATAATTTGAGCCAGTTGCAAAAATATTTCATTCCCAACTCTTCGCTGTTAAAATGTCCCAGCTGGATAA
>CALXGT010000072.1 GCA_944387915.1 uncultured Clostridia bacterium
TTTTGTTAGCCAAACACCTTTCCCTCGCGCTGAAAGGCGAAAGTGATCCCTCAAATTGAAGACTGAGTCTGGACGCACTTCGCGTTCCGGCTTTTTTGTTGGCCAAACACCTTTCCCTCGCGACAAAGAGAGGTAACTAAAAGTCCTCGTAAATGCGCTATGCAAAAAACAGCAGCTAATGTAGCTGCTGTTTTTCTTTTATCACGGATCAATAATATCGACATGGGGGCCGCCTCCGGGACCGGAAACCGGTCCTTCCGAGGGAGACTCCGATGAAGAAAGGCCACCGTCGTAAGCGTTGACATAAACGCTGATAATAGTAGGATTGTCGAGATCATAACGACTTCCTACCAGATGGTCCGTTCCGAGCACCGCGTCCTCTGGCTGGCTTTCGTCTACCCGGTATTCCACCTTGTAGGCAATCTTCAGCGCGTCTAATTGCTCCAAATACTGGCTTTCGGAAAGGCCCACATAATCAGGAATGGTAACATATTGCGGTCCTTTGCTTACCCGAAGCTCAATCTCACTTCCCTTGGCAACCGAATTTCCCGCCACAACGCTTTGAGAAATAATAATTCCCTCCGCATACTTGTCGCTAAATACGTATTTTGGCTCCGGAAAGCTGTATTTCTCGAGCATTTGCGGATCCTCCGCTACTTCCAAAAAGACCTTGCCTACCAAATTATCCATTTCGAGTTCCTGGGACTCCTCGGAAGAAGAACTGTTTTCCGAAGACTCCTCGGAAGAAGACGAGGACGAGAAGGACGGTCTCGGAGAGGAGAAAGGATTGGAAGAAGAATCCTCCGACGACAAAAACTCATCCGAAGTCAGCCCGCTTTCCGAAGAAAGGTCGGAAGAGGACGGTTCCTTTTCCTTCCCGCCCAAAAACATAGCCAACACTAACAGCATCAACAACAACGCGCCCACAATGGTGCCGCCGACTAACAAAAAGCTGCTCCGATTTTGCCGAAAGAAAGAAAGAACACCGCCGGGTTCCTCTTCTTCCTCCTCATCCCTTAAAGCCTTCTCGGATTGCCGCAAAGAGGCAGGCGGCGTTATGTTTCGGGAATTCGCCGAGGGCGTAATGGGAACGTACCGAGTCGGCGCTTCTCCCGCAGATTCCCGCTCCGCCGCGCCAAACCCGGCAATCAGCTTCGGTATAGTCCGAATCCGTTTTTCAATATCCGGTTCCAGCCCGGCGAGAATGGCTCTTTCCGCGCTCCGGGGGATGGTTTCATTCCGATCCCGCAAAGAGGGAATGTCTCCTTCCTTCCGAAGAACGCCTTCCGGCAGCACCTTTCCCGTAAGGCAGGTATAAAATACCGCGCAAATCCCGTAAACATCCGTCCAGGTGCCGTGCGGCGTTACTGTGGAATACTGCTCCGGCGCGGAATACCCCGAAAACAGCTCCGGCCGAAGCTGGCTTTGGACGGAACGAACATCGCTTAATCCAAAGCCATCCAAACGCACCATGCGATTTCGTCCCAGCAAAATCGTGTCGGTGCTGATTCCCCGATGGATAATCCCCACGCGATGAAGCACCTCAACCGCTTTAATTACCGGCGTCATAATCTCGGTCGCTTCGTCCCAGCTCATCATCAATCCCTTTTTCTCGATGAACTGCCGCAGGGTCACCGATTCCGTATACTCCATTACCGCGTAAACGGTATTATTTTCTTCCTCAAGAGCAAAAATCGTTTCCAATCCCTCGGCGCCCTTGAGAGAAAATAATTTCTGCATCAGATCGATAAAATCGCTGACGCCGGCTTTAAAAAGAATTTGGCAGCCATCTCGGACAAGCACCGTCTTTTGATCCTCTCCCCGACTCACCAACGTATCGGGAAAATACTCCCGGATCCGTACTCGGCGATCCGCTACCGTATCGTAGCCTAAATAAGTCGTCCCTTCCCCGTTAGCCGAAAGAAGGCGACCCACAAGATACCGCCGACCGATGATGGAGCGAGGCTTTAAGTAACCGGAAACCGAATCGTTCTCTTCCGAATAACCGCAAAAAGGGCATACCTTCTCTTCTCCCTTTTCCCGCATGCATCCCATGCATAAAGATTCCGGATCGATCCGCATCGTCTTCCCTCCCCTCGTTTTGGTTCCATTATACGGTGAAAATCATTCATCGTCAACAAAAATAGCGCTCCTATTTCATCGAATTTTGTATTTTTGCGGCAGTCACCGTATTTTTCATCAGCATAGCGATAGTCATAGGACCTACGCCTCCGGGAACCGGCGTAATAGCGGCGCATTTTTCCTTCACGGCGTCGAAATCCACGTCGCCGCAAAGCTTTCCGTTTTCCATCCGGTTAATACCGACGTCAATCACCACCGCGCCTTCCTTTACCATATCGGCGGTAACAAATTTTTCCCGCCCCACCGCGGCTACCAAAATATCCGCCTGGCGGCAAATCTCCGGTAGATTTTTGGTTTTGCTGTGACAGATAGTCACCGTACCGTTGCGATGCAATAGCAACATAGCCATAGGTTTTCCAACGATATTGCTCCGTCCGATCACCACGCACCGCTTTCCGCTGATGTCCACGCCGGTGGAATCAATCAGCGCCATGCAGCCCGCCGGCGTACAAGGGAGAAAATCGTAATCGCCGATCATAATTTTCCCCACGTTCACCGGATGGAAGGCGTCCACATCTTTTTTAGGGGAGATGGCGTTGATGATCTTGTTTTCGTCAATATGCTTGGGCAGGGGAAGCTGAACCAAAATTCCGTTGACTTTATCGTCCCGATTCAAAGTTTCCACTAACTGTAAAAGCTCTTCCTCCTTGGTATCTTCGGGAAGGACATAACCAAACGATTCGATATGGCAGGCTTTGCAAGCCTTTTGCTTATTCGAAACATATACTTTGCTGGCGGGATCCTCTCCCACCAAAACCACCGCCAAGCCGGGAACGATCCCCTGCTCCCGCAAAGCGAGAACTTCTTTCGCGGTCTCCTCTTTGATCTGTTTCGATACTGCTTTTCCGTCAATTAACTGCGCCATGGGTATCCTCCTGTTTCTCTTGTTCTTTTGGTTCTTCCGTTTCCACAGCCGAATCGGCTTCCTCTTTTTCTTCTTTGGGCTCTTCTTTAGGATAATCGTCGATTTCTACGACTTCCACCGAAGAGGACGTCTGTTTTTTGCTTTTCCGCTTTTCTTTTTTCTGTTTCAGTTTTTCTTCATAAGCCGCCAGCTCTTGGGCAAACGCCTCGGTAGTCCCGTACAAAGGAAGGAAATCGGGGTCGTGGGCAGAACGGACCTTTGCCCGAACCACCAGCCACACAATCAAAGCGGAAACCGCCAGCGTAATCGCCAAAATCTGGGACACGCGCAGATGGCCGATTAACAGGCTGTCGGTGCGGAATCCTTCAATCACCGCTCTTCCCGCTCCATACCAGATTAAGTAGAGAAGAAAAACCTCGCCGTCGAATTTCCGGTGTTTGCTATACAAAAACAAAAGCAAAAATCCGAGCAGGCACCAAAGGGATTCATACAAGAAGCAGGGATGAACCAAGCCTTCCGGATCCACCTCAACGCCGAGGGCGGTAAGGGCGGACACATTCTCCGAATTGGAAAGATAGCTCACTACCCGATCCCCCGTCATGCCCCACGGGAGATCCGTATTGGAGCCAAAGGCCTCACAATTGACAAAGTTGCCCCAACGGCCGATTCCCTGGCCAATCAAAAATCCCATACCCGCTAAATCCAAAACGGGAAGGATTTTTACCTTTCGAATCTTACAAACCAGCACGCCAACCACCACGGCGCCGATAAGACCGCCGTAAATGGCCATGCCCCCTTCCCAGGTCTTGAAGATCTGGGAGAGGTCGTCTTTATAATTTTCCCACCGAAAGGCCACATAGTAAAGCCTTGCGCCGACAAGACCGCCGATGGTACCAAAAAATACTACGTCGATCAGCTTATCGGCAATAATTCCGTAACTTTTCGCTTTTCTGAAAGCGAAAACCATAGCCAGAAACAATCCCACGGCAATCAGAATTCCATACCAGGTAATTCGCACCGTCGCATCCGCCACCGGAAGGGAAAATTCCAGCGCTACAGGGTCCAAATTAAACTCCAGCCCCAACCGGGGAAATGATACCGTATACATCACGTCACTCCTGTTCTATTTGGCTTTTCGGCAAAATCAGCGACAACGCCGCCGTTTTCTCGTCAAAAGCCTTATTCAGTCTTTGGTTCAAATCCGAAAGGGTGAGCTTGGAAAGGATATGGAAAGGATCGAAAAGACCAACTCCCGCCATCTCGCTGTTGATGAGATCCGCCGCGATTCCTTCCGCGTCGTTCAGGCCCTTGAGATATTTTCCGTAGAGCCCGTTTTTGGCGGAAAGGAACGCCGCTTCATCCAACCCTTTTTCTTTCGCCTGTCGGATCATCTCCCGAAAGCGGGAGAACACTTCCTCCGGTTTTTTGGATTCCCCGCCGAAAAGCAAGGCTAAAAACCCCCTGCCGCTGAACACTTCGGCGTCGAAGGTCGCGTTGAGAAGCCCTTCGTTATAGAGAGTGTCGTAAAAATCGCTGGACGCTCCCACTAACATTTCCAAAAGAATCTCCCATTCCATTTGCGTCTTTAAAAAGGAATAGGAATCCTCATCCGGCGAAAGTTTGTACCCGAATTGGAACAAAGGAAGGGAAACCTCCATAAAGGTTTCGGTGCGGGGACAAACCGACGTCTCCGGCTCTTCTTCCATTCGACTGATGATTTTCCCTTTCGACGCCTTTTTCATCAGGGATGCGATCATGTCCTTCGTCTTTTCCACGGGAAAATTTCCCGCTACCGCGATCACCATATTGGAAGGATCATAAAACGCGTCGTAACAGCGATAAAGAAGCTCCGGCGTAATGTGTGAAATGCTTTCCACCGTCCCGGCGATGTCAGTTTTCACCCCGTTGCGGTGGTATAACGCGCCTAAGAGGCGGAAAAACACCTGCCATCCCGGATCATCGTCATACATTTTGATCTCCTGGGCAATAATGCCCTGCTCCTTTTGCACATTCTCCTTCGTGAAATAAGGGGACTGGACAAAATTCAACAAGATCTCAAAGGATTCCTCAAAACGCTCAGTACAGGAAAACAAGTACACCGTTTTATCAAAAGAGGTATACGCGTTTGCGCTGGCGCCGGTTTTCGAAAAAAGAGAGAAGGCGTCGCATTCCTCGCTCTCAAAAAGCTTATGCTCCAAATAATGCGCAATTCCCGCGGGAACCGACGAGAAAGGCTCGCCTTCCTTCGCGAAATGCTGGTCAATGGAACCGTACTTCGTCCCAAACAGCGCGTAAGCGCCTCGATATCCCTTCATAGGATATAACAGCACTGTCACACCGGAAGAATCTACGTAGCGCTCGTAGCTTTCTCCCACAGGCTCATAGGTTATGATCATGCGCTTCCTCCTTTCCCGTTAAAATAAACTCCCCGTCAATGCGAAACTGAGAAAAAAGAGCCGCGATCTCTTCCTTGGTTACCTTTTCCGTCTGATCGCAAACCTCCTCCGGCGTTTGAATGGTTTTGGAAAAAAGCTGGGTCAAATAATAAGAAGACAGAGAGTAGATATTTTCTCCGATTGAACGGAAGCTGTTACATAACGCAAGTTTGGCGGCATTGATCTCTTCCTCAGTAATGTCGCCTTTTTGAACCGCCGAAAACTCTCTTCGAATCGCCTGCTGCGCCGCCGGAATGCTCGCGCTGTCCACGCCGCTGTCAAAAATTAAAAATCCCTTCAGCCGGTCCAAACGGGCAAGACAGTAATAACACAGATGATCTCTCTCCCGAATATGGA
>CALXGT010000073.1 GCA_944387915.1 uncultured Clostridia bacterium
ATGACAGTGAATCTCACATTGTATCCTGAACATGCCATTAGCGAAGCAGCCTTCCCAGACGCGACATTCCGGCAGTATGTGTCAGATCAATTTGATCAGGACAAAGATGGTGTTCTCACCAAGACTGAACGGGAAGCCGTCACCGAAATCAATGTGGAAGGCGGGTACAATGGCGTCAAGATCGAAGATTTGACAGGTATTGAATATTTCCCGAATCTGACGAAGCTGAACTGCAGCGGAAACGCGTTAACAAAGCTGGATCTGTCGGCAAACACCAAGCTGGAAGAGCTGAACTGCTTCGACCAGACGCTGGCGGTGGATGTTGCACCGGTGACTGACCAGAAGTGGAGCTTTGATCTTTCGACGCTTTTGGATGATTGGTCAAAGGTGAGCAACGTGAAAGTCCAAAATGCTACCCTCGCAAGCGATAACAAAACGGTTTCCTGGAAAAACGGGGTCAAAAATCCCGTTGCGCAGTATGATTATCCTGTGCAGGACAACGGCGAAGTGATGACGGTAACGCTGACGCTGCGCTATACGCCTTATCCAGAGCTTTCGCCGGAACTCCCGGATTTCCCGTATCTGCCTGACAAAGAACCTGAAGAACAACCCGAAAAACCTTCTGGTAACTGGAAACAGGACGAGGATGGAGACTGGTATTATGAACAGGACGGCAAAGTAGTTACCGGCTGGCTGAAAGACGGAAATACTTGGTACTATCTGGAAGAATCCGGTAAAATGACCACTGGCTGGCAGTATGTCAACGATGTGTGGTACTACCTGAAAGACTGGGGTGGTATGGCGACCGGCTGGCAGAAAGTGGACGGCACCTGGTACTACTTGAAAGACTGGGGCGGCATGGCCACCGACTGGCAGTATATCAACGGTGTGTGGTATTACCTTTATAGCTGGGGCGGCATGGCCGAAGGCTGGGTATTGGATAACGGTACCTGGTATTACCTTGACCCCGAAACTGGCGCGATGCAAACCGGGTGGAAATGGATCTCTAATAAATGGTATTACCTCTATACCTGGGGCGGCATGGCCTATAACACCACAATTGAAGGCTATGTCCTCGGTGCTGATGGCGCCATGCGTTAAATAAATTTGATACCAGCGAAAAGAGTACCGTACTTACGTGCGGTACTCTTTGTTTCGATGAAAGGAAACAGCGTTTTATCTGCCCTTATAGATGCGATGCAATTGTTTGTTTTCTTGACTGCGCCCAATTTTTCTCATTTCAAAAAATATAAATCGACGAGATCCCGATAGAAAGCCGGAAACAAATTAAAACGATAGGATTCCCAAATGGACCTTCCGCTGTAAAATTCGCAAAACGGATTGATCGATCCGACTTTCCGGGATTTCTCCCCGCTCCACCGCTTCTACCACGGCAGGGATCTGGGTCTCGAAATCAGTACAGCACAGCATGTCATTTCCCGCCTGTACGGCCAAAACCGCCACCTGATCGTCGGAAGCGAATTCCCTCACCCCGTCCATAGCCAGGTCGTCGGTGATGACGACTCCCGAAAAGCCCATCTCTTCCCGCAAGATTTGATGTACCGTTTTGGAAAGGGAAGCGGGAAATTGACTATCAAAGCAGTTTACCACATTATGGGAAACCAAAACCATGCTTGCCCCGCTGTTGATTCCTGACTGGAAAGGAAGAAAATCCGAGGTTTGGAAAGTCTCATAAGGTCGGTCATCATAGGCGACGCCGGTATGGGTATCCGCGTTGTTCCCATACCCTGGAAAATGCTTCAATACGCTTCCCATCCCCTCTTGAGTCATGGTATCTACCACAACCCGCACGTATTCGGCGGTCTGCTGCGCGTCTTTTCCAAAACTGCGGTCGTAGATAAAGTCATCCGGGTTTTGCGACACATCGCACACAGGAGCAAAATTCAAATTGATCCCTAAGCTGTGAAGCAGTTCACACTTTTCTCTGGTGTCGCTGCAAATCAAATCAAAGCCCCCTTCCTGATAAAGCGCCTGGGAGGACCAAAAAGGGACTGCCCGCAGCTGGGGATTGCGGCTCACCCGGTTTACCGCGCCGCCTTCCTCATCTACGCCGATAAACATGGGAATCGTTACCGCTTCTTGATAGCTTTGAATCGTTTGCACAATCTCCGCCTTGCTCTTTCCTTCAAAGTCGCGGCCAAAAAGAAGGTAGCCGCCCAAATGATACGCCGCGGCCTTTTGCGCCGCGTTTTTCTTTGGACACCGGGCAATAAACATCTGCCCTACCTTCTCTTCCAAGGTCATATCATCTAAAATCGCCTGCGCCTGTTTTATGATTGTGTCTTCATATGGATCGGATTGCGTGGTTTCCTCGAAAGTCTGGCTGGACGTATTGTCCGGATTGGGATTTTCCATCTCCTGATCTGTCACAGAAATGGAGACAATTTCCACTTCCTGCATCATCAATGCGGCGTCCAGCGTCCCGTAATAGGTAACGGTAACCGGATCCCCAATCAATATACCATGTTCTCCCGTTGTAATCTCGACGTCTTCCGTATGGAAACGGTACGATTTTCCGTCTTCCCCTCGCACCGTCAGCGTATTCATGGCAGCTTCCTCCACCGTGCCTCGAAGGCTCTGCGCAGAAAGCGTTTCCTCTGTATCACCTGCTGTCGATTCCGATTGTGAGGAAAAATTCGGAGAATCATTACAGCCAAAAGCCACAATCACGCAGGTAATCAACAAAAAAGCACAAGCAGTGATTCGCAGCGCTTTCCAAATCGTTCGATTCATAAATCCACCTTCTTTTTTCATCCGTTTTTTATACTTTCCTATAGGTAGGCGGCTTTCTTTTGATCGTCAAAGCGATCTGATCTTCCGTTTAAAAGCGCACGGTACGCATTCCGCATCGGCTCTTTCTACCTGTGCGCGTTTCTCCCCCGGGCTTTCGTTCCTTTATCCAGGAATCCTTCAAAGGATGCCATCTCCTTTTCTATGGTATCATAGAAAATATGGGAATGCAAACGCCATAGTGGGAAAGCCTGTGAAGGACCGTTCGTCGTTACCCTTTTGTCCGTGACAACTGCATTTTTATTGTCGGGGCAACCCCCTGGTTTTCGAATGTTTCCCTTCCTTCTCTCATACAGTGATGAAAAGGAGGTTTGAAAGCCGATGAAAAAACGAATAATCTGTATTGCGCTTGCCCTGTTATCCCTGGCAATCGCACCGTTTTCCGCCGTTGCCGACGGCATCGACCCGTCAAAAGAAGATATGATGTATCCGGAAACAACGGTAACCGCCGCCGAAGTTCAGGACATTCCCGCTCCCTCCGCCATTTTAATGGACGCGGATTCCGGACGGGTCCTTTTCGAAAAAAATGCCGATGAGGCTCTGCCTCCCGCGTCCATCACCAAAATTATGACGCTGCTGTTGGTGATGGAAGAGCTGGAAAAAGGGACCTTTACGTTAGAGGATACCGTGACCTGTTCCGAACATGCCAGTTCCATGGGCGGAAGCCAGATCTGGCTGGAAGTGGGAGAAACCATGACGGTAGACGAACTGCTTCGGGCGACAGCTATCGCCAGCGCCAACGACGCGGCCATGGCATTGGCGGAATTTGTCGCCGGAAGCGAAAGTGAATTTGTCGCCCGAATGAATGAGAAAGCGAAAGAATTGGGCATGGAAAATACGAATTTTGTCAATCCCACCGGGTTGGATGCGGACGGTCATTATTCCTCCGCAAGAGATATCGCCCTTATGTCCAGAGCGCTTCTTTCCCACGAAACCATTCTTCCCTACACCTCTACCTGGATGGATACCCTTCGAAACGGAGAGACCGAATTGACCAATACCAACCGTCTGGTGCGTCATTACGAGGGATGTACCGGACTGAAAACCGGAACCACCGACGGCGCGGGAAGCTGTCTTTCCGCCTCCGCTTCCCGAAACGGAGTCAATCTTATCGCTGTCTGCATGGGCGCCGCAACCAGCGACGATCGTTTTTCCGCCTGCCGTACTCTTTTAGACTACGGATTCTCCGCTTTTGAAACCTTTATTCCTAAACGGACGGCCGAAGAACCCAAAGAGACCACCGTACGCGGCGGCGTACAGGAAAAAGTGCCCTTGATTTACGAAAATGTGGACAGTGTCCTTATCCCCAAGGGGAGAAGCGGAGATATTCAAAAAATCCTCTCCCTTTCCACCGACCAGGAGGCTCCCATTGCCGTGGGTGACGCTATGGGAAAAATCGAATATTTGCTGGACGGGGAACCTATTTTATCCCTTTCCATCACCGCCGGAGAAGAAGTAGAGGCGTTGAACCTGACAACCGCCTTCCTGCTCTTCCTGAAAATGCTGGTTGGAAACTGAAAATCATTGCCATTTCTAACAATTTTGAGAAAAAGTCCTTGCCACGATCTCGTTTATGTAGTACAATAAGAGTACAGAAAATCAGAGAAGGCATGGAGGTTTTGTTCAGATGGCTATTCATTTCAATGACAGTTATTTAAAAGGCGTAATCAGCGAAGACGAGTACAAAGGGTTAGCGCCCTTAGTTAAAACCTGCCACGAGGAGCTTCACCAGAAAACAGGCCTTGGCAACGACTTTTTGGGCTGGATCGATCTTCCCGTTGACTACGATAAAGAAGAGTTTGCGCGAATCAAAGCGGCCGCGAAACGGATTAACGAGCAAGCGGACATTTTGATCGTATTAGGAATCGGCGGTTCCTACCTGGGCGCCAGAGCCGCGATCGAGCTTTTGCGTTCTCCTTTCTACAATAGCCTGAAAAAGGATACGGTTGACATTTATTTTGCCGGAAACAGCGTTTCTGCCACCTACTTGCAGGAGCTTCTTTCCATCTGTGAGGGGAAAGACTTGGCGGTAAACTGTGTCTCCAAATCCGGTACCACCACCGAGACCGCTTTGGCGTTCCGTATTTTCAAACAGCTTTTGGAAGAAAAATACGGCGTAGAAGGCGCCAAGAGCCGGATTTACTGCACCACTGACAAAGCCAACGGCAAGCTCAAAGAGTTAGCGGACGAAAACGGCTACGAGTGCTTCGTAATCCCCGATGATGCGGGCGGACGGTTCTCGGTTTTAACTGCGGTAGGACTTTTGCCCATTGCCGCGGCGGGATGCGATCTGGACGCTATTATGAAGGGTGCCGCCGACGCGAGAAAAGATTTCTTAGAGCCGGATCTTGAAAAGAACGACTGCTACAAGTACGCGGCGACTCGTTTCGCTCTGTACCAAAAACAGAAAAAGATGGAGATTATGGTCTCCTTCGAGCCTTGTTTTGCTACGATGGCGGAATGGTATAAACAGCTTTTTGGCGAAAGCGAAGGCAAAGATAACAAAGGCCTCTATCCTTCCTCCGTTACCTTCTCTACGGATCTGCACAGTTTGGGCCAGTTTATTCAGGAAGGTTCCCGCATTATGTTCGAAACCTTTATGGATATCAAAAAGCCGAAACAGGATATGTATATTCAGCCTGACAGCACCAATTTTGACGGCTTGAACTTCTTGGCCGACCAGAATATGTCGGTGGTCAACAAGACGGTTATGGACGCGACGATCTTAGCCCATTCCGAAGGCGGCGTTCCCTGTGTTGTACTGGAAATGCCGGAAATCAACGAATACGAAATGGGATATATGATCTATTTCTTCGAAAAGGCTTGCGGTATTTCCGCTTACCTTTTGGGCGTCAACCCCTTCAATCAGCCCGGTGTGGAAAGCTATAAGACCAATATGTTTGCTCTTCTCGGAAAACCCGGTTACGAAGATCTGCAAGCGGACTTAAAAGCGAAGCTTTCCTAAAAGGCGAAACCCGGATCTTCCGGAATAATAACGGATCATTCCGATTTGCAGAAATGGAGGTTCACACGATGATTAAACTGATCGTAGGAAAAAAAGGTACTGGCAAAACCAAGACCCTGGTAGATATGGTAGCGAATGCGGTGAAGGTTTCCGACGGCAACGTCGTCTGCATTGAAAAAGAGCCCAAGCTCACTTATGAGATTCCCTCTTCGGTGCGTTTGATGGAGACCTGCAAAGACAGCATTGAAGGCTACGGCGAGTTTTACGGATATTTGACTGGCGTTCTTTCCGGAAACTTTGATATTACCGATCTCTTTATCGACTCTACTTTAAAAATTGGCGGACGAAACTACGACGAACTGGGCGAGATGCTGAAAAAGCTGGACGAAGCTACCAAAGAACGGAAGGTAAATATTGTGTTTACTATTTCCGCGGATCTTAGTGAGCTTCCCGCGTCGGTAAAGGCGTTTGTTTCCTAATCCGTACTCAAAAAACATTTAAAAAAGCAGTACCTTTCGGTACTGCTTTTTTCATGTCCTAATAAAATTTTCCCCTTTTCCATTGATACTCCAGCGCCTCGTAAGATAAAGGGTTTCGATTCAAAGCGGCAATCTTCGAAAAGCCGAAAGGATTTGCTTCCCAAATGGAAATATCCTTAAACGTTCGCCTAATGAATCTGATTATAAATATTTTGCATATCCCCGTCGATTTTCGCAATATCGTCCGCGCAGACTTTTAACCGCTGAATCAGTTCCTCCGGAACTTCCTTTTCGTTCTTGTAATGAATTTGGTGCTCCAGGCTGGCCCAAAAGTCCATAGCTACCGTTCGAAGCTGGATCTCCACCGGGATGTATTCCTTCCGCTCGGAAAGGAATATGGGGGTGGTGACTACGATATGAAGGCTCCGATACCCGTTGTCCTTAGGCTTTTTGATATAATCGCTCACCCGAAGCAGCGTCACGTCGTCTTGTTTCAGCAGCATATCGGCGATACGATACACATCGTCAATATAACAGCAGATGACCCGAACGCCCGCCACATCCATCAAATGCTCCCGGATAGATTCCAAATTGACGTCGAACCCCTTCCGTTTCAGTTTTCCGATGATGCTCTGTGGGGTTTTCAAGCGGGATTCGATATGGTGGATGGGACTATGGTCGTAACGGACATGAAACTCCTCATCTAAAATGGTCAGCTTCGTCGTAACCTCCCGGATCGCCGCGTTATACTGTTGCTGCATTACAATATAGTCTTCCAGTTTCTCCAGTAAGCTACTATCCGAATTAGAAGAAATAATATCGGAAGGTTTCGGCAATGTCGTTTTTTCAATAATCATAAGCGCTCCTTTTTTCTGTCTTTCCCGTCAACGCGTAATCATTCTCTGAAATATTAGTCAAACCGCCGGTGGTTTCATTTAATCCTTGTATCCATACCTAGTATACAACAAAAATATGGCAAAAGGATAAACAAATTGAAAAAAGCAGAAAAATCCCCCGGATAACCGGGGGATCTTTCTACGAGAGCGCCGCCGACAGCGCCGCTTGCGCTTCGGTCTCCTTGCGATAGGCCGTTAGCACCGCCGCTTCAAAGCTTCGTCTCGCTTCCGGAGAAATCGGATGGGCGATGTCGCGGTAAACGCCGCTTAATTCCCTGCGGCTGGGCATTGCTACAAACAACCGCTCCGGTCCTTCGATGACCTTGATGTCATGAATCGCAATCTCGTTATCCAGCGTCACCGAAACCACCGCTCTGAGTCTTCCATCCTGCAACAGTCTTCTCACTTTAATATCGGTTATGTTCATTTTACATTCCTCCTTGCTTTCAGTGTTGACTTTTTCCTTTTTCTTATACAAATGGGAAACAAATTTTGGATCTTTTCTCACCTCCTTGCGGTTTTGTGAAAAATATGATATGATGAAAAAAATGGAGGGTTTATTATGGATGTTGTAGTAGAATATATGGTACAGAAGAAATCCACGGCAAAAGACCTGCTGTTAAAGCTTTCGGTGGCCGCCGGCTCCCTTTTGCTTCTTTTTATCGCGCTCCTTTTGAGCCAGGTTTCCCCCTTTCTTACCGCTTTTGGACTGATTATCTGTATCGGCGTCGTGTACTTCGCCTATCGTTACATCACATCGTTGGACGTGGAGTATGAATACACTATCGTCAACGGAGAAATGGATATTGATAAAATTATCGCGAGAAGAAAGCGCAAACGTCTTTTGACGGTAAAGCTGACCTCCTTTGAGCAGTTCGGAAAATTCCGTCCCTCGGATCATGAGCAGGTGGAGTATGACAGCCGTGTTTACAGCTGCGAGGATCCCAAAGGGGAAAATGCCTGGTATGCGGTTTTTTCTCACCGGGAATTGGGAAACACGCTCTTAGTCTTTACCCCCAACGACCGGATGATGGAAGCGCTCAATGTCTATGTTCCCAGAGGAGCCAGGAAATGAAGATCCAAAATGGAATTGATCTCATCGAAATTGAACGAATTAAAAACAGCCTGCGGCGCCCTCGTTTCTTAGCGAGGGTTTTTTCGAAGGAAGAAATTGCTTTTTTTGAGACCCGGCACTTCGCCGCGGAAACCATCGCCGCTTCTTTTGCCGCCAAGGAAGCGTTTTCCAAGGCGTTAGGAACCGGCTTTGTGGGATTTGACCTTAGAGAGGTTTCCGTGCTCCGGGACGAGCAGGGGGCGCCTTACCTTTCCTTTACCGGGAAAGCGAAAGCCCTTGTAGAATCGAAACATCTCTCTTTCGCCCTCTCCTTGACCCATACCCGTTCGTTAGCCGCCGCAGTCGTTACGGCAATCTCTTTGCCGGGAAAGGAATAAGCGTATGAAAATCGTCACCAGCTTCAGCATGAAAATCGCCGAAGGCATTGCTGTGGAAAAGGGAAGCAGCTATCTGGACTTGATGGAAGCGGCGGGAAAAGGCGCTTTTTTGGCCCTCTGCGCTTCCTTTGACCCCGCGGGGAAAGAAGTACTGATCTTGTGCGGAAAGGGTAATAACGGCGGCGACGGCTTAGTTGTGGCCCGATATCTAAAGGAAGCGGGCGCTAAGGTCACCGTAGCGTTCCTTTTGGGAGACGCGCTTTCTCCGCTGAGCCGATCCAATTTCTATTTGATCGAAAAATCCGTTTCCTTTGTCTCGGAGAAGGAAGCGATCAAAAAGGCGCTGTCCTCGGCGGAATTGATTGTAGACGCTGTGTTTGGGACCGGCTTTTCGGGGGAACTTCCGGAAAACTGTAAAGAGATCTTTACCATCGCGAACCAGTCAAACGCCTTGAAGATCGCCCTCGACATTCCGTCCGGTGTCAACAGCGATAACGGCTTTGCGGACAAAGACGCTTTTTGCGCTAACCGCACCTATACCTTCGGCGCGCAAAAGCCTTGCCATGTTTTGAAAGGAAGCCGTCCCTATTGCGGAACCATTGAAGTCATTGACATTGGAATCTCCCCTTCCGTCTTTGAAAGTCTCTCGGGTACCATCGACCTGATTACCAAAAAGCAAGCGCAAAGCGCGATTCCCAAACGTTTTCCCACCAGCCACAAGGGAAGCTACGGAACTCTTCTCGCCCTTTGCGGCGCGTTATCTATGCCGGGAGCGGCAATGATGTCGGTAGCAAGCGCCCTTCGCTGCGGGGCGGGATTGGTGAAAGCCGGCGTGGTCTCGGGGTTAGTTTCCCTTTTGGCGGTGAAAACCCCGGAGGCCGTCTTTCTCCCGCTCCCCACATCCAAAAACGGAAGCATCAGCGAAAACGCCCTGCCTTTTCTCCGGGATGCTATGCCTACCGCTACGGCGATTTTAGCGGGATGCGGGATCGGGGTCAATCAGGATACCGAAGCGTTGATCCACTTTTTGATCCAAAACAGCACCGTGCCTCTGGTTATCGACGCGGATGGGCTCAACTGTTTATCGAAACATATCTCCTGGCTCCAGGAAAAGAAAGCGCCCATCCTTTTAACTCCTCATATGAAGGAGATGTCGAGGCTTTGCGGCTATGATTTGGAGACGATTCGTTCCCGCCGATTCGATGTGGCGTCCCGCTTTGCCGCCGAGTATGATGTGACTTTGGTGCTCAAAGACAGCAACACGGTGATCGCCAGTCCGGATGGGAAGCTTTCTCTCTCCGTTTTGGGAAATTCCGGCCTCTCCAAAGGGGGAAGCGGCGATGTGCTGGCGGGCATGATCGCCTCGTTTTTGGCGCAGGGAGCCTCTCCCTACAGCGCCGCCCTCACCGGGGTTTACCTTCATGGCGCCGCCGCCGATATTGCGGCAAAAACCCTCACCGAGTATTCTATGCTTCCATCCGATGTGATTGAAACCGTTCCCTTTGCGATCGCTGAGCTTTGAGGAATAACCTTTTTCCCTCCTGCATACCGTAATGCAGGAGGGATTTGTATGAAAAAACGGTTTCTGTTTTTGCTTCTTTCGTTGATTTTTTCTCTTTTTTTTGCCAGCTGCACCGGGTCCGACAACCCTGAACTTTTGAGTCAAGAAACGTTGCAAATGCTCAACGCGCCTTTTATTTTCTTTCTCTTTTTTTATCTTGGGTCGCTGGAAGGAGAAGGGACACTGACAAAAAATCAGGAGGAAATACTCTTTGAGGTTTTGTCCCCCGACACCGTCGCCGGGTTTTCATTAACGGTAACTCCCGAAGGCGTATCCGCGGGCCTTTACGGTATGTCTTTTCCCGTTCCCGAAGAAGAAGGTGTTTCCGGGGCTGTAGAAGCGTTAAAACAGCTTTGGAAGATTGGCGAAGGAGAAAATTGGACCAAAAAAGAGGAAGGAGAAGCTACCGTGTATCAAGGCGAAGATCTCTCCGTTGTGGTACTTCCCGACGATTCTTTTTCGGAAATTCGTTTCCCCAAAATCGGTTTGACCTTCTTTTTTACCTCGTTTACCCGCTCATCCTCGTAGCATCTCTCCCCTTAGGAATAAAAGAAGCTTTTTCTCTCGCCTGGACACCTGGACCTGCGTCATTCCCAGCTCTTTTGCCGTTTCTGTCTGGGTCTTTCCTTTATAGTATCGGAGAATTAAAAGCTTTCGGTCTTTGGGGTCCAGTTCCATCAAAAGGGAACGCAACGAAAGCCGGTCGGTTACGCTTTCCTCGGGAGATTCTACCTTAACGTCGATTTCCTTTCCCGTATCCTCGTCATCGGAAGCGGTAAGAGAAAGCGCCGGAAGAGAAACATTGATAGCGTCCGCCACCGCCTCTGGTGAAATGCTAAGGGCTTCGGCGATTTCCGTCAAGGTCGCTTCCCGGTTTAGCTTTAAACTCAATTTTTGCTGCTCTCTTGTCACCTTCAACGAAAGCTCTTTTAAGGACCGACTCACTTTTACCGTTCCCCCATCCCGGAAAAGCCGCTTCATTTCCCCTAAGATCACCGGCACCGCATAGGTCGAGAATTTAAGTCCCCGCTCTTCTTCAAAGCCGTTTACCGCTTTGATAAGCCCTACACAGCCTGCTGAATACAATTCCTCGTACTCGATTCCCCGATTTTTCAACCGATGCGCAAGCGCATGGACCAACCCTAAATTTTCGGTTATAAACCGGTCTTTCTCCTGTTTTTCGAGATTCATGCCCGTTCCTTTTCCGTAAACTGTTTCCACAAAGTAACCGTCGTCCCCTTCCCTACCTTGGAGCGGACGGTTACCTTATCGCAAAAGGATTCCATCATGGTAAAGCCCAGTCCCGACCGTTCCCCGTCAGGATCGGTGGTGTATAACGGCTCCATCGCCTGCCGGACATCCGGTATTCCTACGCCGAAATCCTTAATTTGTATGTACGCTGTCCGGCTTTCCAAAAGCCGGACTTTCATTTTAATTCTTCCGAACGAATCCCGATAACCATGAACGATCGCGTTGGTTACCGCCTCGCTGACTGCTGTTTTTAAATCAGCCAGTTCCTCTACCGTCGGGTCGATGGAAACAAAAAACGCCGTTGCCGTCGTCCTGGCGAACGCTTCATTCACCGAACGGCTTTCAAATGTCACCGTCATTTCGTTAAGTACCTTCATTGATTTTGTCCTCCTCACAAAACATCCAGCAATTTTAACCCGGAAAGCTCCATCATTTTTTTGATTCGGGGCTTGGGATTTACCACCTTAACCTGTCCGCCGATGGAATTCATCAATTTATACCGGCCCATGACAAGTCCAATCCCGCTGCTGTCCATAAAGGTTACTTTTTGGAAATCCAAGATCAAAATTTCCGGCAAAGTTTGTTCCACCGAAAAATCGATTTCCTCCCGGAGAAGCGCGGCAGAATGGTGGTCAATTTCTCCGGAGAGATACGCAATTGTCGTTTTTCCTTCTTTTACCATAACAACCGGCATATTATCCTTCCTTTCTGTCCC
Source organism: uncultured Clostridia bacterium (assembly GCA_944387915.1). Lineage (GTDB taxonomy): Bacteria > Bacillota > Clostridia > Oscillospirales > Ruminococcaceae > CALXGT01. The sequence goes on from CALXGT010000073.1 coordinate 12,131, forward strand.
TATCATACCTTGTCCCTATTAAAAACATTGTCAATTTTCGTCTGATTATACAAAAAATTCCATAAAAATAAAAAGCCCTCGCAAAAACGAAGGCTAAAAATAAATGTAATATATAATATACTGATTGTTGAATTATGGTTTAAATTGTGCTACAATAAAGGCACGGAACATTGAACAGAAATATTATTCTTTCCAAGCTATTACCATAGTGCTATAACTACGCTGAATGATGAATTCTGTCACTGTTCAATACCGCTAAATTAAAACAAAGGAATGGTTTTATGAAAAAAACAGTAAAACGCATTATCGCACTCTTTGTTGCATTAAGCGCCGCATTCTGCATGCTAAGCGCTCCTGCCTCTGCCGTTTGGTTAAAATCTGGCTCCCGTTGGTGGTATCAAAACGAAGATGGGAGCTATCCAAAAGATAAATGGGAGCAAATCTCCGGAAAATGGTATCTTTTCGACCAAGATGGATATATGCTAACCGGGTGGCAATCTAAAAGTGGAGTATGGTACTATCTGAATCCAGCCGGAGACATGGCTACCGGTTGGAAACAAATTGGTTCCACTTGGTATTACCTGGATTCCAGTGGGGCAATGAAAACCGGATGGATTCAATTAAACGGTGTATGGTATTATTTACTGGACTGGGGCGGCATGGTAACCGGAATGCAAACCATTGATGGAAAAGAATATACTTTTGCCGACAGTGGCGCCTTAGTAGAGGATTCCTCTTCATCACAGACCGCAAACTCATCTGATACACTTGTTTATTGGGGCGAAACCGGCACCAAATATCATATCGACCCCTATTGTCGCTCCTTCCAGGGCAAAGCTGCTCATTCTGGCACTTTAGCCGAAGCGAAAGCTGCCGGACGGGAGGGATGGTGCGGCATCTGTTCCCGATATATGACCGACGATATGATAAAATAAGTCTTTCTTTTAAAAATCCCCTGGCAAGTCCAGGGGATTTTCTTTAACAAACAAAATGTTCTTATATTATAGTTAGTGTAATTTCACATTTATACGGCTTCCTTATCCGCTGTTCGCAAAAATTTCTACCGTTAATTGTCCCCTTACTTTACCCTTTCTCGTCCACCTTCTAATATATTTTCCTACCTTTCTTTATCTTTGCTATCATTACCTTTTGAAGTTTATGAATCACGAATTTATTATTTTGCTTCTCAACGAAGGCTTAAAAATAAATTTTCTTTCCCAGTGGAATCGACAAAAACAGTCAGGACGACACGTCTGCGAAACGGGAAATTAAAACAGGAGCGCAACGTTGCGGCTAATTTACCCCCATATAAGCACTCACGCAACACCGTTTCATCTCAAGGCTAAATGACGCGAAAGCTTTTCCATTTTCCCGATCGCTGTCTCCAAAGGAAAAGGATTCCCCGAATGACCCAATCCAAAACCATGGCTATAGCGACGCCGATAACGCCCATTTGCAAAACCATTCCCAACAAATAAGATAAAAGCAACCGCACGACAATAGTAGAAAGCACCGAAACATACATGGTAAATTTGACATCGCCCGCAGCCCGCAATCCGTGGCTCAAAGCGCCGGAGAAAGGAAAGGCAACCGCGTTAAACACATTATGAATCAAAACCAACCAAAAGATCAGCTGTTTCGTTTCCGGCTCCAAAGCATAAAGCCACATAAATAACGGTGTCAAAAGGAAAACCAAAAGATTCCATGCCGAGGAAAGAAAAAGGGTAATTTTCGTAAGTTTTTTAAAATAGTAATCCGCGGATTCGACGTCTCCCCTTCCCATACACTGCCCAATAACGGTAATAAATACAGGACCCATGGAGACACCGGCCAAAGCAGCCAAGGACCAAATGCTTTGCGCGACGCCGTTTGCTGCGATTTGATAGGTCCCGAAAAGAGCAACCATGCTGCTGAGCGCCACCTTTACCAACTGGAAAACGCCGTTTTCCAATCCATTGGGAACAGCAATCCCCAAAATCTTTTTCATAAGGTCTCCGTTCCATCGAAAAATCCATTTCGCGGAATAAACCACCGGACGCTTCTTTTGGAAACAAAGAACGGTAATCACCACCGCCGAAAACCCCCGGGCAATCAAAGAAGGATAAGCCACTCCCGCAACACCCGCGTGGAGCACAAACACACCGATGATATTTCCAACTATGTTAATCATATTGGACGCCACGGATAGATACATGGTGACGTTCGTTTTTCCTATGCTTCGAAAAAGGGCGGCGCCGGCGTTATAAATGGCTAAGGCGGGATACGAATAGGCGGAAATTCGCAAATATGTAACACAAGCATCCATAACGGAATTTTCTACCTTACCGAACATCAGGCGCAGTATTCCTTCCTTTCCCAAAAGCACCGCCGCCGCGATGACCAACGAAAAAAAGGCGGAGAAAAACAAAAGCTGACTTCCGGATTCACCGGCGGAGTCTCTGTCTTTTCTGCCAATATACTGGCTGATTACTACTGCGCCTCCGGATGCCAACGCCGTAAACAGATAGATAAAAATGGTATTAAACTGATTTACGAGGGAAACGCCGGACACCGCCGCTTCCCCGACGTAGCTGACTACCAAAGTATCCGCCAATCCTACAAACATTACTAACAGCTGCTCCAAAAACAAGGGAACAATCATATCCCGCAGCCCTTTACCTGAAAACAAATTTACCGTCGAATCCATATGTCTTCTCCTTATCCTTTTAAACAGCGTCAGAAAATCCACTCAATAAAAAAAGAAGTGCTGACTTGAGAAACCGCGCTCAAGCCGCACTTACATGATAAGGCAAAGCTACTTATATATCAAATACTTAGTTTTTATGCTTATTATATGCTTAAAAAGCATTTTGCATGCTCTATAAACTTTGTCGCCGCCGGACTAAAAGGCTGCCCCCGTTTCCAGGCAAATACGCTTGTCGCCGTCAAAGGGGGAAAAAGCGGTCGATATGTGACCTTGGACTGATCCCAAAACGAAACCGCTCCCTCAATGACCAAAGAATAAGCCAAGCCGCTGTTTACAATTACAGCACCGTTTGTATTTAGGTTACTGGTAAACGCTACGTTCAATTTTTTATAATCGTCTCCAAACCAACTGGCTAACTCGCTTTGTACATTCATACGTCGCGGAAGAATCAAAGGAAGGGGAAGCAAATCTTTTGCCGTCACATACTCTTTTTTCGCCAAAGCATCCTCTGAGCGCATCAAAACGACCCAGTTTTCTTTTTCATTCAAGCGGATAAAATCGTATTTTTCCATATCCACCGGTTCTAACAGCAACCCCACATCGATCAGCCCTTTTTCCATCTGCTCCTTCACCAAATCCGCGGTGGCGGTAAAAAGATCAAAGGTGACCCGGGGGAATTTCTCCCGAAAGGTTCGAAATAGCTCGGGCAATCGCCGTACCGACGCCAGCTCACCGCAGCCGATGGAAATTTTCCCCTCGATCTGCTCTTCCTGCTCCAACAATTCCTTTTCCGTCTTATCTACCAGCTGCAAAATTTCTTCCGCGCGCCTGCGCAGCAAAATCCCCTCATTGGTCAAGGTAATTTTCCGCGCCCCTCTATGAAAAAGCTTTACGCCGATTTCCTCTTCCATTTGGGATAGCTGTCTGCTTAAAGTTGGCTGTGTAATGTGCAAAACCTCAGAAGCCTTGGTAATATTTTCTTCCCGGGCAACTGCTAAAAAATAACGAAGAACCCTAATCTCCATCGAAAAGCTCCTTTCGGCCTATCTATATAGATACAGTATAACACGGCGATACCTTATGAGCAATACGCATCTTTTTCGCATCCGCTTTTCTTCAAAAACAAATACAAAACGCGAAACTATCTCATAGAACCGCAGCAAAAACTTTTAAGGTACTTGTACCGCTCCACTCTTTACAAAAATCCCGTTTTCATTTATTCTAAAGATAGTATAAAAAAACGGATTTCAAACAGAGGGAAACAGGAGGGTATCATGTATTCAAACGATCACGTGCTTTTTCACCAGGCTCTCGAATTTGCCGCCAATGCCCATGAAAATCAAAAACGGAAACTCAGCAACACGCCTTACATTGTCCATCCTGTTGAAACGGCTTTTATCCTTTCCGAGGAAGGAGCGCCGCTTTCCCTCGTGGTTGCCGCCCTTCTCCATGACACTCTGGAGGACACCGATACTACGCCAGACGTCATCGAAGCCCATTTTGGCAAGGAAATTCTCCGTTTGGTACAAGCTAGCAGTGAGGACAAGGAAAAAAGCTGGGAGGAACGAAAGGCCCATACCATTGGGTTTATGAAAACCGCGCCTGAGGATGTAAAAATGCTCTGCCTTGCCGATAAGCTTTCCAATCTCCGCAGCATCGCTTCCGACTATCCTAAGCTGGGAGAATCGCTTTGGCAGCGTTTCCACCGGGGAAAAGACCAGCAAAAATGGTATTACAAAGAGCTTCTCCTTTCCCTCTCCTCTCTCAAACACAAAAAGATGTACCAGGAAGCCCTTTCGTTATATCAAACGATTTTCGAATAAATCAAAACCACTAGTAAACTAGTGGTTTGCTCAGACCCCAGAGGGGTCAGTACTTGCTGACCCCTAAAGGGGTACCGAGGATTTGTCATCGCATCACTATTACAGGCAGCCGCTAAAAGCGGCTGT
>CALXGT010000074.1 GCA_944387915.1 uncultured Clostridia bacterium
GCTACACCGCAAGGCTGGCATCCCGCCGCATTACCGAGCAGCAGCAGGACAACTAAACACATAAAATAAGGGCTTCCAAAGTCAGCGTATGACCTCGGAAGCCCTTATTTCAAGCCTTTTTCGGCGGCTTTTGCTCCGGAGAAGGCTTTTTCTATTGTATCAAAATCAGTAGGAACATAGATCCGGCAGTGTATACTGCCGGATTTTTATACATTAAAATCACGCCTTTTTAAGAAAGAAAAACGGGGAAAGAGACGCTTTCCTGTTTCATGTCAAAAATTACCGAGGATATGTTGCTTTTTTTATGGGATTCTCCAATTTCCCGGCGGCCTCTTGACATTCCAATTAAAAAGGAATATGATATGTATAAATATTCTAACAAGCGACTTCTATATTGCATACTATGAATAAATATTCATTACGGAGGGGCTTATGACCAAGGTATTTATCGACGGCAGCGAAGGAACCACCGGCCTTCGGATTTTTGAGCGGTTTGAAAAGCGAGACGACATTACGTTACTGAAGATCGATCCGGAGAAGCGAAAGGATCCGGCGGAGCGAAAAGAGCTCATCAACCAGTCGGACATCGCCTTTTTATGTCTTCCCGACGACGCGGCGAGAGAATCGGTTTCCCTTTGTGAAAACGACAAGACGGTAATTATTGATACCTCTACCGCCCATCGTACCGAGAAAGGTTGGAGTTACGGGTTCCCCGAGCTTTCTTTAGCGCACCGCAAAGCGATTGAGACGGGAAAACGCATCGCGGTTCCCGGCTGCCACGCCAGCGGTTTTATCGCTCTGGTGTATCCCTTGGTGGCGATGGGCATCATTGGAAAGGATCTTCCCTTAAGCTGCTTTTCGATAACCGGCTACAGCGGCGGCGGAAAGAAGATGATCGCCCAGTACGAGGATGAAAACCGGGACGAGGAGCTTTCCTCCCCCCGTCAGTATGGGCTCACCCAGAAGCACAAGCATCTAAAGGAGATGCAGGCGATTTGTTCCTTACAGAAAGCGCCCATCTTCGCTCCTATCGTTTCCGATTTTTACAGCGGTATGGTAGTGTCGGTGCCGCTGCATCGGGAGCTTTTGCAGAAAGATCTTTCTTTGGACGCGCTGCGGCAGGCTTTTTCCCAGTATTACGAGGGTGCGAATTTTGTCAAAGTGCTTCCGGAAAGCGGGAAGAGCTACCTCGGTTCCAACAACCTTTCCGGCTACGATGGCTTACACATCGAGCTTTTCGGAAATGACGACCGGATGATGCTTACCGCTTCCTTTGATAACTTAGGAAAAGGCGCTTCCGGCGCCGCGGTGCAGTGCATGAACATTGCTTTGGGATTGGACGAAACCACATCGTTACATATTTAGGAGAGAGGAATATGACAAAGATTGAAGGCGGCGTTTGCGCCGCGAAAGGCTTTACCGCCAACGGCGTCCATTGCGGACTGAGAAAAAATCAAACCAAGAGGGATCTTTCGCTGATTGTCAGCGAGACGGAAGCTTCGGCGGCGGCGGTTTACACTCAAAATTTAGTGAAGGGCGCTCCCCTTTTCGTGACGAAAGCGCATTTGAAAGACGGAAAAGCCAGAGCCATCATCTGTAACAGCGGAAACGCCAATACCTGTAACGCCAACGGCATTGAGATCGCCGAGGAGATGTGCGCGCTGGTGGAAAAATATACCGGGATTCCCCAAAATGACGTGGTGGTGGCTTCTACCGGGGTCATCGGCCAGCCTCTTTCGATTGATCCCATCGCGGAGGGTATGGAAAGCTTAGTTAAGGGCCTTGGGGACCATAACGATTTCGCCGCGGAAGGGATTATGACCACCGATACGGTCAAAAAAGAGGCGGCGGTTTCCTTTACTCTGGGGGGAAAAGAGTGCCGTATGGGTGGTATCGCCAAAGGAAGCGGTATGATTCATCCCAACATGGCGACGATGCTGGTGTTTATTACCTGTGACGCCGCGATCTCTCCCGCTTTGCTTCAGAAAGCCCTTTCCGAGGACATTAAGGATACTTTCAACATGATCAGCGTGGACGGGGACACCTCCACCAACGATATGGTGACCGTCCTTTGCAACGGAATGAGTGGGAATCCCGCGATCGAAACGGAAAACGAGGATTACGCGACCTTTTGCGAAGCTTTGAATACGGTGACCACTTCTCTTTGTCAGGCGATCGCCAAAGACGGAGAAGGGGCAAGCAAGGGGCTGACCTGTAAGGTGACCGGGGCGGTGGATAAGGAAAACGCCCGGATTATCGCGAAATCGGTGATTTGCTCTAACCTGTTCAAAGCCGCCATGTTTGGTTCCGACGCCAACTGGGGAAGAGTTCTTTGCGCGATAGGCTACAGCGGCGCAAAACTGGACGTGAACAAGGTGGACGTTTCTTTTACTTCGGATAAGGGATCCATTTTGGTGTGTCAAAACGGCGCCGGGGTGGATTTCTCCGAGGAAAAGGCGAAAGAGATTTTGCTCGAGAAGGATATCACCATCGAGATCACTTTGAAAGACGGAGACGCAAGCGCCGTCGCATGGGGCTGTGACTTGACTTACGATTATGTAAGAATCAATGGAGATTATAGATCATGACGAAAGAATTATCCACGGCAAGCCGGGCGGAGATTTTGATTCAGGCTCTGCCGTATATCCAAAAATACAACAACAAAATCATTGTGGTAAAATACGGCGGCAACGCTATGATTAACGAGGAATTGAAGCACGCCGTCATGCGGGACATCGTTTTGCTGTCTTTGATCGGTATTAAGATCGTTTTGGTTCATGGCGGTGGTCCTGAGATTTCCGACCTGTTAAAACGGATCGGAAAACAGTCGGAATTTGTGGACGGCCTTCGGGTCACCGACGCGGAAACGGCGGAGGTGGTCCAGATGGTGCTGGCGGGTAAGGTGAACAAAAGCTTGGTCAACCTGATTTGCAGCATCAACGGCAAAGCGATTGGCCTTTGCGGTATGGATGGCCAGATGTTAAAGGCAAAGGTTATGGACGAACGGTTAGGGTATGTGGGCGAGATTACCCAAGTGAATCCGGCGCCGATTTTGGACATTTTGGAGAAGGGGTACATTCCCGTTATTTCCACAGTGGGCTTTGACGACGCGGGCAATTCTTATAACATCAACGCCGATACGGCGGCGGCAAGAATCGCGGGCGCTTTGAAGGCGGAAAGCCTCATTTCCATGACCGATATCGTGGGACTGCTAAGAGATAAAGACGATCCTTCCACCTTGATCCGAAAGGTGACCAGAGCGGAAGCGAAAGAGCTGTTTGACGAGGGAATTATCGCCGGGGGCATGATCCCCAAGGTTCAATGCTGCTTGGATGCTTTGGACGAGGGGGTCAACCGGGTCTTTATCATTGACGGCCGGGTCCCTCACGCCATTTTGATCGAAGTACTCACCGATGAAGGTATCGGTACCATGTTTACGGAGTAGGAGAAGATATGAACATTAAAGAAACCGATCAAAAATACATTGCGGGTACCTACGCTCGGTTCGATTTGCTTTTAACGAGCGGAAAAGGGTCCTTAGCTTTCGATGAGACGGGGAAGGAATATATTGATTTGGGTGCAGGCATCGGCGTCAACGCCTTTGGCTACTGCGATGAGGTGTGGCAGCAGGCGGTGGCGAAGCAGGCTTGTATGCTCAATCATACTTCAAACCTGTATTACACCGCTCCATGTGCGGAACTGGCGGAGGTTCTTTGCGAGCGCACCGGTATGAAAAAGGTGTTCTTCGGAAATTCCGGCGCCGAGGCCAATGAATGCGCCATCAAGGTGGCGAGAAAATACGCGTCGGACAAATACGGCGAGGAGACGGAAAAGAAAGGGATCCTCACCTTGAAAAACAGCTTCCATGGCCGGACGCTCGCTACCCTTGCCGCCACCGGACAGGACGGGTACCATAAATTTTTCGGGCCTTTCCCCGAGGGCTTCTACTATGTGGAGGCGGAAGACGAAGCGGCGCTGGAAGGGTATCTGAAAAGCGGAAAGATCTGCGGCTTTTTGATGGAAATGGTCCAAGGCGAAGGCGGGGTCATTCCCCTTTCGGAAAGCTATGTAAAAAAAGCGGCGGCCCTCGCCGAACAGTACGACGTTTTATTGATGGTCGACGAAGTCCAAACGGGCAACGGTCGGTGCGGAACGTTATACGCTTACCAGGGCTACGGGATCACTCCTGATGTGGTGACTACCGCTAAGGGATTGGGCGGCGGCCTTCCCATCGGCGCATGCCTGATGGGGGAAAAAGCGAAGGACACGCTGGTTCCCGGAAGCCATGGTTCTACCTTCGGCGGTAATCCTATTTGTGCCGCCGGCGCGCTTACCATCATCAACCGGATCGACGACGCTCTTTTAAAAGAGGTCAAGGAAAAAGGAGACTACATCGAAAAAGCCCTCTCCGGCGCAAAGGGAGTTAAAAGCGTTACCGGAAAAGGCCTGATGCGGGGTATTTTGCCGGAAAGACCGGTAGCCGATGTGGTAAAGGGATGCATAGAGCGGGGCGTGTTGGTGCTGACGGCAAAGGATAAGGTCCGTTTGCTTCCGGCGTTAAACATCCCCTTCGAACAATTAAAAGCCGCAGTAGAAATTCTAAAGGACGTTTTGGCGGCAAAGTAGATGATTTTGCGGACGCCAATGCGCTTGGCGTCTGCTTTTGTGTAAGGAATCAGGAAAGGCGGAAAAGATATGCCTCTGAAAAAAGAAATCAAAAAGGTATTGGTGATCGGTTCCGGTCCCATTGTCATTGGCCAGGCGGCGGAATTCGACTACGCCGGCGCCCAGGCCTGCCGGGTGCTGAAGGAAGCGGGGATCAATGTGGTTCTCTGCAACTCCAACCCGGCTACCATTATGACCGACAAGGCGTTGGCAGACGAGATCTATCTGGAACCGCTAACGGCGGATACGGTCAAACGGATTATCGAAAAAGAGCGGCCCGATAGTCTCCTTGCCGGGCTTGGCGGTCAAACCGGTTTGACCATCGCGATGCAGCTGTCCAAAGAAGGCTTTTTGGATCAGATGGGGGTAACCCTTTTAGGCACCAAGGTGGAAGCTATCAACAAGGCGGAGGACCGCCAGCTTTTTCGGGACACCATGGTCAAGATCGGCCAGCCGGTGATTCCCTCGGATATTGCCAACACTTTAGAGGACGCGCTTTTGATCGCCGACCAAATCGGCTATCCGGTGATTGTTCGTCCCGCTTTTACTTTAGGCGGCGCCGGCGGCGGTGTGGCATATACGCCGGATGAGCTCAAAGTAATCGCCAAAAACGGACTGATGCTTTCTCCCATTACCCAGGTCTTGATCGAGCGGTACATTTACGGTTGGAAAGAGATCGAGTTTGAGGTGATGCGGGACGGAAAGGGAAACGTCATCGCCGTTTGTTCCATGGAAAACTTCGACCCGGTAGGCGTTCATACCGGCGACAGCATCGTTATCGCCCCGGCGGTGACCTTAGCGGATAAAGAGTACCAGATGCTCCGGAGCGCTTCTTTGGACATCATCACCGAGCTTGGCATCGAAGGGGGATGCAACTGCCAGTTTGCGCTGAATCCCGACAGCTTCGAGTACGCGGTGATCGAGGTCAACCCCAGAGTTTCCCGTTCCTCCGCCCTCGCGAGTAAAGCCACCGGTTACCCCATCGCCAAGGTGACCACCAAGATCGCTTTGGGCTACACCTTAGACGAGATCAAAAACGACGTTACCGGCAACACCTACGCCTGCTTTGAACCGGCGTTAGACTATGTGGTGGTCAAGCTTCCCAAATGGCCTTTCGATAAATTCGTTAACGCCAGCAGAAAGTTAGGCACCCAGATGAAGGCCACCGGAGAGGTGATGTCCATTGGCCCCACCTTTGAAATGGCGGTCATGAAGGCGGTACGGGGCGCCGAGATCTCGCTGGATACCCTAAACCATCCCGGTATCCAAAAGGAAGAGGATATTGTAAGCCGTCTGCACCAGGTAGATGATCTTCGGATGTTTACCGTTTTCGAGGCGTTAAAGCGGGGAGTCCCGCCGGAAACCATCCATGATATCACCAAGATCGATCTTTGGTTTATTGAAAAGCTTCATCGGCTTGCCGATTTTGAACAATCCATCCAAGGAAAGGCGTTGGACGATAAGACCTACCTTTTGGGGAAAAGACTTGGATATCCCGATAGGGCGCTCAAGCGCATCTCCGGACATCCGCTTCCCACCCATCGGTTTGCCGTCTACAAAATGGTAGACACCTGCGCCGCCGAATTTATGGCGGTAACGCCTTACTTTTATTCCACCTATGACGACGAATGCGAGGTCTTCTTCCCGGAAGAGAGAAAGCCTACCGTTATCGTTTTAGGCTCCGGCCCTATCCGTATCGGCCAGGGCATCGAGTTCGATTACTCTTCGGTGCACTGTGTATGGACGTTAAAGGAATTGGGATACGAGGTGGTCATCATCAACAACAACCCCGAGACCGTCTCCACCGACTTCGATACCGCCGACCGGCTGTATTTTGAACCGTTGACACCGGAAGATGTGGAAAACGTCATCCACCGGGAAAATCCCGTGGGCGTGGTGGTCGCCTTCGGTGGCCAGACCGCCATTAAGCTGACCCAGTTCCTTTCCGATAAGGGGGTCCCCATTTTGGGAACCTCGGCGGAGGGTATCGATATCGCCGAGGACAGAAGCCGGTTCGACGCGCTGTTGGAGACCTTTTCCATCAAGCGTCCCAAGGGTCTTTCGGTGATGACCGAAGAGGAAGCGCTGAACGCGGCCAACACCCTTGGCTATCCGGTGCTCCTTCGTCCCTCTTACGTGATTGGGGGACAAAATATGACCATTGCCCGCACCGATGACGATGTGCGCCGGTATATGGAGATCATTTTGGCCCAGGGGATCGAAAACCCGGTTTTGGTGGACCAGTATCTAATGGGTACCGAGCTGGAGGTAGACGTGATCTCCGACGGAGAGGATGTACTGATCCCTGGGATTATGGAGCATATCGAGCGGGCGGGAGTCCATTCCGGCGACTCGATTGCCGTTTACCCTCCCTATAACCTCAACGATAAGATGCGGGAGACGATCATCGACTGTTCCACAAAACTTGCTTTGTCGTTAGGGACCAAGGGACTGGTCAATATCCAGTACCTGATCTATCAAAACGAGCTTTATGTTATCGAGGTCAATCCCAGAGCCTCCCGGACCATCCCTTATATCAGCAAGGTCACCGGGGTACCTATGGTGGAGATCGCTTCCAAAATTATGGTGGGACAGCGTCTTCGGGATCTGGGATACGGGTCCGGACTGTATCCGGCGCCCCCTTATTTCGCCGTAAAGGTCCCGGTTTTCTCCTTCGAGAAATTAAACGATGTGAACTCCGCCTTAGGACCGGAGATGAAATCCACCGGAGAGGTTTTAGGCATCGGAAAGACGTTAAACGAAGCGCTGTTTAAAGGCCTCATTTCGGCGGGATACCGGCTTTACGACCACAACAAGGGAAGCGGCGGCGTCTTTTTGACGGTGAGCGATTCGGATAAGTTGGAGATCTTAGAGCTGGCGAAAAAACTCAATGATTTAGGGCTGACTCTTTACGCTACCGGCGGCACCGCGGCGGAGATCCAAAAGCTTGGCATCGACGTGACGGTGGTTCATGGGCTGTCCAAAGGCAACCGGCTCATGGAGCTTTTGGAGGAGGGCGCCTTTAACTACATTATCTATACCGGTATCGGGGAACAAAAGTCGATAGAGCATTACATTACCATCCACCGCCGTGCCACCCAGCTTTCCATTCCCTGTATCACCTCCATTGATACGGCAAACGCGTTGGCGGACATTATTTTGAGCCGGTTCAACGAATACAATACCGAGCTTGTGGACATTAACCATATGCGGGTAAGAAAGCAGCGGCTTCCCTTCGTGAAAATGGAAGGTTCGGGGGACGACTACATCTTCTTCGACAATTTCTCCGGCGCTATTACCTGTCCCGAGTCTCTGGCAGTCACCTTCTGTGACCGAAACTACGGAATCGGCGGCGTGGGCGTTATTTTGATGGAAGATTCCTCTATCGCCGACGCGAAGATTCGGATTTTCAATAAAGACGGAAGTACCGGCGAGATGGCGGGTAACGGGATCCGCTGCGTCGGAAAATACCTTTACGACAACGGCCTTGTGAAAAAGGAATTGATGACCATAGAGACCCAAAGCGGCGTAAAGACCCTTCGTCTTTACTGTATGGATGGAAAGGTCACGTCGGTTATGGTGGATATGGGCAAAGCGGAGTTTTCTCCCGAGAAAGTCCCCGTTTCTCTTCCCGGGGAAAGCGTAGTGGCCAGGCCGGTTTTGATCGGGGGAGAAAATTACGAAATCACTTGTGTTTCCATGGGAAATCCCCATTGCGTCGTTTTCTGCGACCAAGTGGACCGGGTAGATCTTCCTACAGTGGGACCGTTGTTTGAAAACGCTTCCATCTTCCCCGAGCGGACCAATACCGAATTTGTCCGGGTGGTCAACAGCCATACCCTGAAAATGCGGGTTTGGGAACGGGGCAACGGCGAGACGTTGGCCTGCGGTACCGGGGCATGCGCCGCTGTGGCTGCCGCGATCGAAAACGGCTATTTTGAGAAAGGAAAGGACATTACCGTGAAAGTCCGGGGCGGTGACTTATTGGTCAACGTCACCGACGAGCGGGTGACATTGACCGGTGACGCCAAGTTGGTTTACGAAGGCGTTGTGGAAATCTAAAGAAAATCCCTGCCGCAAAGCGGCAGGGATTTTTTGTGGTTACAGGTCGCCTAAACGGAGTACCGTAATAGAAATGGTATCATATAGGGCGGGGCCGCCTTGTACCACAACATTTAGAGATGTAGGAATGCTGTCCACACGGATAATTTGGGAAAATGCGTAAACCTCATTATCGTTCATGGATTGGAAATTGTGCTGGGCGGCGGCGCCGGGGAGCGGATTTCCGTTTTGCTCGAAATATAAAAGGACGGGGAGGGGAAAGGATGTACATTTCGCGGGGGAAACCGTTCCGTGAAAGGAGACCTGGTAATAACCGGTTTCCTGGAACAGGATGTCGGCGGAATTATTGACATGGGTAACGGCGGTTCCGTTTATCAGGGCGTTTCGGTCAAAAATCAACGCGTCTCCCGAATTTGCCGATTGTGCCGGTGTGGAGTAGGCGGATAGGAATTGGGGGGCGGTTTCTCCGCCCGATTCTCCGGCGGGAATGACAAAATTGAGCACGGCATTTTGGGGCGTTCCCACATTGGTGACTTCAGCCGGCGTTCCCGGTTCTCCCGTCGTTACCGTTCCCACCTCTACGGTGGCGGCTTCTCCGGCAGGAATGACAAAATCAAGCACGGCGTTTTGGGACGTTCCCACATTGGTGACTTCCGCCGGTGTTCCCGGTTCTCCCGTCGTTACCGTTCCCACCTCTACGGTAGCGGCTTCGCCGGGAGGCCCGGGGCAGGGACAAACATAAGGACAAAACAGGGGACAGCATCCACCGCAGAAGAAACGGTTTTCGCCGTCTTTGTGATTTGCGTGGTTCTGGTTCATGGTACCCTCTCTTTCTTACGGAAAATCAAAGGAGCGAACTCTTCGCTCTCCTTATCCTATGACCCGGGACAAAGGAGGGTTCCGTCGGTGGTTTTTTGAAAAAAACCAATACCAGAGTAACGAAAACAGGCTTGTTTTTAAAGGAGAAGACAACCGTTCATTCGGATTTCGTCTCCTCTTTCCATGCTACCTCAGACAAAAGAGCTTTTGCCTCTTCTACCGAAGCGGGATCGGGGAGAATGACGTACAGATTTTGTCCCGGCATGGAATAGGTGGGACGGTAGGCGCCGGTGCCGCGCGTGGTGTAGGTGGAGACGGACCAATCTATTTTCTCTGTCAGCTGCATTTTAATCAATCCGGTAATGACTTTTTCCGGCATATTGGTTTGCATGCTGTCTCCTACGGCATCCATAACCTCCTTATAGTTTTTCAAAATCGCCGGAGAAGCGCATGCGCGGATTACGCCTTTGATGACCTCCATCTGGTTTTTTACCCGTTGGTAATCTCCATCCGGGAAGCTGTACCGTTCTCTGGCAAAAGCGAGGGCTTCTAAGCCGGTAAGCCAGTTATAGCCTTTTTGGTAGTTCTTGATGTTAGGGACGGAAAAGGCGTATTCCGAATATACCTCTACTCCTCCTAACGCGTCGATGATTTCTACGAATCCGGAAAAATTGAGCCGAAGATAGTAGGAAACATCCACGTCGTAAAGCCGCTCTAAAGCGTCGATAGAGGCTTCTACACCGTAAATGCCCGCATGGGTGAGTTTATCCTTTTGCCCGTTGGTTTGAGAAAACGAAAGGTAAAAATCCCGAGGGGTCGCCACCATGGAGATCTTTTGGGTTTTGGTATTGACCGCCATCAAAATATTGACGTCGCTGCGGGAACGGGTGGAAATACTGCCGTAGGTATCAATACCGCTGAGGTATAAAAGAAACGTTTCGGGGACTTTCGATGGGGATTGCGCTTGGTTTTCTTCCGGCTCTTTGGGCTGTTCCACAAAAAATTGGAAAATAGCTTTTAGCCCTTCGTCCGTCCATTCATATCCGGAAACTTCCGCTAAACTTTCCTTATACGCTTCGTCGAGAACAATGGCACGTACCGATTGATGGTTAAGCGCGTCTACCAAATCAAATATATTTTCATAATCGGTAAGGATGGGAAGCTGACCCATAGCGCTTTGAAGCTGCTCCCATAGGGAAGAGAAGGATTCCTTTCTTAGATTTTCGGTAGTTCCGTAGGAATATTTCGCGGTATCCGAAAGGGAAACCGCGGGATCCTCTTTGAGGACATAGACGGTAAATGCCGCGGTAGGCGTTTTATCGGTGGTGATCTCCTCAAGGGTATCGTTAAAAATAGAAAGGGAACGTATGACGAAAATGGATGCAGCCAAAAGGAAAACACCAAGAATCCCAAGCCCCCAAAAAAGGATGGAGCGATTTCGTTTTTGCCTTTGGTTCATTTTTTATTTCCTTCTTTCCGCATCAGTTTTTGAAAAATTTCTATCGGGGGAAACGGCGGCGTATGTCCCGTAGGAATCGACGAGCGCACCGTCTAAATCAAAAAATACAGCTATACATGGCTATTTTCCCATTCATAAGGGGATTTTGTTAAAAAGGTAATTTTCATATTTGAAGAAAACCGTTGGAGCTGATGTTGAATCCGTTTTTCTTTTTCTTCGGTCTTGCCGTCATTGTTGGAATACATGCCCTGAATATAGTAGTCATTCTTTTGAGAAAAGCCGTCGAATCCCGCTAAAAACACATCCTGTATACCGCATCGTTTCAATAGCTTTAGGAGCATAAGACCGGCGTTGTCCGCCACGGCGGGGTCGTCGTTGATACAGTGGCCATAGTCCGCGAAAAGGACGTCTTCTTCTATTTCGGGAACGGAGAGGTTGGAAGTAAAAATAGCTTTTCCTTGCGGAAGTTGCCGCATTTCCCGAAGAATGCCCTCGATTCTTTTATGGTTGCTGACGAAACAGGCGTCTACGGGATAGCGGGCGTCTAAAAAATTGACCGATAAAACATAGGGAGATTTTTCCCGGATAAAATGATGGATCCGTTTATACTTGGACTCTAAGCTCTTCCCCGGCGCCAGAATCAGCACCTTTTTCTTTCCGATCCAGCGGCTTAATTTCCTGACTGCGTCGTTATCGTCGATGGACTGGTTTTGGTATCGGGTATACAGTCCTTCGATCAGTTTTTGATCGTAGATGGGGCGGTATTCTTTGGGGATGGAAAGGATAATTTTTTCAATATCCTTCATGGTGAGGGTTTGTCGGTTAATGAGGTAAGAAGCGTAGTTGGGATGACAAATATGACTGGCGGCGATATGATACGGCAGCGCGTATCCCCACGCGTATTTCTTTCGAATAGCGGCGATATATTCGTCGTAGATATCCATGATCATGGACACATCGTATTGGGAAGCGATATTTTTATTGATATACTGGGTAATCAGCTCGGTAGGGAGGTTTCCCGCGCCTCGCCCGATTCCGTATACCGAAGCGTCCAAAATCAGGGTGCGTTTGGTTTGAATTTTCCCTAAGACCTGGGCATTGGAAAAGGCGAGCTGTAAATTGTTATGGCCGTGAAACCCGATATGAATTTGCGGGTTCATATTTTCGTTGATGAGATGGAAACAGTGGGAGACGTCGTTTCGATACATGCTTCCTAACGTGTCCACAATGTAAAAGGCGTAAGGCTTTAACCGGTTGATGCGCTCCACCAACCGCAGCAATTCCATGTCGGTATAAAACACGGTGCTTACCGGCTGCATAAAGACCTTATAGCCCTTTGCGATAAGGATTTCCGCCCATCCCATCGCCTGGATAATTTCGCTTTGATGGAAGGTGAGACGAATTCCCTCAATGCCGGTTCCGTTATAATCGGCCAGTGTATAGGGGTGGAGTTCTTTTTCGCCAATGGCAATCATTGCTACATACATTGACTGTCGTTCTCTCTTGGGCAGGACCTCTTCAATTTCACTCACACTGCCAAAAAGGGAGCAATCTTTGTCTTCCACCATGCGGGTTAAAAATCCGCATTCAATAATATCGACGTTTGCGGCTTCCAGTTTATCGAGTATCGCGGCGATCGCTTTTCTCCCAAAACGCCAGTCATTGACATACCCACCGTCTCGTAAGGTACAATCTAAAACCTGAATGCTCATTTTCTTTTCTCTCCTTCCTTGTTTAGGCTTTCTATCCGGCGGCGAACGTCGTCTAAGTCCCTTTGGGTATCGACGGATAGAGTTTTCGCTTCGACCAAAATCATTTGAAGGGGCTTTTTATGCTCGATAAAGCGAAGCTCGTTGATGTCCTCGATGGTTTCTAAAGGTCCCTTAGAGGTGTGGGCAAAAAAGGAAAGGGCTTTTGGAGAATAGCAAAGCACGCCGAGGTGCTTATAAAAAGAGTAGGCAATGGTGGATTTTGGGTGGGGAATGGGGCTTCGGGAAAAATAGATCGCTTCGTTGTCCGGCCCTACCGCTACTTTGATGTTGGAGCTGTCGATTGCCTCCACCGGGTCGGAAATTTTCGTCATCAAATTGGCGGCAAAAAAATGGTCCGGGCTTTTTGGCAGTATTTGTTCCACTACCTTTGGATCAATCAGAGGTTCATCGCCGTTGACGCAAAGATAGAAGTCCGCCTCGATTTGTAACGACACCTCGTACACCCGCTCGGTGCTGGTGGGGCAGGGGGGCGTTAGGATGCAGGGAATGTTTTCGCTTTGACATACCGCGCTTACTTTTTCGCTGTCGGTGGCTACATAAACGGCGTCGATACCTTTGACCTTTTCTACCTGCCGGTATACCCACCACACCATGGGTTTTCCGGCGATGTCCGCTAACGGTTTTCCGGGAAGTCTGCGGGAATCATACCGCGCCGGAATGACTGCGACAATTTTCATAGGTTTTCTCCTCTCTTTTTTCGAAACCACGTTGCCAAAACCCGAAGGGGTTTGGTGATGCGCCAGCTGGTGGATTGTTCATAAGTGTCTATCACTTCCTGAAACCTCGTCTCCCATTGCTGTTCTAACAGTTCCAGGGCATACGTATTTGTCTTTATTGGCGTAGGGGGCGTTTTTACTGCCGGCGCCGGCTTTTGATCCCGGATCTGTTTATATAGGTTCCAGTTTTCCAAGATTCTCTGGGACCATAGGTGAAGTGTCGAGTTGCTGACGAGCTGATATCCTTCGGGCACTTGCATGATTACCTTTTTGCAGCAGTTTTCTCCGTCTTGCATATCGTAAGCCAACACATTGGGAAGGTAGATTTGGATTTCCTTAGCGAGAAGCTGTCGTCTGCCGTTGACCTTCAGGTCAAATTGAAGCGCCAAAATGTCCCGAAGCCGGTCTTTCAAGGGAAGTAAGGCGGTGTTAAAGATGTTGGATTCCTCGTAGCTGTTTAAAAGCGCTTGGATAAAATAATGATTGGGAATGGAGCCAAAACAGCTGTCGGTGAGAGAATCTTCGTCTTCAAAGCCAAAAAAGATTCGATTGAGACGGAGGGCTTTGAGACGAAGGTTCGGTACGCTTTGTTCCGTCAAAACGATACCGCCATGTTTTAAAAGCAAGCGCAAGGCGAAATATTCCTCAACAAAAGAGGTGTTCCCTTTTTCGAGAGCCTTTTCTACACAGGCGGGCAGGGAACGCTCCAAAAGCATTTCCTCTCCGGGGGTAAGAAGGAGGGAAGCGGGAAATTCCCGTTTTAGCGCGTCTTTCCATTCCTCCGACGGAGAATGCCCCATGCAGACGCAAAGGAAGGTTTCCGGAATGACTTCCCGGTCTAAAAAATCGAGAAGCTTTCGAACCTTTTTGTCGGAAGCGAGATAGGGATTCAATCGAAAATCCGCTTCATACTCTTTTAAAAGCCCGATGAAATCCGCCTGGAAAAGGACGCGGGATTGAGTCATATTCCAAAAAATCTGTTTCGCGGCGCAGTAGATGACCTCTTCCCGGAAAGAACGGTCGCTTTCGTCGATAAAAAATCGAAAAGCCTTAATAATGTCCACCATCTCTCCCGCCTGGGTGGTAGACAAGGTATTGGCGCGGCGGTAGTAATTATAAAAAGCTTTTGGGACATAGCCAATAGAGAGACACCGGGTCACCATAGCGGGGATGAGGGCAATGTCCTCAAACAGCATTTTTCGGTACCGGTTTTGTTCCCATAATGTGCGGCGAAACAGCTTATTGACGCTATAGGTAATGTTATTTCCGTAAGCGATATAGTCGGGAAGATCGATCTCCGTTTTGGAATAGGTAGAAACGATAGAGGTCCGGTTTTCTTCGACGTAAAGAATGCGAACATCGCACATCACCATGTCGTAATCGTTTTCCTTGGCTTTTTGATACATACTTCGATACATGTCCGGCTCCACCGTGTCGTCGGAATCCAAAAAGGCGATATATTCTCCGGTCGCCAGAGAGACGCCGGCGTTTCGCGCCATGCCGAGGCCCTGGTTTTCCTGGTGGATTACTCGAATTTGATCCGGGTATTCTTTTTCATATTGGTCACAGATTTTTGGGGAATCGTCGGTGCTTCCATCGTCCACCAAAATGATCTCCAAATCGGAGAGGGTTTGGGCCAAAACGGAATCGATTGCCCGATTCAGGTACATTTCCACCTCATACACCGGTATGATTACCGACACCTTTTTTCTATTTTCCATTTTTTCCTCCCAGATAATCGAGAATGTGCTTTAATTCCCTATAGGACTTGGGAACAAAACAGTTTTTTCCCGCGAAACGGTCTTCGAACCGGCGGAGATATTTTTTCAATACGACGTCTTCTTTCCAAAGAATCTTACCGGTAAACAGCCGGTAGAGGAGCACGGTGGGAATGTCCAGATGAAAGACTAAGCGCCCCGTAAGAGCCGCGTTGGAGCAGACGGTAAGGAGACAAAGCCCCTCGGGGGATTGGTTTAACAAAAACAGTTCCCAAGGCGTATCGTCCAAATAGGGCCTCGTTAAGCCGAGGCGAAGGGGAAGATTTTCCGGGTTTCGAGGGTGGGGCTTTACGGCAAATCGGCTGCTGCCTACAATTTGCTGACATTCCTTCATCAGCTCCAAATCATTGCCCTTGATCCCTTCCGCCCGAAAGGATTGTTCTAAAAAAAGAAAATCCGCCGGGTTTTCCAAAGGACGGTATTGAAAGATAAAATTTAAGGCTTCTTTTAGCGCGGTATCGCTCTTTTGAATTTTCGGAAGGGGACGATTGGGAATGTGATCGCACCGCATAGCGAGTTTCGGTTCGTATAAAAGCATGTACGCCGTCTTTTCTCCAATGGCCTGGCCTTGAATATATCGGTTAATAGGGGCTCGGTCCTCGCGAAGATAATCGATTACATAGGAAGAAAAGCCGTCCTCGTAGCCGATAAAGGTACAGCTTTCCTCTCGATAACGCCATGCGAGCATCCGGGTAAACATATCAAAATTGGAAAAATAAACGGCGCGGTAATTTCCGAGTACGTCTGTTAGAGCGAATCGGAACAGTTGGGGGATCTTTTCGAAAAGAGCTTCGATTTCCTTTTGAGAGGCAAAGGAGTATTTTGCATTCCATTCCTTTATCGTGCCCTGTATCACCCGGCAAAAGAGGTTTGTCTCCTTTAGACGAACCGCGTAATGCTCCTTTCTTAAAAGATTGTCCGTTAAAAGGAGGTCGGTCTCCTCATTTTGTAAACAATTTTGTTTCAGATGCACGGCGGTAACCAGTTGGTACACCGAATTGACAATAATCAGGTTTTGGGACACTGTTATCACCTCCCAGTCGGCAAATTTCAAAATGGTTTTTTAGGTTTTCACAACCGGTGGAATCCCATGTGTAGATGGTATTCGGCTTTTTGGTAAAAACATAAGGCAAAAGCTCCGACGGGAAAACGGGCCGTATCACTTGGGCGCCGGGAAAAATAGCGTTGTAATGCAAAGGATCGTCCGGGTGCTTCTTGATAATCAAGGATACCTTTCGCAAAGGGCCGGCAAAAAGGCTTTGGTATAGGGAAAGCTGTTCTTCTTCCCCTAACAGCCCCTGGTTGGAAAACTGTTGGGTCAGAAGAATCCCGTCCGCTTTGGTGCGGATCTTTTTGCGAAGGAAAAATTGAATTACTTTTTTTCGCTGCTTTAAGGGGAGATTTTCGAGTACCTCCTCCACCGAAAAATGTTCCAACCGATTTCCCCGGTCGTACGGCGTTTTCGTCTCTTTGAGACAGATGATTTTTTGAATCAACGGGTGGCTCAAGTCGATTAAGCCGTACCGGTCCGCCAAAGCGGCATGCAGGGGAAACCGGGCGGACAACGCTTCCCAAAGCCGGAAAGGACAACGGTAAAGACCCGCCGCATCTTCAAACGCGGTAAAGGGAATCTTCTCTTGGATCAGATACAAGGAGAAATAAAAATGCGCTCCCGCCACATAGATTTTTGAGAAATTTTGCAACGGAAATGGAAATAGCTTTCTTGCAAATCGCGCGGTGTCGGAAAAAATTTGGGTTTCGTTTTTATGGGGGATCCGGCCATAGGGAAACAGAAAGACCCGGTCGAAAAAAAGGCCTTTTAGGCGTTTCCATTGAGGGTATTTTTCAAAAATAAAATCCGGGAGAATCAAAATCGCGTTGGCGTCAGGATGTCGCGTCAGCCGGTGAAGGATACATTCCAAAAGATGGTAAGAGCTTATTCCATGGTAGAGGACAAGAGGGCGATTATCCGATATGGGCTTCATCCAGCAGCACCTCCATCCTTTTTTGAAACCGTCGATTTTTTGACCGGCAAACCGCCATCATCGGCGCGTAGGCGTCCCTCCCGCTAATGGGCAACGGATATCCCGAGCGGGACTCCATTTCTAAAAAAAGCGCCACAAAATCCAAAATGCCCCGGTGGATTTCGTTTCGCCTTTCCGGGTGGGAGGGTGGATCCCGGAAACGAAAGCGCCATCCGTTTTGCGCATCGGGATCTATACCCTTTAAGCTGCCTTCCGGCGCGCCTAACAGGAGTTCCCAGTAAAGATTGTGATTTTTGGAAGGATTATGGAATTTCCAAAGATCCCGGTTTTCCCAAGAGGAATAAAGATAGCTGATTAACTGCCCGGATAAAAAAAGGGGATCCGTCGCGTCGGGGGTCGCGCTATGCGCCGATAAGGTTCCCGCCAAAATGCCGGTAATGGGACAGTCAAGCCCCCAAAGCCGGTTGACGGCGGCGTTTAGCATAACGGCGCCGCTTCCCATCCATCCAATATCCACCGCTCCCGCCCTTGAACAGTCGCCTAAAAGGTAAGAATAATACTGTTTTGCCGCTTCGATTTGAGGCTGATAAAGGGAAAGAACCTCTTCCCAATGGGTCTGTAAATAGCTTTTTACCGTATCCATATTTTTATACGTTAGTTTTTCCTCTGGGTTCAGTCCGGTTTTTTCGCACAGCGCCTGTTCTAACGGGTCTAACTCCATGCTTTCTAAAATTTGGCGCAAAGAAAAGGCGCCGTCTGCTTTGTGGAAAAGGAAGCGATCAAAATATTCTGTTTTGAACAGGGAAGCGGTGATTTTACAGGCGGCCTGCCTGGACCAGTAGGCGTAAAACGTCTTTTTTGCTTCCGCGGGATACATCATTCGATAGGCTTTCAAAAGGACGGCGCCGTCCCGGGAGAGGAAAAGAAGCTTCTGAAACGAACGGCTTTCCGCCAAATCGTGAATAAACCGGCAATACCCTACTGTAAAAAGCCCGCCATACAGAAAGCCGTATTCGTATTCCGGCGAGTAGACATTAAGGCCGTTATGAAGATGAGCGTTGGAAATTCCCCGGTATACGCTTCCGATTACAGGAGATAAATCGAAAGAGCGATAGCGGTTTCCCCGTTTTTGGACGTTTGGGTAAAGGAGAGAACAAATTCCCGCTTTTTTTGCCTGCTTGCCGTCGGAAAAGGGGTTGTCCCCAATATGGACAATTCGGCTGCCCAAGGGAGCGTGCCGCTGTAAGGAGCGATAAAGCCCACCGTCAGCTTTGGATGTTTTTTCTTCGCCGGAAACCAAAAAAATGGAGAAGCCACAATATCCACATTGATTCAAAAGGCTTTGGATTTGTTTGGTACTCAGGTACATATCGGAAACGGCGGCGAGGATTTTTCCTTTGGCCCCAAGGAGATCCACAACAGACCGCATATAGGGATTGGCGAAACAGCAGCGTTGCTCGAGACGCCATTCGGTAGCGAACCCTTCCTCTTTCGGGATGCCGGTTTCCTTTTCCAGGGCCTGCCAGATTTCTTCTAAGGTGATTTCCCCCGATTTTCCCGTTTGTCGTTGTTTTTGCCGAAGTTTTCTTTCTATCTCTATGCGAACGGCACGAAAATTTGGGTAGGAAAGCGCCTCGCCTATGAGATAAAACAAATCGGTAGGATCGCTAAAGGGACGGAAAAGCAATGTGTCAAAGACATCAAAGGAGATCACGTCGTAATCCATAAGTGTTTTCACAAATTCTTCCGGACTTTTCCGGTAAGAAAGGGAGGATTCGGAAGCCCTTGCGCTTAAACGGGGGACGTTCGCCCGAAAGGAAGGGGAAAAAGCGTACAGAATAAAAAGCCAAAGAAGATACAAAAGGCTTTGAAAACGACTTGCTCTTTGGCTTCGCATGGTTTGGTAACGGGATCGGATCAGCGGATTTCGAAGGAGAAGGTGGTTGATAATCCATGCTTTCATAGGGCGTTTTCCGCCTTTTCGTAAGCGGCGCAAACTTCGTTTGGCGTACCGGTTTGCCGGATTCGCCCTTTTTCCAGCCAGATGACCCGGGTACAATTGTTGCGGATCGCGGCGTTGGAATGGGATACCATTAAAACGGTAGAACCGCTGTGGATCATTTCTCGAATGCGGGCTTCACTTTTTTTCCGAAAGTGGGAATCGCCTACGCTTAAAACTTCGTCTAATATGAGAATTTCCGGCGCTTTTTGAGCGGTAGCGATGGCAAAACTCAATCTCGAAACCATACCGGAAGAAAAATTCCGAATTTTTTCGTCCATAAACCCTTCTAATTCCGAAAACCGAACGATGTCCGGGTATATCCTATCGAGAAATGGTTTGCTGTAGCCGATGAGGGCGCCGTTGAGATATACGTTTTCCCGACCGGTAAGTTCGGTATCAAATCCGGCGCCCAAGGTAAGAAGCTTTACTTTTTTCGCGTCTACCCGCACTTTCCCGGAGGTGGGGGTCAGCGCGCCGGCAATAATCCGAAGCAAGGTGCTTTTCCCGGAACCGTTTTTTCCAATCAACCCTATGATTTCCCCCGTTTGCACCGTGAAGCTGACCTGATCCAAGGCGGTAAAGTATTCGGCGCGGTGTTTCCCCGAAAGCTTTTGAACCAAAAGTTCTTTGAGGCTATGGGTTCTGGCTTGGGCTTTTAAAAAGCGCATAGTTACTTTTTCTACGGCAATTTCCGTTTGGGTGAAGTTTGGCATACCGGTTCTCCTTTGCTACAGATTTTGCATCATACGACTTTTGTTCTTCCGAAAAAGAAGGCTTCCCAAAAGGTACGTGCCGCCTCCCCATAAAAGCATTCGGAGACTTGTTTTGGGATCAGGCCAAAGACCGGACAGCACCGCATTCCGCATGGTGGAAATGAAAAGGAAAAGAGGATTTTCCTCAATGATCCAACGAATCGGGCCTTCGAGTTGATCCACGGGATAGAAAATGGCGGAACAGTACATCCATAAAGTAAGCGCCACAGAATAGAGGTATTTGATGTCCCCGAAAAAGAGATAGGCCGCCGAAAGAAGATAGGAAATTCCCAAAGCAAAGCCAAACAGGAAGAGGATCAGCAAAGGAGCGATCAGCATACTCCATTGAAGCGGTATACGAAATAAGGCTAACATCGTACCGTAAGCGATCAGCGAGTACCCTAACTGGACAAAGGCGGTATACACCCTCGCGAGGACGAAAAGCTCTATGGGAAAATGGATTTTTAAAAGGAGCGCTTTGTTGTCCGCCAGAGTGGTAATGGACGCGTTGGTCGCGCCGGTAAAAGCCTGCCACAAAATGTAGCCGGTCAAATAATAGATGGGGTAATGATCGATTGTGCGGCGAAAAAGCTGGGAAAAAATCAAAGAGAGAATCACCATGGAGAGCAAAGGGTGCAATACGCTCCATATCACTCCCAGGTAAGAGCGGGCATATTTTCGCTTTAACTCTCTGCCGGTGAGCTGGCGAAGGAGAAAGAAGAATTGGCGGCTTTGCGATTCTTTCATAAGCGGTTACCTCGGTTTTGAAAACGTGTTCGGTAAGTTTTCCGAAGATGGCGCAGCGTTTGGCAAAGGGTGTAGTGGAAAAGATGGCGACGGACCGAAACGCCGCCTCTTACGGCGCTTCCCTGGTACCATGCGCTTTTGACAGACCGATTTTTTAAAAGACCTGCGGTTTCTAAAAGAAAGGGAATCAAATAAGCGTTCCGAAGCTCTTTTTGGCTTAGCGGAAGGGCAACCGGTCGGTTTGCCCGGTCCAAGAGGTCTTCGGAGAAGGGAAGGGCGCCGAAGGCTTCGGCTTCTTCGTAAGAAGGGGTAACCATAAAAGCCCGCAGCAGCTTACCCGTTACTTTTCGTTCTCTCTCTATCGTTTTTTCATCTCCAAGCGGTTCTTTTGCCAATTTTCGGACATAAGAGGAAATTTCGGTATCGACTCGGTTTAAAAAAGCCTGCTTTTCGGAAGAGATGGTTCCAAAATAAGGAAAGAAGCGGTTTTTTTCTTTTCGGTATCCCAGTGTCATACCGAAGGGGGCGGTAAAAATCGCTTCAAAAAGGTTATTATTGAATCCTATTTTCTTTAAGAGTCCTTTTTGAGGGCTAAAAAAATAGCTGTGATAGGAAGAGAAATCGGCGCCTTTTGGAAGCTCGTACAGCCCCCAATAGTACCCTTTTAAGGGACGTTTTCTCCCTAATTTTGTCAAAATCTCCGATAGATCCCTTTGAACGGATCCGGTCCAGCCGCTGTCTACGATAGAAAAGGGAATTTCATCCAAAAGGCCCTCCTGACGAAGGTAGCCGGAGAGGGCGAAAAACGCCTCTTCAGAGCGGCGGTTCAAATACGAAAAAAAGAGATCGCAACTTTGTAACCGGCGCCGAAGGAGGAAAAGCTGGGAGCGGGAAAGAAAAAGAGATGGAGAAAAGGGGAGCTGTAGCCGCAAAAGGATCTTTTCCCTTTGCCGAGGCGTCAGTCCCGCCCGTTTTAGCAGCATATCGGCGGTTACAGTGGGTTTTTCTCCCAAAAGCAGATCCAGCGCCTTTTTTCGATTTTGACGCAGCAAAGGAAATCGAAGGGTATATCGGGAACAGCAAAGGTATCGGCAATCTATGGGGAGCGCTTTCGCCCGGCAGAAAATTTTGGCGGCCCGATAAAAGAAGTATCCGTCTCTCGAAAGAAAATACAGCCGTTTTTCCCCCGATTTTAAGGCTTCGAGGAGAAGCCATCGAAGGAAAGCGCCTAAAGCCGGCGAGAGTACATAACGAAGGGTAGTTTCCGTGGCATCTTTGGGCGCGGGCGTTTTTTTGGCGGGACGATAAAGACGAGGCGCTTTCCTTAAAATGCTAAGATAAAGCTTTTGGCGATTTTCTTTTATATTTTTACTTTCCATATCTTTTCTCCATGACGGCGCGGTTTTTCTTGAGCCGCCTATGAATGGAATGGTGCACCGGCGCCGGTATTGTGCCGGTGAGAAGGGGCTTAATGACGTAGGGCAAAGCGGCGGTGTTTAAAATATGAAGCTTTCGAAAGCCGTCCCATCGCAGCTTCATTTCCCGGATACCCCGACGAAGCGTGCGCCGTTGGTAGGATTGATAGTTTTCAAAATACCGGAGCAAGGGCTGCTGCAAATTGTAACCTCGTCCTCCGTTTTGATGGAGCCGGATAAATAATTCATAGTCCTCACACAATAAAAACCGGGAGGATTCGTTGTAACCGCCGTTTTCCACAAGAAACTTTTTTAGAAACAAAACAGAAGGATGGATATAAGGGGAACTAAAAAGAAAGTCTTGCGCCTTGGGTCGTTCCGGCATCCTTTGGAATCCCCAAACCCCTTTTTCGTCCGTTAGCTCCGCGTTGGAGCCGACCCATTGATACTGTGGGTGGGCGCGAAGGAAAGCGAGCTGCTTTTTAAACCGCTCGGGGTGGGACCAGTCGTCGCAGTCCATCCTGGCAACGTAAGAGCCCTTCGCCTGGAGAAGGCATTGGTTGAGCGCGTAAGCCAAGCCCCGATTTTTTCGGCCAAAGAGGCAATGGATCCGGGCGTCCGCTTTTTTCGCCTTTTGAATTAGCGGCCAATATGCCGGTGATGACCCGTCGTCGTAAATCAAAAGCTCCCAATGGGGGAAGCTTTGCGCAAGGATAGATTGTATCGCTCGAGAAAGAAGAGGCTCCTTGGGGTTATGAACGCCCATTAGAACGCTGATGGTCACCTGCTGATTCATACTCATCCCATCCTATTTTTTGATCTGCTTCGGCATAAATCCTTTGCATCATCGCGGATGTATACCGAAGCGCGAAAGGGCGTACCGAATTGAGGCAATGCTTTCGCATCATTGCTTTTTCTCCGGGGGACATACGCCGTAACATGGAGATACCTTCTATTAAGCTCTCCATGTCATCGTACCGGAATATAAGCCCGTTTCTTTTGTGTTCCATATATTCCCTCGTTCCCCGGTTGTCGGCGGCAAGAACGGGAATTCCCATAGCCAGCGCTTCCAAGCCGGCCATTCCCAATCCTTCCCGGATCGAAGGAAAGAGGAAAGCATCGGCGCATCCCAAAATTTCCGGTATGTTTTGACAATATCCGTATAAAGTAACAACCTGCTCCAATCCCATTTCTTTAATCCATCGCTGAAGCGTTTCTCGATAAAAGCCGTCGCCGCAAATGCCATAGCGCAACGAAGAAAGCAAATCTCCTCTTTCTTTCATTTGGTACAGCGCTTTTAGCACGACCTGGTGATTTTTATTTTGATTTAATTCTCCTACGGAAAGGAGGAAAAAGTCATTTTCTTTGATGTGAAGCTTCTTTCGGTTTTCTAAGCGATGTTCGGGGGAGAGAGGGGAAAAACGCTCCAGGTTTAATCCTGTTCCGGGAATTTTATAGAGCTTTCCCCCTTTTTTCAGCCGGAATTTTTGGGCGCTTCGATAGTCCTCCTCGTTGATGGTAATGAGCACGTCGGTAAGCGGCGCCAGCGTTTTTTCCACCCCACGATAGACAAGCTGGTTCAAAAGAGGGGCGCCATGGTAGAAATGAAACCCATGAGCCGTATAGATCACAAAGGGCTTTTGTGGACTAAGCTTTCCGGCAAGACGCCCCAGCACCCCGCCTACCGGCGTATGACAATGGATTAGACGAATGGAGTTTGACCGAATAATCCGCAAAATCTGCCCCAGCGCCTTTTGGTTGTTTTCTATCATAAAAGGGGAACGGGCAATGTCGATAGGATGTAACACAAGTCCCAGGTTCCGAAGCCGCTCTTCCTCAGAAAGATAAGGAGGTTCTCGCATATTGGCGGCGTAGTGAACGGTATATCCCATCCCTTTTAAAATGCGGACATTTTCCGTTTCGAATTTTCCGACAAAGTCGCTTGTGGTGGATAAGATCAGCATGTGCTTTTCCATAGCCGCCTCCCGTATTTTTTGGACCTTGATGCGGGCGCATAAAGCCCAACAGATATAGTGTGCCTGTCAAAATGGGTTTTATTCCCGGCGGCAAACAGGGAAGAAAAGACTAAAAAAGCAAAAAAACCCCGCTGTCTTTTTTGAACAGGTCCAGTAAAAACGGACAATAGAAAAACACACCCCCTTATGGTAGAATAAAAGAAACTACCGTAAGGGGGAATTTTTATGCCACGAGAATACAGACATA
>CALXGT010000075.1 GCA_944387915.1 uncultured Clostridia bacterium
AAAGCCCAAAATACAACTCAAAAACAGCAAAGAACGGCATAGCCGTTTGGCTATACCGTCCCTTGCTTCAATGTTTTCTTAATTCACCGCCCCATTTGCGGGGGATTTTTTCTTTTACATCAACGCTACCGTAATCTCGTCGTTTTGGGCGGAAACGTAAATATCCTTTTGGTTGGGAAGATGATCCAATACCAGCATGGCGATCTGATCCTCCACCGACCGGCGGATGGTGCTCCGAAGATCTCTGGCGGCGAATTTGCCGTTTTGGGACTTCTTCGCCAGCGCCTCTAACGCCTTGTCGTCGTAATGAAGCTCCAATCCCAAATTGGAAAGAGGAAGCTTCATCTCGTCTAACATCAGCGCCGCGATCTTCTTTAACTCCTCGAAGCCCAGCGGATTAAAGACGATGATCTCATCCACACGCGCAAGGAATTCCGGCCGTAAAAACGCGGATAATCCCTTTTTCGCCTTTTCGCTGGCGATCTCCTTTTCTGCCTTATTGAAGCCCACAATACCCGTCTTATCGTTGCTTCCCGCGTTGGATGTCATAACGATCACGGTGTTTTCGAAATTGACGGTCCGTCCCTGGGCGTCGGTGATCCGACCTTCGTCCAAGATCTGAAGCAAAATGTTCATGACATCGGGATGGGCTTTTTCGATCTCGTCAAAAAGCACTACCGAATAGGGACGGCGGCGAACCTTCTCGGTGAGCTGTCCCGCCTCGTCGAAGCCTACATATCCGGGAGGCGATCCCACTAACCGGGAAACGGTGTGCTTCTCCATATATTCGGACATATCCACACGGATCAGGGGATCGGTCTTATCGAACAGTCCCTCCGCCAGCACCTTCACAAGCTCGGTTTTTCCCACGCCGGTGGGTCCCACAAAGATAAAGGACGCCGGTCTCTTTTTCACATCCAGCTGGACTTTAGAACGGCGCACAGCGGCAACCACCGCGTCGATCGCCTCGTCCTGGCCGATAATTTTGGATTTTAAGAGTGTCTCCAATCCCTTTAACTTGGCGGATTCGTTTTGGCTTACCTTCTCGGCGGGAATCCCGGTCCAAAGCTCGATGACCTTGGCCACGTCGTCCATGGTCACCTTGATGTCCGCAAGTTTGGGCTCGATCTCTTTGAGCTCCTCTTTGACCATAAACAGCTCGCCTTTCGTCTTGGCGATGGCTTCGTAATCGGGATGCTCCGTCTCGCTCTCCAAAAGCTCCTCCTCGGTGGTGAGATTTTTAAGCTGTTTATTCAGTTTCTGCCAATCGGTCAAAATGGTGCTCTTAATGGAAGCGCATGCCGCCGCTTCGTCCAAAAGGTCGATCGCTTTGTCGGGTAAAAACCGGTCGGTAATATACCGTTCCGAATAATAGGCGCAGACTCTTACAATCTCATCGGGGATCATCACCTTGTGGTAGGTTTCGTAATACCCCTTGATGCCCTGTAAAATCTGGATCGTCTGGTCAATGGTGGGTTCCTCCACCTTGACCGGCTGGAACCGGCGCTCTAACGCCG
Source organism: uncultured Clostridia bacterium (assembly GCA_944387915.1). Classification (GTDB taxonomy): domain Bacteria; phylum Bacillota; class Clostridia; order Oscillospirales; family Ruminococcaceae; genus CALXGT01. Next base: position 1,518 of record CALXGT010000075.1, read on the forward strand.
AATCCTTTTCAATATGTTTCCGGTACTCGTTAAAGGTGGTCGCGCCAATCACCTGGATTTCGCCCCGGGAAAGCGCCGGTTTTAAGATGTTCGCGGCGCTCATAGAGCCTTCCGCGTCCCCCGCTCCCACCAGTGTATGCACTTCATCAATGAACAAAATCACATTGCCCTTGGCCTTAATTTCCTCGATCAATCCTTTGACCCGGCTTTCGAACTGTCCCCGAAATTGGGTTCCGGCCACCAAAGCCGTCAGATCCAGAAGATATACTTCCTTATCCAAAAGCCTAAAAGGCACATCGCCGGATACAATTTTTTGAGCAATGCCTTCGGCAATCGCCGTTTTTCCGACGCCGGGTTCTCCAATCAGGCAGGGGTTGTTTTTCTGTCTCCGGGAAAGAATTTGAATCACCCGATAAATCTCGCTCTCTCTGCCGACGATCCGATCCAGCTGATTGGCCTGCGCCCGCCGGTTCAAATTCTGACAGAAATTGTCCAGATACTTCCTCTGCTGGCGGCGATCCTTTTTTTCTTCCCGCTTGCCCCGAGGAGGAGGAAATCCCTCTCTTCCGGGTTCCGGGTTGGCCGCCTCCGACGGAAGATTGCTGTTATCAAACAATTTTTGCATAAAAGGCGGAAGGGTATCCGCGCCTCCGGGTTCAAACATGCCGTCCATTTCGGCGAGCTGATCGTCCATATCGTCCAGATCCTGGGGGGTAATGCCCATTTTGTCCATCATCGCCTGAACCTGAGGCAGTCCCAGCTCCGAAGCGCATTTTAAGCAATACCCTTCGTTTACCATTTCCTTTCCGTCGAACTTTGCAACAAAAAGCATCGCCGGACGCTTTTTACATTTGCAGCATAACATATCCATCAAAAATTCCTTTCTCCTTTTGCAACGATTCTACTATATATTATAATTCTTTTTTGATTTCATTTATTTCCTTCAAGTAAAAAATAAATGAAAGAATCATGAAAAACATGGGTAACAGGGAAAGAAGGAAGAGAAGCGGTTCCGGAAAATCCCGAAACAAAATCGCCAGCAAGAACAAAGCGTACAAAAGCATCGTCGTCACTTTTCCGTACCACTTCGCCGGCGGAGAATTTCTCCAGCTTTTCAATCGGAACAATCCGATAAAGGCAAGCAGCAGTTCCTTTACAAACAGCACCAACAACAGAAGGCGCAAAGAAGCATGGGTAAGCGCCAAACAGACGACCACCGTCGCCATGGTCAGTTTATCCGCCAATGGGTCCAAAAATTGCCCCAGCTGGGTAATCAGGTGGTATTTTCTGGCGATCGCCCCATCCAGCATATCCGTCAATCCGGAAAGCAGCAAAATCGCCGCCGGAAGGTAAAAGTATTCGTCGGAAACCAAAAAGTAGCAAACGCCGAATACCGGGATGAGAAGCAATCGCAGTATAGTCAATAGATTCGGCACATTCATATGTCTCTTCCTTTCCTGTTTTATGCCACGGCGCCCCAATCAATATTTACCCCGTCAAAGAGGGGAAACTGATAGAGGTACCGAAAAAAATAACTGTTTTGTACATCCGTTTCGCTTACAAAAGAAATGCTTCCTCCAAAAAGATTGAACCCGAAATGCAAAACGGCGGCAATGACCAACAAAATCAACGCGCCTTTTAAAAATCCGACCGCGCCGCCCGCCAGCGCGTTGACTGTTCCCAAGAGGGGGACATAACGAATCTGGCGAAGAAGTCTTACCAAAACCCGAAGAACGATCATCAGGCAGAAAAACAGCACCAAAAAGCAAACTCCCTGCAATAACGCGTAGATCAAAGGATACATAATCTCGTCTACCACCGCGGTGCTGAGATGCTCCACCGGCACTTCAGCAGAGATCGCAGCGTGTCCCGCGATCTCCTCGGCTCCCCCGGAAAATTGGGCGACCAGCTGAGAAAACCATTGGGGAATGGCGTTTAATGCCGCTGTGACCTGGGCTACGATCCCGTTTTCCAGTTCGCCGGAAACCGCGGTCTCCACTTGCAGCAGCAGCCGGTCACGAATAAACAGCCGGTAGATCGCCTCGGACAACATCCGGCTTCCAAAATACGCCCCGATACAGGAGATCGCGTACCCCAAAAAACTAATCAAAGACGCGACAAATCCTTTTTTGTAACACTCGATCACCGAAAGCGCCAATACCGCTACAGCGATCACATCAAAGACCAGAGCCGTCATTCGTTTCTTCCTCCCAAAGTGTCAGCCGGTTACTCCCCAGCAGATACAACTGCCCTCCGACTGTTTCAATATCAAAAATCTCTGCGTCTACCGTTAAAACCGCCGTTTCCGACAGCGTTTTGTCATAGCAGGAAACACTTCCTTTTTTTAATACATAAACGGTTTCCTCGTCTGCCGCCACATCGATAATCTCCCCTTTGGTAATCGCTGTCAACGTCTCCCCCGACGCGTTTACCACCTTCAAAGACACCGATATCTGGCTGGCGTCGGACAAAAGGAAGATGGTCCGCTGTTCGGTAAAACAGTAGGTAAGCAGCGCACTGTCAAAGGAGATGTCCGAAACTTCCCCCTGTTCCCCGATCATTCCCAACCGATTGTCACAAATCACATGAACGGCGCCTCCCTTTTTACAGTCCACCGCCAGCGGAATGGAATCGGAAAAGGAAGCGAGAAGTTCCTCGGTAGCGCCGCTCTTTAAGCTTAAGCTGTAAACCTTCGCGTAAACCGTCCCCTGTTCAAATCCAATACAGGCTATAATTAACGCGTCGCCGTCATAAGCAAACCCAATATCTACAATGCTTTCCGACGCCGAATACCATTTTACCTTTTCTTTGCCGCTGCTGTCAAATACCGTTACGCAGCCGGCATAACCGGAAGCGGAGCTCACTAACGCGAACTGATTCTTTCGGCTGACCGCGCCGGTGAGGATAGTCCCCGTGAGCCTTCCGCTGTAAAGAAGATTATTCTCACTGTCAATCCGATAACTATATCCGCCCCGATCATAGGTCAGCACCCGATTGTCGCCCGTTTTTTGGACCGGATTGGTAAACCGGTGCGCGAAGCTGCGAAGGGAGTTGCCCTCCGCGGAAAAGAAAGCGGACTCTTCATCGGTCAGCAAAACAAGCCGACGATCCAACGAGGAGATCCCCACCGGCCGAAGTCCCGTCAACGTAACCGGAAAGCTTAAATCGGTCAACGTACCTTCCTCATCCGTCTCTTCTCCGGCCAAAAGCGTCCCAATATCGTAGTTTTGCGCCACATAAAACCCGAAAATCAAAAGGGAGACCAAAATCAGCAAAGAGCAGGCGATGGTGACTTTCCGAATCCATTTTTTTCTTTTTTTCTGCCTGCGGTATTCGTCGATATCGTAATTTTTTGTCTCCTTGGCCATACTTCCTCCAAATTAAAACCATTCTTCCGGATAAAATACCCGGTTCAGATACAACCCCTCCGCCGGCGCCGTCATACCTGCCCACTTCCGCTCTCCGCTTTGAAGCGCTTTTTGGAGTCTCTCTTTTGTCATATCTCTTTGCGCAAGCGTTCCGGCGATAATCCGAACCATGTTGTATAAGAATCCGTTTCCACGAATGGAAAGGATGACATAATCCCCATCCCGTTTGACGTCGCAGGAATAAATTTGCCGCACGGTATCTTTCACACTGCCTCCCGCGTTGGAAAAGCCTTTAAAATCGTGGACGCCCACCAATTCCTTTGCCAAACGGTCCATTCGTTTCTCGTCCAATCGGCTTTTTACATGCCAGCAAAGTCCGGAAGAAAAGGGATCCCGCTCCGGACGGTCAAAGTAAAGATATCGGTACTCCTTAGCGTAGACGCTGTATCGAGCATGGAACTCTTTTTTGACCTCCCGCACCCGCAAAACCGAAACGTCTTCGGGTAAAAGCCGGTTAAGCGCCAAAGGCCACGCCTGTAGCGGAATTTTGCTTTCCGTCTCCATATGAAAGCAAAAATGATTGGCGTGAACGCCGGCGTCGGTCCGGGAACAGCCTACAATATCCTCCCGCTTTCCCAAAAGGGATTCCAGCGCATCCTGTAGCACTTCGCAAACCGTAAGGCCGTTTTTCTGAACCTGGTAGCCATGGTAACGGGTCCCCCGGTAGGCGATCTCGAACAATAGCTTTCTCATCTTACGCGAAAAAGAACGGTAGGCGGTTCAAAAGAACCACAGCCACAATGGATAAAATTAAAATTCCTGCCGCCAGAAAATCCCCGGCGCTAAGGGAAAGCTGCCTCATCCTCGTCCTTCCCTCGCCGCCATGGTAACAGCGGCATTCCATCGCCAGCGCCAGCTCTTCCGCCCGGCGAAAGGCGGAAACAAACAGCGGAATCAGTATGGGAATCAACGCTTTGGCGCGCTGGAGAAGGCTTCCCGTCTCCAAATCGGCGCCCCTGGCTTTCTGAGCGGAGATAATTTTTTCCGTCTCCTCAATGAGCGTCGGGATAAACCGAAGCGCGATAGACATCATCATCGCCAGCTCATGAACCGGAAAGTGAAGCCATTTTAACGGCTTCAACAGCCGCTCGATGGCGTCGGTGAGCTCAATGGGCGAGGTAGTGTAAGTCAAAAGAGAAGAGCCGGCGATCAAAAGCACAATCCGCACCGCCATGGTAAACGCCAGGTACAACCCCTCGGCAGTGATGTGAAAGATCCAAAAATCCAAAAGGGGATACTCGCCGCCCACAAAAAACACATTCAAAACTGCGGTAAACAACAGGATAGGCATAATGGGTTTGATGCTTTTTACGATCATTCGCACCGGAATGGAGGAAATCAGATAGCAAAAGAACAAAAGCGCGCCGGAAAGAAGGTACCCGAGAGGGTGATCCACAATAAAAAGCAATACAATATAGCCGATGGTCAGTAAAATTTTCATCCGGGAATCCAGCCGATGAATAACGGAATGACCGGGAAAATACTGGCCGATGGTGATGTCTCTAAGCATGCCGCTCCCCCTTTCCCCATAATTCCAACAGCTTTTTCTTGGCGTAAGGCACAGTGTACACGTTAGAGGGAACCGGATAGCCGTCCTCCACCAATCGATGGAACACATTGGTGATCTGGGGAACGGATAGGCGGATCGCCTTTAATTCTTCGCTCCGGCGGAACACATTCTCCACGGTATCGTAAGCGAAGACCTTCCCTTCGTTCATCACCAATACCCGATCGGCAAAATTCGCCACATCCTCCATACTATGAGAAACCAGCAAAACGGTATTTTTCGTCTCCTCGTGGTATTCCCGAATTTTCCCCAAAATTTTATTTCTTCCGTGGGGATCGAGTCCCGCCGTAGGTTCGTCCAAAATTAAAATCTTCGGCTCCATGGCCATAACGCCGGCAATCGCGACTCTTCGCTTTTGCCCGCCAGAAAGCTCGAAGGGACTTTTTTGAAGCCAGGTATCGTGGACGCCCGCGAAATGGGCCGCCTCGATCACCCTCCGGTCCAGCTCGTCGCCGTCAAGTCCCATATTCTTCGGGCCGAAAGCGATATCCTGGTACACCGTCTCCTCAAAAAGCTGATATTCCGGGTACTGGAACACCAGTCCCACCTGGAACCGGACCGACCGAAGATTGCTTTTGTCCGAAAAAATATCCTGCCCATCCAAAAGGATTCTCCCCGAGGTGGGCTTCAACAGTCCGTTGAGATGCTGGATCAATGTGGATTTCCCCGAACCGGTATGGCCGATGACGCCGATGATCTCGCCGTCGTTGATGGTGAGGGAAACGTCATCTACCGCCGTTTTCTGAAACGGCGTGCCAATGCTGTATTGATAGGTCAGATGCTCTACCGTTAATCCCAAACTGTTATCCCCCTTTTTTGATCTGGTCCAAAAGCGTTTCCAACACCTCGACACATTCGTCTTCGGTCAAAACGCCGTCGGGAAGGTCAAAGCCTTCCTGTTTTAGCTCGTAAATCAACTCGGTGACCTGGGGCACATCCAACCCCACTTCCTTCAAAAGCTCCACCTGGGAAAAGATTTCCTTGGGCGTTCCGTCCATCAAAATCTTTCCCTGATCCATCACCACCACCCGGTCGCTTTGAACCGCTTCGTCCATATAATGGGTTATAAGCACCACTGTGGTCCCATGTTCCTGATTCAACGCCCGAATGGTTTTTAAAACCTCTCTTCGCCCCTTGGGATCCAGCATGGCGGTAGGTTCGTCCAAAACGATACAGTCCGGACGCATCGCTAAGATCCCGGCGATGGCCACTCTTTGTTTTTGTCCTCCGGAAAGCTGGTGGGGCGCATGCTCTCGAAAGTCGTACATTTCCACGTCCTTCAACGCCTCGTCTACCCGCCGGCGGATTTCCTTCGGTTCCACTCCCAGATTTTCCAAAGCGAAGGCCACATCCTCTTCGACGATGGTGGCAACGATTTGGTTGTCGGGATTTTGAAACACCATCCCTACCCGTTGGCGAATATCAAAAAGCCGCTCTTCATCGGTGGTTTCCATCCCTTCCACCAGGACCTTCCCCGCTTTGGGAAGTAAAATGGCGTTAAAATGCTTGGCCAAAGTCGATTTTCCCGAACCATTGTGGCCCAAAACGGCAAGAAATTCCCCTTTTGTCACCGAAAGGGAGATATCATCCAGCACTAAAAGCTGTTTTTCGTCCTCACTATTATATTCAAAGGTGACATTTTCCACCTGAATAATCTCATTCATCGTTTTTCTCCTTCCCCGCGTCCTTTTTCCTCAGCCACAAAGCGGTGGAGCCACAGGGCAAAATAAGCCCCGTCTCTTTTACCGGAAGGCCGATCTCGTCGGCGGTGACCACGCCGGAAAAACGCCGGTTTATCGTCAACTCCAAAAGATACGCCATCACCGACGCGGAAAGCCCGGTAGTGTATGAATTTAACGCGAAAAATAAAGGATCATCGGATAAAACCTTTGTTGTCAGTTTTAACAGGGAGTAAATTTTCTCCTCTAATTTCCAAACCTCGCCTCCGGGCCCCCGCCCGTAGGATGGGGGATCCATGATGACCGCGTCGTACCGCCGCCCCCGCTTGATCTCTCTGGCCACGAATTTTTCGCAGTCATCCACGATCCATCGCACCGGCGCGTCGGATAATCCCGATAAAGCGGCGTTTTCCTTTGCCCAGGAAACCATGCCCTTCGACGCGTCCACGTGGCAGACGCTGGCGCCCGCAGATAAGCATGCCGTCGTAGCGCCCCCGGTATAGGCAAACAGGTTGAGCACCGAGACGGGGCGGTCTTCTTCCGAAATAAGCTTGGAAAACAAATCCCAGTTCACCGCCTGTTCGGGAAACAATCCGGTATGCTTAAAACCGGTAGGAGCGATCTTAAAACGAAGGGAACCGTACCCGATGGTCCAGCTTTCCGGAAGCTTTCGGTAAAACTCCCATTTTCCGCCCCCCTTGTCGGATCGAAAATACCGTCCGTCGGCCTTCTCCCATAGGGGATTCCTCTTTGGCGGATCCCAGATTACCTGGGGATCGGGGCGAATCAACACCGTATCCTTCCAGCGCTCCAATTTTTCTCCGTGCCCGGTATCCAAAACGGTGTAATCGCTCCAACGGGAGGCCACTCTCATACCCTTACTCCTTCTCTTTTTATTACAGTAACTGCTGACCGTCCTGATCCAATCCCAGATGCTTATAGGCTAACGCCGTAACACATCGCCCTCTGGGTGTCCGGGACAAAAACCCGAGCTGCATCAAATACGGCTCGTACACATCCTCGATGGTCACCGATTCCTCGCCCAGCACCGCTGAAAGGGTCTCTAACCCCACCGGGCCGCCGCCGTAGTTTCGGATAATGGTGTTTAAAATTTTCCGGTCGATCTCGTCCAATCCCAATTCGTCCACTTCCAGCCGGTTCAACGCGGTGGAAACGATTTCCTTGGTGATGACGCCGTCTCCCAAAATCTGGGCAAAATCCCGCACCCGTTTGAGCATCCGGTTAGCGATACGAGGCGTTCCTCTGGATCGCCTTGCTAACTCGAACGCCCCGTCATCCTCACAGGGAATCCCCAAGATCCCCGCCGAACGCATGATGATCTCTTTGAGCTGAACGGGGGTATAAAGCTCGAGCCTCGCGATCACGCCAAACCGGTCCCGCAAGGGGGATGTGAGCTGACCCGCTCTGGTGGTTGCCCCCACTAAAGTAAACCGGGCTAAGTCGATGCGGATGGAACGGGCGGAGGGACCTTTGCCGATGATAATATCCAGCGCGAAATCCTCCATGGCGGGGTAAAGGATCTCCTCTACCGCCTTGGAAAGACGATGGATCTCGTCGATAAACAAAACGTCCCCCTGCTGCAAATTGGTCAAGATCGCCGCCAAATCTCCCGGTTTTTCAATCGCGGGACCGGAGGTGATCTTTAAATTCACGTTCATCTCGTTAGCGATGATCTGGGAAAGGGTAGTTTTTCCCAAACCCGGAGGACCGTAAAGCAGCACATGGTCCAACGCCTCTCCCCGCTTTTTCGCGGCTTCCATATAGACCGAAAGGTTTTCTTTCACCTTATCCTGGCCAATATATTCGCTTAACGTTTTGGGACGAAGGGAATATTCAATATCGGTATCTTGGCGCTGGTAATCCGGCGCCGTGATCCGATTTTCAAAATCGAAATCCTCTTTGGAAAACTGGGATTCAAACATGGCTTCTCCTTTACTGTCCCGCTAATGAGCGAAGGCAAAACTTAATCATTTCGTCCACCGGTGTATCCGGATCCAGCTTGGAAACCGCGGCTGCCGCGTCGCTTTGGCTGTACCCAAGCACCACCAGCGCGCTGATGGCTTCTCCGGCGTTGGACGCGGAGGACGGGGAAAAGGTCTCGGGAAGAGCCCCCGAAAGCTGTTCCTTAGAAATTTTATCTTTTAGCTCCAGTAAAATCCGCTGGGCGGTCTTTAGTCCCAGTCCCGGCGCCTTGGCGATGGTTTTCGCGTCTCCGGAGGCGACGCAAAAGGCAAACTGCTCCGGCGTCACCGTAGAAAGCACCGAAAGCGCCACTTTCGGTCCCACCCGGGAAACCGAGAGAAGCTGTTTAAAACAAGACAATTCCCCCGGATCGAAAAATCCGAACAAATCCGCCGCGGCTTCACTGATATGCAGGTAGGTATATAATTTCACTTCGCTTCCCGTCTGGGGAAGTTTGGACATGGTATACGCGGAGGTACGCACCGCGTACCCTACCCCGGCGCACTCGATCACCGCCAAATTCATCTCTACGTGAGTCAATGTACCCCTGACACTATAGATCACATTACCGCTCCTTTAATTCTTCTACCTGGCGCATAATCAACGGCCGCGCCTCCTCCATCAGCTCATCCCATTCTCCCCGGTAATCGTAGCAAAGCTCCCCACCCTGCCGGATACGGGACACATAATCCGAAAGAAGGGTATAATCTCTTTCGTAGACATGGTAACTGTTGGCGCGGTGGGTATAGCTCCCCACCGGCACCCCCAATTCCTTGGCGAACCGTTCCTGAAGGCAAATCAAGGCGAAGGCGTTCATAAACGACGCTTTCACCGCGTCGTTGGATCGAAACAGCACCTTGCAGTGAAGCTTTCCTTCCCGGATAAAATATTGGATATGCTGAAGACAGGCGGGGGAATCGTTTTTGATATCCCCGTCGTGAAGGTTGTCCCGCACCCCGATCACCGCGCGGCGGCTGTCCGGGTTGCGCCGCAAATCGTCTAAGATAAAGGAAAACTGGTCCGCCATACGGCTATGATAGGTATAGACCCAATTTCCTTTTTCGATCTCGAAATCCAAAATGCCGTCGAGCATCTCTAACCGGTACTGCTCTAACTCCCGGTACCCGCCGATAAACAGCTTGGAGATCATAGGTTCCGCCGTAGACTCTTCGATAACCATGGTCAAAGAAACCTCTCTTTGTTCGGTATGGTAATCGGGACAGGGAACGGTATCCCCCTGCTCGTATAAGGCCATCAACGCTTTATGATATCCTTCGGGAAGGGTTCTTCCCGTCACTAAAATCTCCTTCATCCGGATCTCCTTCCCTCTGATAAAAACTGGTTCAGCCTCCCGGGGGCTGCGTGGGCATGGCAAATCGCCAGCGCCAGCGCGTCCGCCACATCGTCGGGCTTGGGCGCTTTTTTTAAACGCAAAAGCTTGGTTACCATGTCGATGACCTGGCGCTTTTCCGCCCGGCCGTAGCCCACTACCGCCTGCTTGACCTGTAGCGGCGTATACTCAAAACACGGGATCCCCGCGTTGCTCGCCGCGAGTAAAATAACCCCTCTCGCCTGGGCGACGTCAATGGCGGTTTTCTGGTTGGTGTTGAAAAAAAGCTTTTCAATGGACAGCGCCTCCGGCTTAAACTGCACGATCAGTTCGGTAAGCTGTTCGTAAATTATAGAAAGCCGACGGCAAAAATCGGTTCCCGCCGGCGTCGTAATGGCGCCGTATTCCAGCGTAGTAAAGGTACTTCTACTATACTCCACAATCCCGCAGCCCACAATGGCATAACCGGGATCAATCCCTAAAATCCGCAGGAAAAACACCTCCCAAATCTCCGCTCCAAACTAGGAGCGACACTCCGCCCATTATTTTCTCAGTATAGCATATTTCCAACAAAAAAACAACCGAATCCTTTTTTCCCCATAACGCGGCATTTCCCCTTTGCCAAGGGATCATATTAACGAAGCTTTCTATCTTTTCTTATGCTTTTTTCTTTTGGGAAGAAGGAGTGAAAAAATAATTTTCGATAGAAAAAGGAGTCATTTTCTGTTTAAAGGAAAGGTTCCTTTCTTGTGCTTCGTTTTGATTTGTGATAAGATGAAAAAGAACTCAAGCGAAAGGATCTGAACCAGATGATGTTTGCCGATAGCCATGTGCATACCAGCACCTCCCCCGACAGCCACGGGGACCCTGCAGAGACCTGTCAAGAGGCGATAGAAAAGGGAATCTCCATCTTAACGATGACCGAACATTTCGAATGTTACCAAACTTTACAACCCGCCGGATCGGAAGGCGCATCCTATACCCTTCCCTATCTGCAAAAGTATCGGGAAACCTACGAAAAGCTAAAAGAACGGTTTCAAGGCGCTTTAGACCTTCGGTTCGGACTGGAGCTGGGCCAGCCTCACACCAACCCATCCCTCTCCAAAGCGGCTCTGGACACGTTTTCCTTCGACTATGTTATCGGCTCCGGACACAAGGTTCAGGATCTGGATCTCGGAAATTACCATTATACCAAAGATAACATCCGTACCCTTCAAGAGGAGAGCCTTGCGGTGTTGTCCCGTTTGGCAAATCAGGACGATTTTGACTGTGTCGGTCATTTCGATTTGATTCGCCGGTACGCGGGACGGGACGGTATCGACGCCGACTACCTTCCCTTCGCCGACAAAGTGGATGAAATCTTAAAGACGCTCATCTCCCGGGGAAAGGGACTGGAAATCAATACGTCGGGATTGCGGGGGAGCTTAAAGGATACGATGCCCGCTTTGTGGATCCTAAAACGGTATCGAGAGTTAGGCGGAGAGATTCTGACCCTCGGAAGCGACAGTCACCTGCCAAAGGACGTGGGCAAAGGCATTTTTGCGGCGGCGGATGTGGCAAAGGCCGCCGGCTTTTCCTACATCGCGGTTTTCAAAAACCGAAAACCCGAATTTTATCCCCTGGACTAAAGGACAATAAATATCCCCCCGCAAAGCGGGGGGTATTTCCGTTTCGGGCATAGCCCTAATATTACAGGCAACGCACAAGTGCGTTTTTTATTGGCCTGCCAGCCACGCATAGGATTACTTGCTACCCGTAAA
>CALXGT010000076.1 GCA_944387915.1 uncultured Clostridia bacterium
TCTTTTTCATATTGCTTCATATGTCTGTATTCTCGTGGCATAAAAATTCCCCCTTACGGTAGTTTCTTTTATTCTACCATAAGGGGGTGTGTTTTTCTATTGTCCGTTTTTACTGGACCTGTTCAAATTCGCGCCGGGGTTTTCCTTTTTATTCTTTTTGAAACACTTTTTTCGCGAAACGAACCGTCGCCATAGCGTCTTTTCCGTATCCATCCGCGCCGATCTGCGCCGCGTATTCTTCCGTCAACACCGCGCCGCCTACGATGATCTTGCAATCATGTTCTTTGCGCAATAGCTGTATCGTCTTTTCCATCGCCGGAACGGTTGTGGTCATCAACGCGCTCAGTCCCACAAGGCGAATCTTTTCTTTCTTCGCCCTCTCCACAATGATCTTCGGAGGTACGTTTTTCCCGAGATCAATTACAGTAAAGCCGTAGTTTTCCAGCATGACCTTAACGATATTCTTACCGATATCATGGACATCTCCCTCTACGGTAGCCAAAATAATTTGATCCGCTTTTTCGGTATCCGATTTAGGCAATGCCCTATTGATGACGGCAAAAGCCGCTTTCGCCGCCTCGGCGCAGCGAAGAAGCCCCGGTAAAAACAAGGTTCCCCGCTCAAAGCCCTTCCCCGCTTCATCCAATGCGGGGACTAAAACCGTCTCGATAACCGAAAGAGGATCCTGCGCCTTGATTGCCTCTTCGCAAAGGGCTTCGGCTTCTTTATCCAACCCATGGAGCACCGCGTCAGCAAGCGTCAAGGCGGAGGAGGAAGCGGTTTCTTTTCTTCCCTCTAACCGGGTCAAAGCGGCCTCTCGGTTGTTTTGGTTCATCAAAATGCAAAAGCTGTCAAAGGTTTCTAACATTTCCCGGTTTCGGGGATTGACAATAGCGGCGGAAAGTCCCAAGGTCAGCCCCATCAAAAAGAAGCTTCGATCCATCAAAGCGCGCGCCGGAAGGCCAAAGGAAATATTGGAGATTCCAAGCAAAGTCCGCACATTCAGCTCTTCTTTCAATCTCCGCACCGTTTCCAACGTGACCTCCGCGCCATCCGGCTCAGAAGCGGAAGTCAAAACCAATCCGTCGAAAATCAAGTCGTCCCGCCTTAATCCCGCCGCCTCGGCTCTTTTTATGATCTTCTTCGCAATATCAATCCGCCCTTTGGCGGTATCGGGAATCCCCTTTTCATCAAGAGGCAGACAAACCACCAGTCCGCCGTATTTTTTGACCAGCGGGAACACCGCGTCGGTGGTTTTTTTATCGCCGTTGACTGAATTGATCATGGCCTTTCCGTTATAGATCCGAAGTCCCGCCTCTAACGTTTTCGGATCCGACGTGTCCAGCTGCAAGGGAAGGTTGGTAATGGATTGGAGATGCTTGACCACCCGCACCATGGCTTCCTTTTCATCAATTCCCGGAAGTCCCAAATTGACATCTAAAAGATCGATCCCCTTTTCCTCGGCAAACACCGCTTCTTTTAGCGCGAAATCCTCTCTGCCTTCCCGAAGCTGCTGCTGGAAGGTCTTTTTGCCGGTAGGATTGATCCGCTCGCCGATCAAAACCGGACGGGAATCGAAAAAAACCGCCCTTCCGCCGGAAGATACCGCGGGGGGTAAAAAACGGCTTTGCCGGTCTGGCAAGGGAATGCCTTTACAGGCAGAAACCAGCGCCGCGATATGCGCTGGCGTCGTTCCGCAGCAGCCTCCCGCCGCCCAGATCCCATCCGCGACCAGTTCCTTCATCCAAAGGGAAAACGCCTCTGGCTGTACCGGAAAGACGCTCTCCCCGTTGATCACCTCGGGAAGACCGGCGTTGGCGTTAAACAGCACCGGTTTTTCACTCAAGGACATCAGCGTTCGAATATACGGCGCCATCTCCTTCGGTCCGCCGCCGCAGTTGATCCCGTAAGCATCCACCGGAAGGGCGTTTAATAAAACCGCCGCCGCTTCTACGCTGCCGCCGGTCAACATCCTTCCGTCCTCCCCTAAGGTCACTGTCACAAAAATGGGAAGCGCCGTATTTTCCTTCGCTGCCAAAACCGCCGCCTTTACCTCGTAAAGATCGTTTGCGGTCTCCAATAAGATGAGATCGGCGCCGGCTTTCTCTCCCGCGACCACCATCTCCCGATAGGCGTCATAAGCTTCCTCGAAGGAAAGGCTCCCCGACGGAGCCAAAAGCTTCCCCAAAGGTCCGATACTTTGGGCGACATATTTGTCTTTGTGCCCAAAGGACATGACCGCCTCTTTCGCGGCCGAAATCGCCGGGAAGATGACTTCCTCCGGCGTCAGTCCTTTTTCCAAAAGCTTATAACGGGAGGCGCCGAAGGTGTTGGTGCAAAGAATATCGGCGCCGGCCTGTAAATATGCCTGGTGTATGGACCGAATATCGTCCTTTCGAGTCAAATTCCATTCTTCCGGAAGTTCTCCTCCCTTGAGTCCCAGCTTTTGCAGCTGGGTCCCCATGGCTCCATCAAAAAAAAGCCGCTTTGTTTTGATCGCTTCTCTAATATCCATACTGCCTCCTAACAAAAAAGCGGGCGTTTGCCCGCCTTATCCGCTTTAGACCCCAAGCCACCGGTTCAAGGCTGCCGCGATCCCATCTTCATCATTGCTAAGGGTAACATCGTCCGCCTTATTCTTGATCTCTTCTTT
>CALXGT010000077.1 GCA_944387915.1 uncultured Clostridia bacterium
CGAGACCTACAATCTTTCACGCCACGTCCGTCTACCGATATTATTTACGTTGACGGATCACTTCCGCCCTTCAGCGCGAGGGAAAGGTGTTTGGCTAACAAAAAAGCCGGAACGCGAAGTGCGTCCAGACTCAGTCTTCAATTTGAGGGATCACTTTCGCTTTTCAGCGCGAGGGAAAGGTGTTTGGCTAACAAAAAAGCCGGAACGCGAAGTGCGTCCAGACTCAGTTTTCAATTTGAGGGATTACCTTCGCCTTTCAGCGCGAGGGAAAGGTGTTTGGCCAACAAAAAAGTCTGAACGCGAAGTGCGTCCAGACTCAGTCTGGTGCGGATAACAGGACTTGAACCTGCATGCCTCTCAGCACATGAACCTGAATCATGCGTGTCTGCCAATTCCACCATATCCGCGTTGGTGCAGATGACAGGACTTGAACCTGCACGAGTCGCCTCACTACCACCTCAAAGTAGCGTGTCTGCCGATTCCACCCCATCTGCACGGAACGTTACTTATTATAACAAGGGAAAAGGGGTTTGTCAAGAGATTTTTCAAAAAAGTTCCATGAGCCTTTGACAAAAAGAAGAGACAGGCGGGGGGGGTTCCGGCCTGTCTCTGTTCGATTAAATTTTTCGTTTCTTTCCGGCGTAGTAGTCGGTTCTCGGAAGCCAGTCTAAAAACTCCCGGATATTTTCATCCCAACATTGCCATTCGTGACCATAGTTTTTGGAAAGATCCGTGGTGACCTTGATGCCGTTTTCGGCTAAAAAGGCGGCGAAAGCTTTCGCCCGCTCGGGACCGTCCTGCAATCCGGTGCTAATGTAAAAGTCGGGGAAAGTCTTTCCTTCATCCTTCGCCTTTTTTACCAACGATACCGCTTCGGGACTAATCATATCTTTCATTTCTTCCGCTTTTAAGGCATTTAGTTTTTCCCGTTCTTCCGGAGTCCCGTTAAATAATTTGTCCATATCCATCATAGGACCGGAAAAGGAACCGGCGGCTCGATAATTTTGGGGATTGGAGAGGGCATGCAAAAGCGTTCCCACAGATCCCATGGAAAGTCCGGCGATATATGTATCTTCCGGCCGGGTGGAGACGGGAAACGTGTTTTGGATAAACTCAGGCAACTCCTTGGCGATAAACTGGAAATGTTTGTCCCCGTTTTCCTGATCCCGATATCCGCGATTTTCTCCGGACATCATTACCACACAAATCTGTCGTTCTTCGGCGTAGCGCTCCACGCTGGTGTATCTGCCCCATACCGAATAGTTATTGCCCATGCCATGAAGCAGGTACAAAACCGGATACGGCGCCTTTACCTTATGGGTAGGTTCCCCGTTTAACCCCATACTCTCCGGGATGGTGCAGGTGGGGAGAATAACGTTAATATCGATTTCCCGTTTTAAGGAATAGGAAATAAAGCCTACATGAAATAATGCCATATTCGTTCATCCTTGTTATTTTTTACTATTCTACCATAATTTTCTTTCAAAAACGATTGCTTTTTTATACAAAAATCAAGGAGCTCTTTGTTGCGAAAAGATTTTTGAAATATAAAATTCTTTTAGAGAATATTGACATTTCTTTATCAATTTTTTTGTCAAAACGCCAAAAAGCAGTAACTGTTACCGAATCGTTTCGAAAATAATAACAAAATATGTCCAAAGATTAGGACGAAGTTCAGAAAATATGTGTCGAAAATACCAATTTACAAATTTTATATCCTAACTTATAATGGAAAATGTCGAAAGGATTACAGAGCGTTTCGCTTTGTAATGTTTTTTCTTTTTGACAGGAAAAGTTTACGCAGAAAAATGAAACGGAGGGTTTAGTCGCTTATGGAACGCTTTTTTAAAATTAAAGAGCGCAACAGCACGGTAAGAACAGAAATTATCGGCGGTCTTACCACATTCTTCGCTATGGCCTACATCATTTTCGTCAACCCCAGTTTTTTGGAGCAGACGGGAATGGAACGGACCGCGGTTTTGGTCGCTACTTGTGTCTCTTCGGCGCTGGGAAGCTTTTTAACGGCTTTTCTGGCCAATGTCCCATTTGCACAGGCGCCCGGTATGGGCTTGAACGCTTACTTTACTTACACGATTTGTCTTGGTATGGGGTACACCTGGCAGCAGGGTCTGGCGATTGTTTTGATTTCCGGTTTGCTGTTTTTGGTGGTTACGATTTCTCCCCTTCGCACTAAGATTATCGCTTCGATTCCTTCGGATTTGAAGTCGGCGATCAGCGCGGGTATCGGTTTATTCATCTCCCTGATTGGATTTTTGAATGTAGGGATTGTCGTGGCGAGCGATAACCTTGTGGACATGGGTACCATTACTTCGGGTGCCGGACTTTTGACGCTGATTGGTCTTTTGATTACCGGCGTTTTGATGGCCTGGCAGGTGAAGGGCGCTTTAATTATCGGTATCATTGTTACCACGCTTCTCGGCCTTCCTATGGGATTGACGGTGATCCCGGATACGTTGGTGGAGATGGGTTCCCTTACTTCCACTATGTTTAAGGTAGACTTCCATGGACTGCTTTCTTTGGGCGTAATGCCTCTGATCGTTGCTGTGATTACCTTCTCTATCTGTGATATGTTTGATACGGTGGGAACCTTGATCGGAACCGCCGGAAACGCGGGTATGTTGGATAAAGACGGTAACCTTCCCGGCGGTGACCGGGCGCTGATTGCCGACGCGATCGCGACCTGCACCGGCGCGCTTTTGGGAACCTCTACCGTTACCACCTTTGTAGAGTCTTCTACCGGTATTGCGGAAGGCGCTCGGACCGGCCTTTCTTCGGTTGTGGTAGGTGTAATGTTCCTGCTGTCTTCCTTCCTTGCCCCGGTGGCGGGAATCATTCCCTCGGCGGCTACGGCTCCGGCGCTTATCATCGTGGGTATTTTGATGCTGAGAGGCGCTGCCAACATTAACTGGAACGATTTTGAAATTGCGATGCCTTGCTTTTTAACTATTGCGGGTATGCCGTTTTTCTACAGCATTTCCGATGGTATCGGTTTCGGCTTTATCTCTTATACCCTCATCAAGGTGTTCAGAGGAAAAGCGAAAGAAGTTCCCGTGTTGCTGTACATCCTTTCGGTGTTCTTCATTCTGATGTACGTTCTTCCGAATTTTGCATAATTTTTGGTTTGGTTTCCCCTGCTCCCCCAAGGGCGGAGCAGGGGATTTTTCTTTGACATGAAATTATGAATTTTTTTCGGAAGCAGGAAAGAAATTCTTCCTTTTCTTGATTCTCCAGGAGAATTTTGCTATAATGAGAAGTAAAATGGGTGTTTTTGTGAAAAAGAGAATTGTTGCCGAAGAACGACTTCTCTTTTTTGTGTGTTTTTGCATTAAAAGGGAAATTTTGCAAAGGATAAAGGAGAAAAAATGGATTTTTCAGTTTTGCTTTCGGTCTATCAGAAAGAAAAGCCTGAATTTTTTCGCCAAAGTTTGGACAGTATTCTTTCTCAAACCTGTCCTCCATCCCAGATTGTCTTGGTTGAGGATGGACCTTTGACCAAGGAATTGTACGAGGCGGTAGAAGATGTCTCGCGTAAAACGGACAAACTTAAAATTGTGAAATTGAAGGAAAATATGGGGCTTGGAAAGGCGTTAAACGCCGGTTTAAAGGCTTGTGATTACGAATTAGTCGCTCGCATGGATACCGACGATATCGCTTTTCCCGACCGGTTTGCTCTCCAGCTAAAGGCGTTTGAGGAAGATCCGGCGTTGGGGCTGTGCGGCGGTCATGTAGAGGAATTTATCGGTTCTATCGAGAATGTGGTTTCGGTAAAGAAAGTGCCGTTAGAGGACGCGGAGATTCGACGGTACGCGAAAAAGCGCAATCCCTTTAATCACCCTTCCGTAATGTTTAAGAAAAGCGAAGTGGAAAAAGCGGGGGGATACCAGCATGCGCTTTATTTTGAAGATTACTATTTGTGGATGCGGATGCTAAAAAACGGCGTGAAAGCGAAAAATATAGATCGGGTGATTCTCCATTTTCGCACCGGTACGGATATGTATCGCCGCCGCGGCGGTTTTGCTTATATGAAACAGGCTGTGGCGTTTAAAAAGCGCCTTTATCGGGAAGGACTCATTTCTTTTAGCGATTATGTGGCTTCCGCGTCTGTTCATGTAGCGGTGAGCCTTATGCCCAATTCTCTGCGGGGATGGGTTTACAGTCGGCTTTTGCGGAAAAGGAAGGCGGATGGGAATGAATAAAAAGAGGATTCGACAGCTAAGCGGCTTTTTAAGCGCCGTCAACCGCATCATTCCCAAGCGGAAGAAAAAAATCGTCTTTTACAGCAATATGGGCTTTCGGGACAATGTGCGGGCGGTGTTTGAGTATCTTTTGACCTGTCCCGGTGCGGAAAATTATAAGATCATCTGCGCGGTGAGTGATTACAAGGATTTCTTGGGAAAAAACTACCCGGAAAATGTTCGTTTTGTGAGCCCGCTCGGAGGGGTGTATCATTTTTTTACATCTCGGTACTTTTTCTACTCTTTCGGGAAATACCCCATAAAACCATCCAAAAAGCAGATGGTTATCAATCTTTGGCATGGTTCGCCGTTAAAAAAAATCGGCAATTATCTCGATGATGAGGATCAAAACTTTTTTACCTATGTCCTGGCTGCGTCGGATTTTTTCGTGCCGGTGATGCAGAAAGCTTTTCTGTGTGATCCGGACCAGATTGTGGTTTGCGGGCACCCTCGAAATGACGCCCTTTTTTCTAAAAACGACGCGTTGCAGCGTCTCTCTTTGGGGGATGGGTACCGGAAGGTACTCTTATGGCTTCCCACCTTTCGGAAATCCGATTTTTTGGGGACAGATGATGGGGAAATTCAAAGCGAGACGGGGCTTCCTCTTTTGTCTACCATGGCGGAGCTTGAGGAAGTAAACGAACGGCTGATGACGGCGGGCGCGATCTTGATTGTGAAGATTCATCCGGCGCAGAACCTAAGCACCATCGGCGCCAAGGACCTTTCCAACATCCGCATTCTTTCCAACGACGCGCTGATGAAGGCGAATTGCGATCTGTACGCTCTGCTGGCGCATGCGGATGGATTGATTACCGATTACAGCTCCGTTTATTTTGATTACCTTCTTTTGAATCGGCCTATAGGGTTTACGGTGGACGATATGGAAGAGTATATTCAAAACCGCGGGTTCATTGTAGACGATCCGGTTTCGTTGATGCCGGGGCCTCTTTTGAAGACGCCGGACGACTTTTTGCGCTTTGTGTCCAGCGTTCTTACCGGAAGCGACGGATACGCCGAGGAACGCAAGCGGGTTGGGGAATTGACCAACCGGTATCACGACGGCAAAGACGCGCGCAGGGCGTTGGAACTGGCGGGAATTTTATAACCGTCGGAAAAATGAATGAAGATAGGGGAAGAAACGGGAATGAAAAAAGTGATTACCTACGGCACTTTCGATTTGCTTCATTACGGACATATCAATTTGTTGCGCCGGGCAAAAGAGATGGGAGATTATTTGATTGTTGCCCTTTCCACGGACCAGTTTAACGCAGAAAAAGGGAAGAAATGTTACTTTTCTTATGAGAAACGGAAAATGCTTTTGGAGTCTATTCGGTATGTAGACTTGGTCATTCCGGAGACTTGCTGGGAACAAAAGGCCGAGGACGTTAAGGAATTTAAAGTAGATGTATTCGTGATGGGGGACGACTGGAAAGGAAAGTTCGATTTTTTGTCAGACCTTTGCCAGGTTGTATATCTTCCCCGGACGCCGGAAATTTCCACATCCAAGATTAAAACGGATCTTTTTTCCAAAGGGGAGTGACAGATTGGAAAAGATAAAGGTGCTCCTCGGGATTTTGGGCAAAAATCCTTCCGGCCGATTTTATTATATGCTGAATTTGTTTGACGAATTGGATCCCGACCTTTTTTCGGTAACCATTCTCACCGATACAGAAACTCCCTTTCGAAAAGAGGAGATCCTTCAAAAAGGCGGAAGACTCCAATATATCCCGCCGCGGAAAAAGGACCCCAGAGGACATCGAGCGGCGTTAAAAAAGGTGCTGAGCGAAGGGTATTCGGTTTGCCACATTCATTTGGCGACAGCCAGCAACACCGAAATTTTTTCCCTCGCGATCCGGGCAAAGGTCCCCTTGGTGGCAGCCCACTCCCACAGCAACCAGGTAGAGGGAGGTTTCGTTCCAAAGCTTCTTCACCGCATCGGGAGGCAAAAACTAAAGCGACTTCCTATTATGCGTTTTGCATGCTCCAAAGCAGCGGGGACCTTTATGTTTGGTAACGCGCCTTTTTCCGTTTTGCCCAACGCCATCGATCTTGGCCGGTTCCAGTACCGGGAGGAGAAGCGGGCGGAGATCCGCAGCGCTCTTTCCATCGGAAAGGATACTTTCGTCGTGGGTCATGCCGGACGGTTGGAACCGGTTAAAAACCACGGTTTTTTGCTGGAACTGTTAAAAGAAATGAAAAAGCGAGAACCGGATTGCAAGCTTTTACTTTTGGGAGAAGGAAGCCAGCGGGAGGCGATCGTAACGCGCGCCCGGGAAATGGGGCTTTTTGAGGATGTGATCCTTGCGGGGAATGTAGATCGTCCCGAAGATTATTACGCCGCTATGGACGCGTTTGTGCTGCCGTCTTTATTTGAGGGGCTTTCCTATGTAACGCTGGAAGCCTTTGCGACGGGACTTCCCTGCTTTGCAGCGGACACCCTTCCGCCCGAGGTCCGGATCCATCCGGATATCCGCTTTTTCCCTTTGAACATATCCAAAGAGGAGTTAGCCAAGGAGGTCCTTGCCACCAAAGGGATGGAGCGGAAGGACCGGGGAGAAGCGATTTGGGCGGCGGGATTCGATACCGAAAGCAACCGCAAGCGTATCAAGTTATTATATTTTACCGCCGGCAACTGCGGCGAACCAGGAGAAAAACATGGAACAGCATAACAAAATGAGAGAGAGATTGGGCAAGATTTTCGGCTACAGCGGTTTTCGGATCGCTGTGATGCTGTTGGTACTGCTTCGATCTTCCTCGTTGCTCAATGGAATTATTGGACCTTTCGTCAAGGTGACCCTTCTTTGGTCAGTGGCTTTGCTGGTGAAAGATCTGTTTACCGTTCGGTCGGTTTTATTTAACCGATACCGAGTTGTGATTTATCTTTTTTTGATTTCCTATGGCGTTACCGTTTTGGTGAATCGGGATCAGGGCCTTTTTTACGGGATAGCGACCTTCGGGTATTTGGCCACCAATTTGCTGGTGATTTACGCGTACAATCCCAAAAAGGCGCCGGGGACGGTGAAACGGGAACTGTTGACCTTTAACCATTTCTTTTTGGTCACCACCTTTATCGGTCAACTCATCAGCCTGGTTACGTTTATCTTAAACATCAATTTCGAATTTACCGTTAACGGCGATACCTACTGGTTTGGGATCCACGAGGAGCGTCTTTGGGGCTTTTTCTCCAATCCCAATACGGCGGGCCTGATTACGGTGATTTCGGTGATGCTGACGGTGGTTTGCTACACCATCTACCAGGGAAACGTGCCTAAAGGACGGAAATGGTTTTATGGGATCAATCTTTTGGTTCAGCTTCTGGTGTTCTTCTTATGCAACTCCCGAGGCGGTCTTCTGGTTTTGAGCCTGTATTTGATTTTACTTCCTATCGTTTTCGGCGTTTCCAAGTATCGACAGCTGGATACCAAAGAGTTAAAACGGAAACTCACGGTGAAAATTGTCGCTGTTGCCATTGCCGCGCCTTTGGCGTTAAACGGCGCTTATGTATACGCCATTGAGCTTTTGCCTTACTGTGTCATTCAAAACGAGTACATCAGCGAGCAACTGGCGGAGGCATTCGGCGAAGAAACGTCGGGATCCCAAGTCAATATTAAGCGGGAAGAATTTGGAAGCGCTTTTGGCGGAAGGGGCCTTTTGTGGCAGGCCGGCACCCATATCATCAAGAACAATCCATGGTTTGGCGTCGGCAGCGACAATGTGATGCAGGAGGCGTATCGATACGCTTACCGATACGAAACGTCCTACGCCAACGAGCCTTACCTCCCCGGAATTACCGGAGGATTGCATAATATTTTCTACCAGGTCGCCGCTTCTTCGGGATTGGTGGGACTGGTGTTTTTCGTGATCTTAGGGACGCTTTTGTTTATCCGCGCCCTTCGATATTACCTTTTCAGCGTCAAAGAAGGGAAATTTAATCCTATTTTTACCTCTTCTTTTTTGGTAGCGGTTATTTTGGTGGCCCACACCATGGTGGACGCATCAGCTACTCTTTACGAGCTTCATTATCCCAGTGTCGCCCTGTGGACGTACATTGGCGTTTTGATGTACTATAGTGACACCGAGTTCACAAAGGGAGGAAAGCCGTTTCTTTTATCCCTTTTTGAACGGATCCAAAAGGGTGATGGATCTCTTCCAGTACTTTCCCTCCCGGGAAAGAAGAGAAAGGCCGAAAGGAAGTAAGCGGAAATGGACAGCGCAACGTTAAAGAGGCTTCAACAGACAGTCAATGAAGTCCTTTTTGTCGTGGATGATTTTTGTAACCGGGAAAAAATTCCGTATTATCTGTTTTATGGCTCGGAATTGGGGGCAGTTCGTCATGGTGGGTTTATCCCATGGGACGACGACGCGGATATTATTCTGTTTCGGAAGGATTATGAGCGTCTAAAAGAGGCATGGCGAAAAAATCCTCCCAGCGGCTATTTTTGGCAGGATACGGAAACAGACCCCAACTATAACGTTCAAATCACTAAGATTCGAAAGAACCACACGGCTTTTGTGGAACCGGCCTTTCGAAATCTGAAAATGCACCATGGATTTTATGTAGATATTTTTATTCTTGACGATTATATTCAATCGAATTTCTGGCGGCATGTGGGGGAGTGGATTACCATGTTCGACTACAATGCCTGTCGAAATTATCGGCCGCAGACCGGCGTCGGCAGGTGGATCTACCCCATTACCAACCGCCTGTTTCGAAGCGGAAAAATCCGAAAATGCTGGTACCAGAAATGGTATCCCCGTTTTAAAAAAGACGATGCCTTATGCAGCGATATTCTTTCCTTTACCAACAGTCACCGATATGATTTCCGGCGGGAGTGGTTCGGCGTTCCAAAAAAACTGTTTTATGAAGGAAGGCTGATGCCCTGCCCGCAGGATACCCACAATACGTTAAGGGTGTGTTACGGAGATTATCTCACGCCTCCTCCCCCAGAGCGGCGGACAAGTCATCATTATGTGCACTATATGTCCTTTGATTCCGATTATGATGATTGCGGAGGAACAAAATAATGGACAAACGACGTTCCATCATGGGGAACTCGATTTATAATTTTACGCTGAAGGTATTTCGGATCATTATACCGATTTTTGTCATCCCATATCTCCAGCGTCTCTTTGATAAAGATCTTTACGGCAGCTTTAACGACGCGTCTATCTGGCTGGATATCGCGCTGATTTTCGGCTCCTTCGGTATTTATACCTATGGGATAAGGGAGCTTTCCGGAATTCGGGATGACAAGGAAAAAAGGCGAAGACTTTTTACTTCCCTCTTTCTTTTCGGAGTGGTGACCAACTTCGTATGCTTAGGGTGCTATACCGCGTTTGTTTTATTTTCCGCCCCGGTCAATCGGACCATCTACCTGATTATGGGACTGAAGCTGTTTGCCAATGCGTTTATGGTGGAATGGCTCAACGAGGCACTGGAAAATTACCGGTTCATCACTTTGAAAACGGTGGTGGTGCGCCTGGTGTACCTGGCAGCGATCCTTTCGATGATCCATAATCCCGACGATGTTTCTACCTACTGTCTTATCGTGGTGGGAACCGATTTTCTAAACAATATCATCAGTTTCTTCTATGTGCAAAAAGAGATCCCGCTTACACGAAAGGGCCTTTGTTTCCTTCCCCATATTGCCCCTCTTTGCAGCATTTTGATTATTAGCAACGTAAACGTCCTTTACACGATGCTGGATAAAATGTTTTTAAGCTGGATTTACGACGACAAGAGCTTAATTACCGTTTATAAGACGCCCCAGGACATCACTTACATGATCGCCGGACTGCTGTCTTCGGTGGTGCTGGTGGCGGTGCCCCGGCTGGCGTACTATTATAAAAACGGGGGAAAAGAGGAATATCTGGCGCTGCTCAATAAGAGCTATCGATCCTTTATGCTGTTGGTGATCCCGGCATGTATGGGAATCGCCTGTCTGGCGCCGGAGATTATGTGGCTTTACGGCGGGGGAAAATACGATGATTCCATTCCCGTTTTGGTGGTGTTTGCGTTCCGGACGCTGGAAAGCGCGGTCTATACCATCTGCGCCAATCAGATTCTCTACATCCAACACCGGGAGAAGTTTCTGGTGAAGGCTTTGCTGATTGGCGGTGTACTGAACGTAATATTTGATTCGTTGTTGGCGTTTTTAGAGCTTTATACGCCGGTGACCGCCATTGCATCCACTCTTTTGGCGGAGATTATTTTGATGGTGATTCTCTTTCGGTATATCCAAAAAGAGCTGGGGCTCGCGGTTTATTTCTTTACCAAGAGCAATTTGCTGTATATGGGGCTTTCGCTGGTATTTGTTCCCATTATCTAT
>CALXGT010000078.1 GCA_944387915.1 uncultured Clostridia bacterium
GTAAAATTTGCCTGTTTTCCTTGTATTTTACCTGAATACACAGTACTGTTGTTTTCATAATTCGGAACAAGAATAGCATCCTTATATGCAAATCCCACCCGAGCAATAGTAATGGGATAAAGCATTGAAAACACAATAATCATGGCAATCATAATAAGCAATAATCCCTTTTGGTAGCGCCCCAAACATTTAATTCTCTCCAAAAAGTACACCCCCATTTTTATAAATTATCTTTTCCTTGTTTACTTTCTCCCCCGCTGTGGGTTTGGATTTTTTAGCAGGGGCAGATTGTCGTCATCTTTTTGTTGATTTACACAAAAGTATCTTCGGCACGAAAGGATTATTTTTTTCGTTTCAGCTTGGATTCGAAAAACTGACGATTTTTCTTCAAATCGTTATAATATTCTTTCAGGTGTTCCGTAATGGGGCGGGCAGAGGAAAAGGAAAAAAGAAAACGCCAGCGTTCCTTTCGGTCCTCCTTATACTGCCGGATCTTTCCTTTCAATTCTTCATAACGGATCACGATCTGGTGTTCTTTGGCAAACGCTCTCGCTTTTGCGGAAAGGTTGGCGGTATAGATCAAGTCGATGGTAAAGACACCAAAGAAAAATCCGATACAGAAGGAAAAAGCCAGATTCTTCGAAAGCCAGTGGAGTGCGTTTAGAATGTAAGGGTGGATCAAAAAATAATAGATGGCGCTTAAAACCGCCCAGAAAAAGGAAAAAAGGGGACAGATGATCCCCTGGATATTCCCGGGGAGTCCGGAATAATCCCAAAGTTTTAGGTGCATTCCTTTGATAAAGATGATTCCGGCAATGTATTCAATTCCTGTAACGCAAAGGGACATCAAGAGAAACAAGCAGAGCTTGTTGACGATAGGCTGGGTAAAAGGGAGGTACGGTTCGATACCGGACAGCAGATACAAAACGCAAAGGGAAAATCCGTAAAGGGGAAGATAAGGCCCGGTGAGAAAGCCGGGATTGATCCATTTATGCTCCGGATTGGAACGGGAAAAGAATTTTCGAAATAATACTTCAATACCCCACCCGGCGAGGCTGCCAATATAAAATAAAAAGGCCATGGTAAGAAAAATACTCATAAGACGCTCCCCTTTAAAGCCGAAATTTTTTGTCGTTTTTTTGATTATAACATAACGCGAAAAAAAAGCAACTAAAGAGTAATTCGGTTTTTACCATCGCTTTTTTACAAGATCAGAAGATGGCATAGAATGGGAAATCAGATTTCCCCTTTTTGTTTGGACATTGCAAAAGGAATGAAAATGCACTACAATAGGGAAAGAGTCCTTGTCGAGGGGCGAATTTTGGTTGGAGATTTAAAACGGGGAGACAGCAATCGGAAAGGGAGAAGGGTAAGAACGAAAATGGCGAAGGAAAAAGTGTTGATTGTGGACGATGAAAAAGAAATTGCCGATCTTATGGAGATTTATTTAAAGAACGAAAATTATACCGTTTATAAATTCGATAACGGGTTGGATGCGTTACAGTGCGTCGAGAAAGCCGATATTGATTTGGCGCTTTTAGATGTAATGCTTCCGGATATTGACGGCTTCCATCTTTGCCAAACCATTCGGGAAAAGTATTATTTTCCTATTATTATGCTTACTGCAAAGGTTGAGGATCGAGATAAAATCATGGGACTTACCATAGGGGCCGACGATTATATTACAAAGCCCTTCAATCCTCTGGAAGTGGTCGCGAGGGTAAAAACCCAACTGCGCCGATATCAAAGATACAATACCCTTTCCTCTTTGGGTGGGCAGGAGGATCCTGCTATAGAGTACAACATCAGAGGGCTTACCATTAACAAAAGTACCCATAAGTGCTTTCTATCCGGACAAGAGCTTTCTTTAACGCCGATAGAGTTTAATATCCTATTGTATCTTTGCGAGCACCAGGGGCAGGTGGTTTCCTCTGAGGAGCTGTTTGAAGCGGTTTGGAAGGAAAAATACCTGGACCAGAACAATACGGTTATGGCGCATATCGCAAGGCTCAGGGAAAAGATGAAGGAAACGCCGCGGCGGCCGAAATACATTAAAACTATTTGGGGAGTGGGGTATACCATTGAATCGTGAAATCAATTTTGTCCGGGTAAGAAGCCAGCTTTGCCGTCAAATTTTGCTTCAATATCTGTTGACTATGATTGGAGCGATGGCAGCATTCCTTTTACTGGTATTATTGTCGTGGATAATTGCCCATAGCTTTATCTGGCAGGCGGAAGATCCACTGTATCAGCTTTTACATTGGGTGAAGGAAAATCTAATCTTTGTTGGGAGCGGCACACTTCTCGTCCTTTGGGGGATGATTACTTATTTTTTCATTCGCCGCCCCCTTCGATATCTCGACGATATGATCGCCGCATCCAAAAAATTAGCTTCTCCGGGCGAGGACGCCATCGTTTTACCGAAGGCTATGAAATCGATTGAAGATGAAATGAATTTAGTTCGGGAGCAGGCGTTGCGCGATCGCTTTTTGGCAAGGGAAGCGGAGCAGAGAAAAAATGATTTGATTGTGTACTTGGCGCATGATTTAAAGACGCCGCTTACCAGTGTAATCGGGTATTTGACGTTGTTGTGTGATGAACCCCAAATTTCTTCCGAGTTAAAAAACCGTTACGCCGGCATCGCTTTACACAAAGCGGAACGTTTGGAAGATCTCATTAACGAATTTTTTGATATTACCCGATTTAATTTATCATCCATCACTTTGGAGCCGGAGCGGGTAAACCTTAGCCGGATGTTAGAACAAATTGTTTATGAATTTGATCCGATTCTTGAGGAAAAAGGGCTGCAGTGGGAAACCCAAATTGCCCCCAATGTGGAGATTCTTTGCGATCCCAACAAGATGGAACGGGTTTTCGACAATTTAATTCGCAACGCGGTAAGTTACAGTTACCAAAACAGCGTTATTTCCCTTGTTATGGAGAATCAAAACGATTGGGTTGAGATTCGGCTACAAAATCGAGGGAAAACCATTCCCCCCGAAAAATTAAGCCGCATTTTTGAGCAGTTTTACCGAATCGATTCTTCCCGTTCTTCAAAAACCGGATGTGCGGGTCTGGGGCTTGCCATTGCCAAAGAAATTATTGATTTGCATAAAGGGACGATTCGAGCGGAAAGTAAAAACGAAAACATCTCCTTTTTTATAACAATTCCGAGGGATTGTCATAAAATCGTATGATTTTTGTTAGAAAAACAAAAGCTTTCCGTCATGGAAACGGAAAAAACGGATCGCTTTTCTTTGATATCATAAGGATGTCAGAGAAAAGCGATTTTTTTGAGGAAGGAAGGGTACATATATGGAAAGTCAAAGTCCTCCGAGACGGAGAAGGAAAAATAGAAAATCCGCCGCGGGACGAATCATTACAACCTTATTTTGTTTTGCTGTCTTTCTGTTTTGTTTTTGTTTAGCGAGTATGCTTAGAAATCGGCAAAACGATGTTTCCGATTCTAATTCTCTTTCGGTGCAGGCCTCTTCTCCGCAGGAATCGAAGCTTTCTTTAGAGAAAGAAGGGGAGGACGATTGGAAACTGATCTTAGTAAACCAGGATCACCCTCTTCCCGATGGGTATGTGGTCCATACGGTTTTACTGTCCAACGGGGAGCAAGTAGACGAGAGGATGTATCCGGCTTTACAGGACATGTTTGATGAAATGCGAGAAAACGGCGTGTATCCCGTGGTTGCTTCCGGATATCGTACGACGCAAATGCAGCAGCAGATCTTAGACGATAAGATCCAAGAATTTGAGTCGCAGGGGCTGTCCTACGAGGAAGCAAAATCGAGTGCGGAGGAATGGGTCGCTCTTCCCGGTTACAGTGAGCATGAGTCTGGGCTTGCGGTGGATATCAATGCGGACGGGATCCATTCTACCGGAGAGGAAGTGTATAGCTGGTTATCGGAAAACGCGGATCAATACGGATTCATTCAACGGTATCCGGAGGACAAAACGGAGATTACCGGGATCGCATATGAACCATGGCACTATCGCTATGTGGGAGAGAAAGCGGCGGCAGAGATCAAAAAGCAGGGAATTTGCCTTGAGGAGTATCTGGGAGAAGCGAAGGAGCAAGAAAATTAAAAAATTGTCGCCAGTAAAAAAACAAGGCCCTGACAAGAGCCTTGTTTTTTTACTTTTAAGAAAGCGATTTTCCCATTTTATATAACGCCGCGATCCCTTTTTCAATCCGGTAGGGGATCTGGACATGATGACCGCCCGAGTTCATTTCCAAACGTACCCGCTCTTCTCCCAATTTTTCTTGGAAAAGGGCGGCGGTTTTTTTGGTGGCGTCAAGTACTGTAGAAAACAAGGAGTCGGTTCCCTTGTGTTCCGTGTCGCCTAACGAAAGGTAGACCGATTTATTTGGTAAAAACGATTGGGACGCGAGAAAATCAATCCAGCCCGGATACCAAAGGGAACCAGACATAGAAGCGGCGCCGTCTATCTTTTCGCTTTTACAAAAACCGTAAAGGGCAAATAACCCCGCGAGGGAGTAACCGAAAAGGTAAATAGAGGAGATGGGGTATCGTTTTTTCAATGTGGGAAGGAGATCCGTTTCCACAAAGGCAAAAAGTCGATCCCCGTTGCCCGGAAAGTCTCCCCATGGCCAGGGAGAAAAATCATCCTCTCGGCTTGGACACAGAGAAATACAGTGAAAGGGAATGGCGCGATAGCGTTTGTTCAGCCGCCGCTCTACCTCTTGAAAAGCCGTTTCCCTAAGGCCGAATCCCAAAAAGAGAGGGGATGGCGTTTCCAAAACGGACTCCGTGGAAAAAAGCAATCGCCCGGCGATCTCCATCGTTTTCATACGGCTACCTCTTCGGAGGAAAATTGCTTTTGAATTTTTCCAACAATTCCTCACTGAATTCAATTCCCTTGGCTTTTAACTCTTGAGTAAACGCTTTTGTGCGGTTTAATCCCTCAATCGCTTCCGAAGCGACAAAGAAAAAGTCATCGCTGACCGATTCCCGTTTTTTAGGCGCTTTTTGGTAATTGTCTAAAACGGTGAAATAGCGTTGGTACGCTTTTTCTATAGCGTCTTCCCAGGAAATATAGATGTCGTTCAAGGCGTTTTCTCCAATTTTTTTCATATATTCCCGGTGGGGGATGATCTGGGTCAGTATGTTGGCGATGGAATCGGCGTTTTCCGATGACAAAATGCCGTTTCGCTGGTGGGAGATCCCCTCCGCGGCACAGCTGTTGCGAATTAAAAGGCTTCCCAAGCCACATGCCGCCGCTTCGCGAACGACGATGCCATTGGTGTCATAAGTAGAGGGAAACAAAAACAAATCGGCGCAGGAAAAGAAAGCCCGCAACTTTTTCCGGTCGCGGATGGCTCCGGCAAAGAGGCAGTCATGCTCTAACGAAAGGCTTTTGGCATACCGTTCGATTTCCTTCAGGTTTGCGCCGTCGCCTACAAATACCATGTAAAAGGGAAGAGACGCGGCTTTGACCTGGGACAGGGCGTCCAAAATCAGACGGATCCCCTTATACCACATCATTCGTCCCACAAATAAAAACACTGGCCGATCTTCAGGGAGAGCGTATTCCTCCCGAATTTTTTGTTGGTCTTCTTTCGACGCCGGACCTTTGGGAAAATCCACACCGTTATTCATCACCAGATAATCCCCTTGATAGCCCAGACTTTTCAGGTTTTCGCCCGCACCCTCGCTGACGACCCAAACTTCGTCGCAGGATTCGATGTTTTTTACGATATAGCGGAGCGCCGTTTTTTGCAAAAATCCCAACGACACCGCTCGTTTAATATCAATGTCAAATTTAGTATGGTAAGTAAAGACGATGGGGGCATCGAGAGTTTCCCGTAAAATTCGGGCGAGGCTCGTGGAGACAAAAGGACAATGGCTGTGAATGAGATCCGCGTTCTCTTTTTCCAGAGCGTGGATGGCTCTGGCGCTGAAGGGATATCCGGTTCGATATCCCAGCTGCCTTACGGTGTTGATGCTTCGATAACGAACCACCGGATACGGGTAATTATCGACAACACCGGGGTATTTCGGAGTCGCTACGACAGCATGGCCATATTTGTCCTCGATGGTTTTCGCATAATTCATTACCGCATTGGCAACGCCGTCAATGACCGGAGGAAAAGAATCATTCAAAAGTGCTACAGTCAGTTTTTCCATAACAATTTCTCCCGTGTATTCTGTCACATATCATATTTTTAAATGATTTGCATTCCCCGTCATTGTAACATATTTTCTGAAAAATGTCACCTTCTTTGGAAACGGTCAGTCTGAATGCCTGGCTAAGGTGGGGGTGACAACGACGTGGGCCGGAGAAGCGGATTGACGCAGGTTGGATAACAGGATTTCCGCGCACACCCTTCCGGATTGGTAATTGGGAAGATAGCTGTAATACAATTTCCGACGAAACATAATACTTAATAGCCCTTTTGCCAAAACCGCTATGGCGTTCTCCTTATGATATTGGGCCAGCATGGGGAGGGCGATTTGTTCCATACCGCTCCAGCTTAAAATTAACGCATCATCGGGATCCAAAAAGGGGATAATGGTCTCGAAAATTTCCCGCAGCGCTCTGCGATATTGGAACAATTCTTCCTTTTCCTTCCGGCTGGCGAAATCCATAAACATTTGGAAATTCCCGCCGCTGCTTTCAAATTCTAAATTGTGGACCGAGAGGACGGCGCTGGGAACGGTGGCAACCGCGAGCCGTACGCCTCGTTCTCGTTCCCATTCCTGTCTGGTGCCATTATTGGGACGTATGTAATGAAACCGACGGTATCCCTTTTGAAGGAGAAGCTCCGTCAAATCCTTAGCGCCTGTAAGATAGTCGATATTGACTGAGGGAATGTCGGGATTGGGCATATGATCGAAGGTAACGAAGGGAATTTTCCGTTCAATAATAAATCGTTCAATTTTTCGGTCAAGATTATTACTGTCCGCGCAGATATAGATGATCCCATCTACCTTGTTTTCGAAATACGCGCTCAAATATAAGGGTAACCCACCTTCCTCTGAACACGGAAGCAAGAGACTGGTGTAATGATTTTCCTCCAAATAGGTTCGTATCCCCTGGACCGTTTCCCCGTAGCGGGGGATGGTGAGGGCTTTATCGATGGCGATGCCAATACAGGAGGTGCGGTGGGATTTGAGTGTTTTGGCGGTGCTGTTGGGAACATACCCTAAATCTTTTACCGCTTGCATCACTCTTTTTTTCGTATCTTCCGAAATCGTCTGGTTGGACTTTTGATTCAGAACATAAGAAACAGTGGCTGCGGAAACACCGGCCGCTTTCGCAACATCTTTAATGGTAACATGGTTTTTCATAACATCCCTGCTTTCCGTTTCAGATGATTGGATTACAAATTATATTACCTATTTCATTTATAGCATATTGTCACAAAACAAGTCAACAGTTTCCTATAAATTCATTATATTTTTGAAATAATAGTGGATTTTTTTGGCGTTATTGCCTATTGACAAAAACGGTAATTCTGGTACACTAAAAGCGAAACTTAAACGTATAAGTCACAGGAGGAAAAGCATGTTAAAATTACAAACCCGTTTTACAGATTCCTACGCAACAAAAGAAGGCGTTTCTTTGTTACTGGAAAGGGGAAATGCCTGTTTTTCCGAAGTTATGGAAGACCAAACCAAAGATATTGGCAACAAGGGATGGATTACCGTACCAAAGGCGAACGATTCTGAGCTTTCTGCTTTGCTGCAAAAGGCGCGTGCTGTGCGGGAAGACGCCGATATTTTGGTTTTGGTGGGAGTGGGCGGCTCGAACCAGGCGGCGCGAGCGGTAATAAAAGCGTTAGGAGAGCAAAAAAAGCCCCGCATCGTTTACGGCGGAAATACCCTTTCGGCGGTGAGCATAAAAAAGATGCTGGACGAGTTGGATGGGAAAAGCGTTTATATTGATGTGGTCGCCAAGAATTTTGAGACGCTGGAGCCGGGGAGTCATTTTCGGGTTTTGCGTAAAGAAATGGAGAAACGATATTCCAAGGAAGAGATGGCAAAACGAGTGATCGTAACCGGTACAAGAGGAAGCCGACTGGAAGAAATCGCGAAGGAAAACGGATATACCTTCCTTTCCTTTCCCGAGGACATCGGCGGACGGTATTCCGCCTTCTCGCCGGTGGCGCTGTTTCCTTTGGCGGTGGCGGGGTTGGATGTAGAAGCCTATCTTTCGGGGGCCAGAGAGCAAAAAGAGGCGCTTTTGACGGCGGGTGCGGAAAACGATGCCGTAATGTACGCCGCCTACCGGAATTACCTGTACCGGAGAGGATATTCGGTGGAGGTGCTTACACAATTCGAACCGCAGCTTGACTATTTTATGAAATGGTGGGTCCAGTTATTCGGCGAAAGCGAGGGCAAGGAATACGGAGGAATCTATCCGTCCTGCGCCGGATACAGCGAGGATCTCCATTCTTTGGGGCAGTATATGCAAAGCGGGCGACGGAATTTAATCGAGACCTTTCTTTCGGTAAAGGAGATTCCCGCGTCGGTAGTGATTCCAGAGGATCGGGCTTTTCGCGATGGCTTTGATTACTTGGAAGGGATGGATTTTCGGAAAGTAAACAAAGCGGCAGAGGAAGCTACCATCAAAGCGCACAGTGAAGGGGGAGTCCCATGCTTTGTAGTGGAAATAGATCGCATTGACGAATATCATTTCGGCGCGTTGTTTTACTTTTTTATGGTGGCTTGCGCGGTATCCGGAAAAATGCTCGGGATCAATCCCTTCGATCAGGAAGGGGTCGAGGAATACAAACGGAGTATGTTCCGCCTTTTAGGCAAAAAGTAGAAAGGAGTCGGTATGAAGCATATTTTTCTCAACTTGAAACGGTTCGATGTGCCCGGGGCGTTAAACGGCGTCAATACGCTGTCCCCGATAGCGAAATGGGGAAGCGCGATTGTTTCCGGGATCCAGGATGGAATTTCCCCCTATTGCGACCGCTGTGAATTTTCGGTCTATTTTCCGGAAGCCCATCTTTTGACCGCCGTTCAGGCAAAAAAGCCGGAAATCCCTCTTCATATCGGATGTCAGGGAGTTTATGAAGGCGATCTCTCAAAAGGGGGCAATTTTGGCGCTTTCACTACGCTGCGTCCTGCTGCCGCCGCCAAAGCGCTCGGCTGTGACGCGGTGATTATCGGGCATTGTGAGGAACGAAACGAGAAAGCCGGTATTTTGGCGGAAGCCGGCGTCACCGATCCCGAAGCGGTAAACCGGATCCTGAACCGGGAGATCAAAGCGGCGCAAAACCGGGGACTGAAGGTTCTTTACTGTATTGGAGAAAAGGAACAGGAGAGGGAAAATTGGAGAGAAGTGCTCCGGCTCCAGCTGAAAACGGGATTACAAGGAACGGACCTTGGCGGTGTTGTGATCGCTTACGAGCCGGTTTGGGCAATCGGTCCTGGGAAAACCCCGCCGGACAGAGAGACGATAAAGGAAACCGCCGCTTTCATCAAGGAGATCATGCCGGGGATGGACGTGGTTTACGGCGGAGGCCTGAAAGGGGATAACGCGAAAATGCTCGCGTCGATTCCGGAGATCGACGGAGGGCTCATCGCTTTGACCCGGTTTTCGGGAGAGATCGGATTTTATCCCGAGGAGTACTTAGAGATCGTATCGTTGTACCTTGGACAATAAGGAGGAAACTATGAAACTGGAATTTGAGTACGGGCATGGAAAAATGGCGGCGGAGCTTCCCGACGATACCGATGTGTTTATTCCCGGTGTGACGGTGCCGGATCCTCCCTGCATCCCGGAGGAGAAGCTGAAAGAGGAAACGTTAAAAAGCCTTCGCAATCCCATCGGGATGCCTCCGCTGTCCGAGCTGGCCCATAAGGGAAGCAAGGTCACCATCGTTTTCCCCGATCGGGTCAAGGGCGGGGAACAGCCCACCTCCCATCGAAAGACGGCGATCCCTTTGATTTTAGAGGAACTGTATCGCGCCGGCGTAGAGAAAAAGGATATTTTGCTGATCTGTTCCAACGGACTGCACCGGAAGAACACCGAGCAGGAGATCCTCGACGTTTTGGGAAAAGAACTGTTTTATGAATTTTGGCCCAGCGGACAGATCATCAACCACGACAGTGAGGATTGGGATCATTTGGTGGATCTCGGCAAAACCGACCGGGGCGATCCGGTGATCATGAACAAATACGTCTACGAATCCGACGTCGCCGTTTTGATCGGCCATGTCCAGGGCAATCCTTATGGAGGATACTCCGGCGGGTATAAGCATTGCGCCACCGGCATCACTCACTGGAGAAGCATTGCTTCCCACCATGTTCCTTCGGTGATGCACCGGGAGGATTTTACCCCGGTTTCCGGCCATAGCTTAATGCGGACCAAATTTAACGAGATCGGTATGCATATGGAAAAATGCATGGGCAAGAAATTTTTCTGCTGCGACGCCGTTACCGACAGCCGTTCTAGACAGGTCGCCATTTTTTCCGGCTACGCCAAAGAGATGATGCC